>NZ_CP024894.1:7200000-7520035 GCF_002796545.1 Amycolatopsis sp. AA4
CCCCTCCGCGACCACCTTCGCGGTGTCCTTGCCGTGATTCGCGGTGATCCGCTTGACCATCTCGGCGGACTCCGCCGCGACCTCCTCGCTGCGGGCGAACATCCGTTCCTCGTGCCTGGTCAGCGCGGTCTCGACGTCGTCCGGATGCGCGGCCAGCAGTTCGGCGAGGTCGGAGCCGTCGAGCATGGCCAGGTTCGCGCCCTCTCCGTTGGGGCCGCACAGGTGTGCCGCGTCGCCGATCAGCGTCACGCCTGGGATCCGCTCCCATTGGTGCGCGCCTGGCAGCGTGTAGTGCCTCCGTAAGATCGGCGCGGTGTCGCCGCCCGCGATCAACTCGCGGATTTCCGGGGCCCAGTCGGCGAATTCGGCCGCGACGCGGGCGAGGGCGGCTGAAGTGCCGAGGCCGTGGAGTGCGTCGAACCATTCCTGCGGTTTGTTCAGCATCGCGTACGTGTGCAGCGCGTCGCGTTCGCGGTGCACCATGATGCGCCGGTCCGGTCCGGGCGAGCCCATTCCGCCGCCGCCCACGATCTTCGCGGCCTCCGGATGCCGGGTCTCGGCGTCGTAGAGGTAGGTCTCGACGAAAGCCCGGCCCGTGTATTCCGGAACGGCGTCGGACAGCAGCGGCCGCACCCGCGACCACGCGCCGTCCGCCCCGACCAGCAGCTTCGCGACGACCGAACCCCCGTCGGCGAAGGAAATCTCGTGCCCGTCGGCGACCGTGCGGACGCTGCTGACCTTCCGTCCCCACTGGACGGTGCCCTCCGGGAGCGAGTCGAGGAACATCTGCCGCAGTTCGCCGCGCAAGAGTTCGGGACGGCCACCGGTGCCGTCGTCGGGGTGGTCCAGCAGGACGGTGCCGTCGGGATCGAGGATCCGCATCTGCTGGCGGCCCTCGAGGATCAGGCCGCGGAACTCGTCCAGCAAACCCGCCGCCTCGACCGCGAGCTGGCCGTTGTAGTCGTGAATGTCGAGCAACCCGCCCTGGGACCGCGACATCGGCGACGGCTCGGCCTCGTACACCGTGGCGGGAATCCCGTGCACGTACAGGACCCGGGCCAAAGTGAGTCCGCCGAGGCCGGCGCCGATGATGGTGACTGGAGTCTGCATTGTTCTCCCCTGTGCGTCGATGACCTCCGAAGATTCGCGGACGTCGCTGGCATCGGCCGCACACTTCGCTGGCAGTCCGCTGCCAAGCACTGACAGCGCGTGAGAGTCTGGGATCCGAGACAGAATCGCCGGACGGCTACTTGGCCGCCCGGCCCGCGCTGACGTTGAGTTCGTCCAGCGCATTCACCGAAGAAACCGCAGGAGGGGCACGTGGCGGCCACACTGGAGCGACGCTCGATCGACCCGGTGCCGGAGTCCGAGCGACACGGGCATCCGCGCAGCCTGTTCACCCTGTGGTTCGCCGCGAACACGCAGATCACCTCGGCGGTCACCGGCGCGCTGACCGTGCTGGTCGGCGTTCATCCGCTGTGGGCGATCGTGGCCGTCGTGGCAGGCAACGCGCTCGGCGGCATTCCGATGGCGCTGCACGCCGCGCAGGGGCCGAAGCTCGGCATCCCGCAGATGATCCAGTCTCGCGCACAGTTCGGCGTGTACGGCGCGGCGCTGCCGCTGGTGCTGGTCGTGGTGATGTACCTCGGGTATTTCGCGAGCGGTTCGCTGCTCGGCGGCCAGGCGGTCGCCCAGATCACGCACCTGCCGACCGACGCGGCGATCGCGGTGTACGCGCTCGCCTCGGCACTGATCGCGATCGTCGGATACCGGCTGATCCACCGGTTCGGCTGGATCGCGTCCGCGCTGTCCGTGGTCGTCTTCCTCTACCTGACGATCCGGCTGTTCAGCGGACACGACCTCGGCGCCGTGCTGGCCGCGCCGCACCTGGACTTCCCGAAGTTCCTGCTCGCTGTCTCGCTGACCGCGTCGTGGCAGCTCACCTTCGGCCCGTATGTCGCCGACACCTCCCGCTACCTGCCGTCGGCGACGTCGGTGCGCGCGACGTTCTGGTGGACGTACGGCGGCACGGTGCTCGGCGCGGTGTGGGCGATGTCGTTCGGCGCGTTGGCGTACGCCATTGCCGGGAAGGCGTTCAAGGGCCACGAAGTCGCATACGTCGTCGGCCTTGGCGGCGAAGCGCTGCTGATCCCGCTGCTACTGGCTATCGCGCTCGGCAAGTTCACGGTGAACGTGCTGAACATTTACGGCGGCTACATGACCGTCGCGACCGCACTGACCGGCTTCGGTCGCCGCGCGGCGCTCTCCCAGGCCACGCGGATCGGCTACATCGCGGGTGTCGGCGTTGTCGGCGCGGTGATCGCCATCCTCGGCCGGGGCCAGTTCCTGTCGAACTTCGTGCTGTTCCTCGACTTCCTGCTGTACTTCCTCACGCCGTGGAGTTCGATCAACCTGGTCGACTTCTACCTGTTGCGCAAGGAGAAGTACGACCTCGACGCGCTTTATGACCCCAACGGCCGCTACGGTCGCTGGGCCTGGCCCGCGCTGGCCGCGTACGTGCTCGGGATCGCCGTGCAGATCCCGTTCGCCAACGTCGAAGGCATTTTTGTCGGTCCGATCGCGCCGCTGCTGGGCGGCGCGGACATCTCGTGGCTGCTCGGCCTGATCGTGCCCGGCGCGCTGTACGTGGCGTTCATGCGCCGGTCGGCCGCACTTCGAGGGTGACCGTCCGGGCCGGGTTCGCGCCCTGGTCCGCGCTGGAGACGGCGAACGCGGTCAACGGCAAGCCGCTCGCCCCGGCCAGCACCCGGGCCGCGGAGGCCGCGCGGGCCAAGGAGACCGTTGACCCGCCGCTCGCTGGACCGCCGGGAACCGCGACGCCGTGACCGAGCACGGTGATACGAATGGACTGTCCCTTCAGGACGGACGCCCAGTTGGTCAGCGTTGTTTGCCCGGCCTCATTGGGCTCTGTCGCGTTAGGACTGAACAGACTGCGATCGAAGCTGACGGTCACCGCGTCAGCGCTTATGCGTGTCGACGCACCTGGTGCCGCCAAGGTTTTCGCTAGCTGCTGGAGCTGCTCTCGCCGCTCCTTGGCTGCGGCGGCATCACGGGATTCCACGCGGTGCAGGCGGTCCAGTTCGGCGCGGAAACGGTCGTCCGGCTTGGCCACCGTGACCGCCTGAGGCGGCTGCCGAGTGGTCAGCACCACCCCGCCCGCGATCGCGCCGCCAATCATCACCGCGGCCCCGGCGGTAAGCAGGTAGCGGCGGATCGGCCGTCGGCGCAACCGTCCGGAGTGGACTTTCGCGATGACGCGCCGACCCGCCTTCGCCGCGGAATTGCCCGGCTGCAAGGTCAAAACGGCCGCCCACGCCGCGTCCGCCGCGGCGAGGTCGCCGGACTGTGCGTGCACGCGGGCCAGCAGATCGAGCCGTGCCGGATCGCCTGCCGAATCCGGTTCCAGAAGCGCGACGGCTGCCTCGAAGTCGCCGCGCCGGGCGAGGTCGGCGCCTTCGGCGAGGATGAGTTCCCGTTCCAATGCCCGCGAAAGTTCGATCATCATCGCTCCCCGCGAAGGATGCCGCCGCCCGGCTGGTCCCGCCGGTCGTCCGGAAGGAGGCGGCGCAACCGGCGGTTGACGTCCGTCAGCGCCACCCAGTTCGACGTCGCGGCAGCCCGCTCGCCCTCGCGGATCAGCTCCCGCGCGCGGGCCGGGTCGGACATGCGGTCGCGCGCGGCCCGAAGTGCGTTGAACACCTCCACATCCAGCGAACCGTCGCGGCGCATCAGCAAGACCTGCAGGTCCAGCGCCCGTTCGGACAATCGCTCGCCCGCCTCGACGTCGTGCGATTCGGCGATCGCCGCGTACCGGCGCTCGATCTCGGCCAGTTCGGCCCGGTCCTCGTCCGCGCCGACCCGGTCGACCAGTTCGCGGCAGTGGTCGAGCTGGTCTCGCAGCCGTTCCAGCACCTCGGGAACGCGCAGTTCCGCCTCGATGTCGTCGAGGTCTGCCTGCACGTCCCGCATCCGCCGTTCCGCCGCGACCGCCGCCCCGTCGTCGGTGCTGCCGGAGCGCACCTCGTCCCGGACCGCCGCGACGCTGCCCTGCGCGTCCAGCCGGTTCAGCAGCCCGCGCGCCCGGTCCGACCGCGTCCCCTCGACCTGCGTCCGCACCTGTTCGTGCCGCGCTTCCAGCTCGTTCAGCAGCCGCCGCAGCGTCTGCGGGTCCGGGACATGCTGTTGCTTGAGGTCGATGACCGCCTCGAACTCGTTGTCCAGCAACGGAACCTCGGCGACCACGGACACCTGCCGCGAATCGTCCATCTCGAAGGTCATCACGACCTCGCTGCCGCGCGGCAGGTCGAAGCGTACGTCCTTGGCGCGGATTTCGATGACGCCCACCTGCTGGTTCCGCTCGCCGCGGCGACGTTCGCCTTCCGCGACCGGAATCCGGATCACCGAAGAGGTGTCGCCGCGCCGCAGGGTCGCCGTGGTGAAGAACGTTTGCCGCTTCGCCGCGGGCAGCGGCGCGTTTTTCCTCAGCATCGGAGTGAAGGACCCGTCGGCCTCGGTCAAGCCGACCGTGTTGACCACGGTCTGGCCCATCATTTCGTTGCGCTGGTGGGTGATCGTGAGCGAATCGGGCTGTACCGGAACGCGCGTGCCTGTCGGATCGAGCAGTTCGATCTCGAACCGGTTCGTGCTCAGCTCGTCGAGCACCGCGTCGACGGTGAACGTGCCGTCGGCGGAAAGGGAAACCTCGGACGTCCGGTAGACCGGCCTGCGCTGCGGTGCGCTGAGCGCGATCCGGAACCGGGACCAGCCGGCCGCACCGTCCGTCGAGCAGCGGCCGGAAATCGGCACGCTCGGCAGGCTGGTGGTGGCGGGATACGACAGTGCGAGGGAGTACTCCCCGCGCTTCGCCGGGCGCACCGGGCGCGGGCGCGCCACTGTTCCGGCGTAGGCGGCCGCACCGCGCGCCACCACCGTGCTCGGGTCCTGGCTGTGGTCGAGCGGAATGCCGAGCCCGGCCGTCGGGTCGGCCAGCAGTTCGCGCAACCCGGGCGCGAGGGTCGGGCCGCCGACGAGCAGCAGGCGGTCGATGTCCGCCGGACGCAGGTTCGCCGACTCCAGCGCGGTGCGGCACAACTGCACGGCACGGAGATAGAACGGCCGCGCCAGCCGGTCGACCTGCTCGCGGCACAGGGTGTACTCGAACACCTCCTCCTGTCCGTCGCCCCGGTCGAGGTCAAGCAGCAGCTGAGTCTGTTCGGACTGGGAGAGCTGGATTTTCGCGGTCTCGGCGGCGCTGCGCAGCCGCGCGAAGTTCCGTCGCCAGCGCGGGTGGTCCCGGCGGAAATCGGGGATCCCGAGTTGCCGGGCCGCTTCCGGCGCGAGCACCTGGTCCAGTACCGCCTGGTCGATGTTGCGGCCGCCGAGGTGCGTGTCGCCAGCGTGGTGCAGCACGCTCAATTCCCCTTCGCCCGTGCTGACCACCGCGGAGTCGAACGTCCCGCCGCCGAGGTCGAACACCATCCAGTGCGCGCCTTTGCTTTCGTTCTGGAACCCGAACGCGAACGCCGCCGCGGTCGGTTCCTGCAGCAGCGGGCAGTTCCCGGTGAACCCGGCCAGTTTCGCGGCTTCCTGCGTCGCCTCGGTCTGGTTGAGCAGGAACGCCGCGGGCACGGTGATCACCGCCGCGTCCGGCGGTTCGCCGGGGACGGACCCGCGCAAGGTTCGCAGCACTTCCGCGGACAGTTCCACCGGCGTCAGGCTGACCCCGGCTTTCGGGAATTCCCGCCGCGCGTCCGGCAATCCCATGGACTGCTTGAATTCGATCTGCACGCTGTCCGGATCGTCCTCGAGCCGGCGCCGCGCCCCCGCGCCGACCTCGATCACCCCGCGTTTGCGGATCCAGACGGCAGACGGCGTGTAGTCCGTCTGCGCGTTGTTCTTGAGCACCGACACCGCACCGTTTTCCAGCACCGCGATCGCGCTGTTCGTGGTGCCGAGGTCGATCCCGAAATCGATCGTGTCACGCATCCGCTTCCCCGTTCCCCCGGGCGGCCGGGCGCCCGACGATGACCTGTCCCATCTGGATCCGGCGGCCGGTCAGGTAAATCGACGGCCGCACGGTCTCCACCACCCGCTCGACGTCCAGGCCCGGTTCGTCCTGGAACAACAGCACCTCCAGCGCCATCCCGGAACCGAACGGGATCCGGTCGTGGTCCTGCACCAGCACCCCCGCCGCGTCGAGCGCGTCCTGGCTCGCGCTGAGGAACCGGCCCGCCTGCCGGGCCACCCGGTCCTCGGCGCCGGCGAGCTTGCGCCGCGCCCGCCACAACGCCGTCGCCGCCTCCGCCAAGTCCGATTCGGACAGTGCCGATGCGGCGTCCTTTGCGGTCGCTACCGCGGACAGCTGTTCGAGCAGCTCTCGCAACCGGGCGCGTTCCTCCTCGTGCAGACCAGGTTCGGCGATCCGGAATTCCTTGTGCTGCTTGCGTTGCCGGTCTCGCATCACCAGCCCCTTCGCACTCGAACGAACGGAGCGACGTACACCAGCACCGCCGCCATCGCGACCGCCAGCCAATAAGGCAGGGCAATCAGACTGAGCGCCAGATAGATCCCGACGTCCAGCCCCAGCAGAGCCGGATACCGCCGGGGCGTGGTCCACGGCCGAGCCGCGACCAGGCAATTCGTCAACGCGCCCGGAACCGCGACGAGAAACATGATCGCCGGAAACGCGTCCTCCGGCAGCTTCAAAGCCAGAAAGACCGTCGCCGCCACCGCGTGCAGCAAGGCGGCGAAAACCCGCGCCCCCGAAGGTTCCCGCGCTGGAGCGAGGCTTGGCACATACGTCGTGGCAGCGAGCTCGTTGCGCGCCACGGCCTCCAGCGTTTCCGGATCGCGGCTGCATCGCCGCGCGACCGCGAACACCTCCCGGATCAGGCCCGCCGACCCGCCCCGCACCTCTGCCAGCGCGACCCCGATGTTGTTCGCCACCACCGCGATCGCCTCCGAAAGCGACGCTGTCCGCCGGAATTCCGCCCGCGGAACCACCTCTTCGAGCCGGTCGAACAGCGGCTCCGCTTCCTCGACCGTCCGCTCCGCCGCCGCTTGCACCCGATTTCCGTCCAGGTCGCCCCGAAGGTCTTTGAGCAACGCCTCGACCCGCCGATACGTCCCGTCCGCGATAGCCGTCCGCGCGTCCTCGATGGTGTGCCGATCAGCCCCGAACAACGCGAGGTACCCCGTGAACCGCCGTGGCTCAGCCGATTTCGCGGCGACTTCGATCATCGGCGCGAGCACCGCGTCCGGCAACGCGGCCCGTAACCCGTCCACAGTGGATTCATCAAGCCGCCGGTCGCCCAGCTTCTCGACGCGATGGTTCAGATGCCGCCAGAACGATTCACTTCGGAGGACAACTGCCCAACACCGAGCAGCTTCGGTCCACAATGGAGTGGGATGGTCGTCGGTGCGGCCAGCTTCCGCGTCGAGGGCCGCCGCGTAGGCCGCGACCGCGTTGTCGTGCTTGCGGTGCAACTGGAGCGGGCATCCGCATTCGGCCGGCGAGCCCCAGGTCCAGAAGACCTCGTCGACGAGCCGATGCTCGGCGTTGCCGAGCGCGTCGAAGGCCGCCCGCACCTCGTCGGCCGTGGCCTCCGCGGGCACCCCGTCCGGCGGCGCACCGCCGACTTCAAGCACCCCCAGGACTCGAAGCCGCCGCTCCCGCACCTCGCGCCGCGTCGCGGTCGCGGGGAGGCCGACGATCCGGAACGGGTTGCGCCGGTACAACTCGGGCGTCGACACCTCCCGCACCCGCGCCGCGGCGGTCCGACCGCGCCCCTCGTTCGCTTCCATGCCGGGGAAGGTAGGGCGACCCGGCGGGGAGGGGTCCCGGAACAACCGGGCCCGCGGGACTAGCTGGACTCGCGCACGACCAGCGACACCGGCAAGATCTGCGCGCCCGGCGCGACGTCCTCGCCGTCCAGCAGCCGCATCAGCGTGGAAACCATCGCGTGGACCTGCTCGCGCGGATCCTGGTGCACCGAGGTCAACGGCGGCGTCATGGCCGGAGCGAGCGCGGCGTTGTCGTCGAAGCTGACCACCGCGACGTCGCCGGGCACGGCGCGTCCGGCGTCTGACAGCGTGCGCAACGCGCCCACCGCCATCATGTCGCTGCCGACGAACACCGCGTCGAGATCCGGCACCCGCTCCAGCAGCGCGGCCATTGCTTTCGCGCCGCCGGCCAGCGTGAAATCGGCTTCCTCGGCCAGGCCAGACGGGTCGATCCCGGCGTCCACCAGGGTCTTGCGCCAGCCGGCGAGCCGGTCGATCGGCGCGCCCTGGTCCTGCGGACCCGCGATGGTCGCGATCCGCCGGCGGCCGGAATCGACCAGATGCGTCACCGCCTGCCGAGCGCCGCCCTCGTTGTCGAAATCAACCAGATGCACGCCTCGGCGCAGATCGGCCGCCTGCCCGCCGAACACCACGGGCAGCTTCAGCAACCGCAATGCCCGGGGCAGCGGGTCGGCGCGGTGCGGAGCGAAGACGAGGACCCCGTCGACGTGTCCGCCCTCGAGAAATCGCACGGTGCGGCCGAGATCCTCGCGGGTGTCGCTGAAAAGCAGCACCATCTGGCAGCCGACGTCGGCCAGTTCGCGGTAGCCGGCGCGCATCACCGCGGTCCGGTACGGGTCGTCGAGCAGCCGCGCTTCCGGTTCCGACAGCACCACCGCGATCGCGCCGGTCCGCCGGGTGACGAGCGAGCGCGCGGCCTGATTCGGCGAATACCCGAGGTCCCGCGCCGCGGCCAGCACCTTCTCGCGCGAGCGCGCGCTGACGTACGCGTCGTCGTTCAGCGCGCGCGACGCGGTGGACCGCGAGACCCCGGCGAACGCCGCGACGTCCTCCAGCGTCGGCCGCTCGTCCTCGGACCGAGGCGCCACTCCGCCCACCCCCTGCCTGTCGATCGGGCCCAGCTTAACCGGGTCCGCCCGGGAGCGCTCCCGGAGACTGCAGCCTTGACATCCCCCGTTACCTGCAACACACTCGTTCGGCATCTGGGAGCGCTCCCAGAACGACTTCCAAGGGGTTGACGACGGTGACAACGTTCCGGAAGGGCCTGGTGCTGGCACTGGGCATCACGATGACCGCGGTGAGCGCCGCGGCGTGCGGCGGCGGCGACGGCGACGTGCCCGCCGCGGCCGGGCCGAACGAGCACGTGGAGCTGACGCTCGCGACGTTCACGGAATTCGGCTACGAGGCACTCATCCCGGAGTACGAGCGGCTGCACCCGAACATCAAGATCACCCACCGCAAAACCGGCCAGGGCGGACCGTACGCCCAGGACATGATGACGAAGCTCGCGGCGGGCTCCGGGCTGGCCGACGTGCAGGCCGTCGAGGAAGGCCACCTGTCGGACATCCTCAGCAAGTCCTCGAAGTTGAACGACCTGAGCCAGATCGGTCCCTCGGGCGTTTCGCCGGACCGGTGGCTTTCGTGGAAATACGAGGCGGGCAAAGACAAAAACGGCAAGCTGATCGGCTACGGCACGGACATCGGCCCGCTCGCCATGTGCTACCGCAAGGACCTGCTCGCCGCGGCCGGCCTGCCGAGCGACCCGGAGGCGGTGAAACCGCTGTTCGCGACGTGGGACAGCTATTTCGCGGCCGGTGCCCAGTACACCGCCAAAACCGGCAAGGCCTGGTTCGATTCGGCGGCGCAGAACTTCAACTCGATGGTCAACCAACTGCCGGTCGGCTACCTCGACACCAGCGACAAGCTCACCGTCGAGAACAACCAGGGCATCAAGGACGCCTGGACGAAGGTGACCGACGCGGTCGCGAAGGGCGAATCGGCGAAGCTCACCGCGTTCAGCAACGAATGGAATTCCGGGTTCAAGCAGAGCGCGTTCGCCACGAAGGCCTGTCCGGCGTGGATGCTCGGGGTGATCAAGGAGCAGGCCGGGCCGGACAACGCGGGCAAATGGGCGGTCACCGCGGCGTTTCCCGGCGGAGGCGGCAACTGGGGCGGTTCGTACCTGACCGTGCCGAAGCAGAGCAAGCATCCGCGGGAGGCCGCTGAACTGGCCGCCTGGCTCACCGCGCCGGAGCAGCAGATCAAGGCGTTCGAGGCGAAGGGCAACTTCCCGAGCCAGACGAAGGCGCTGGAAAGCCCGCAACTGCTGAACGCGACCGACGCGTACTTCGGCGGCGCGAAGATCGGCGAACTGTTCGCCGAGCAGGCGAAGAAGGTGGCGAAACCGCAGTACAAGGGCCCGAACGACGGGCAGATCCAGGAGAACGTGGCCAGCCCGGCACTGCAGTCGGTGGAACAGGGCGCCTCGGCCGCGGACGGCTGGCAGCGTCTCGTCGACGGCGCGAAGAAACTCGCTCGTTGACGATGACTGTCACCAACAAGACCGCTCCGGAAAGCCGGGCCACGACGCGGCCGCAAACCGCGCCGCGGCCCGGCCTGCGGGACCGATTGGCGCGCTGGGACGTCAAAATCTCGCCCTATCTGTACGTCGCGCCGTTCTTCATCGTCTTCGCCATCGTGGGCATGTTCCCGTTGCTGTACACCGCGTACGTGTCGTTGTTTTCCTGGAAAGCCGGCGACGACGATCCGGATTTCATCGGCCTGGACAACTTCAAGGAACTGTTTGCGGACACACAGTTCTGGCACGCGCTGGAAAACACGGTCAGCATCTTCCTGCTCTCCAGCGTTCCCCAGCTGATCATCGCGTTGCTGCTCGCCGCGGTGCTCACGTTGCGGCTGCGCGGCGCGACCGGGTGGCGCGTCGGCATTCTGCTGCCGTACGCGGCGAGTCTGGTGGCGCTCGGGATCATCTTCGCGAACCTGTTCGGCCCGCGCTACGGGCTCGTCAACGGCGTGCTCCAGACCCTCGGACTGTCCCCGGTGGACTGGCAGGCCAACCGGTTCGCCAGCCACGTCGCCATCGCGATCATGGTGAACTGGCGGTGGACCGGCTACAACGCGCTGATCGTTCTCGCTGCGATGCAAGCGATTCCGAAGGAATTGCACGAGGCCGCGCTGATCGACGGCGCGGGCACCGTGCGCCGGTTCACCCACGTGACCCTGCCCCTGCTCAAGCCGACACTGATCTTCGTCACCATCACCTCGACGATCGGCGGGCTGCAGATTTTCACCGAGCCCAAGCTGTTCGACGCGATGCCCGGGTCGAACAACGGCGGTTCCACCCATCAGTTCCAGACCGTGACGCTGTATCTGTACCAGACCGCTTTCGAGAATTTCGATCTCGGCTACGCGTCCGCGATCGCGTGGGTGCTCTTCCTGATCATCGTCGTGATCGCGCTGATCAACTACTTCCTCACCGGGCGGCTCGCGGGGAGGCGCAAATGAGCGGGCACCCCAGCTTGCGGGCCCGCGCGGCCCGGCTCGGCAAACCGCGCAAGGCGACCTACGGCGTGCTGATCGTGTTCGTGCTCGGTTCGCTGTTCCCGTTCTACTGGTCGTTTCTCGTCGCCAGCCGCGACAACGGAATGCTCACCGAACGGATTCCGCCGCTGCTGCCGGGCGGCAACTTCTTCGCCAACGCGGCACGGGTGTTCGACACCGTGCCGTTCTGGCGAGCGCTGGCCAACAGCGTCATCGTCTCCGGCACGGTCACGCTCACCACGGTGTTGTTCTCGTCGCTGGCCGGGTTCGCCTTCGCCAAACTGCGCTTCCGCGGCCGCAACGGTTTGTTCGTCTTCATCGTCGTGACGCTCGCGGTGCCGACTCAACTCGGCATCATCCCGTTGTTCATCGCGATGTCGAAACTCGGCTGGGCGGGCGGACTGCAGTCGGTTATCGTGCCCAACCTGGTCACCGCGTTCGGCGTGTTCTGGATGCGACAGTACACAGTGGACGCTCTGCCGTACGAGCTGATCGAAGCCGCGCGCATGGACGGGTGCAGCATGATCCGGATCTTCTGGAACGTGTGCCTGCCCGCCGTCCGCCCGGCCGCGGCGATCCTCGCGATGTTCACGTTCATGACGTCCTGGAACGATTTCCTGTGGCCGCTCGTGGTGCTCGACGCGGGCAATCCGACCGTGCAGGTGGCGCTCGAAAAACTGCAGAGCGGCTACTACGTCGACTATTCGCTGGTGCTCGCGGGCACCACGCTGGCCACGATTCCGATCCTCATCGTCTTCCTCCTGCTCGGCCGCCAGATCGTGGCCGGGATCATGCAAGGCGCCGTGAAAGGGTGACCATGTCCGCACAGCCGATCCCCGACGTGCTCGCGTTCCCGGACGCGTTCGTCTGGGGCGCCGCCACGGCGGCCTTCCAGGTCGAAGGATCGACCACCGCCGACGGTCGCGAGGCCTCCGTCTGGGACACCTTCGCCGCACGTCCGGGCGCGGTGGCCGGCGGCGACACCGGCGACCCGGCGGCCGACCACTACCGCCGCTATGCCGACGACGTCGCGCTGATGCGCTCGCTCGGGCTCACCGCGTACCGGTTTTCCCTTTCCTGGCCGCGAATCCTGCCGCACGGCAAGCCGGAACCGCGCGGGCTGGACTTCTACGACCGGCTCGTGGACCGGCTGCTGGCGGCGGGAATCCAGCCGTGGGCGACGCTGTACCACTGGGATCTTCCGCAGTCGCTGGAAGACCGCGGCGGCTGGACCGCGCGCGACACCGCGTACCGGTTCGCCGAATACGCCGAGACCATCGCGGCCCGGCTCGGCGACCGCGTGGCCAGCTGGTCGACGCTGAACGAACCGTGGTGCGCGGCGATGCTCGGCTACGGCTCGGGCGTGCACGCGCCCGGCCGGACGTCGCCGGAAGGGGCCGTGGCCGCGGCGCATCATCTGCTGCTGGGGCACGGGCTGGCGATGGACGTGCTCCGGCAGCACACGAGCACGCCGTCCGGGATCACGCTCAACCTGTACCCGGTCGTCGCGGACTCCCCGGAGGACGCTGACGCGGTTCGCCGGATCGACGGACTGCAGAACCGGTTGTTCCTAGACCCGCTGCTGAGCGGCGGCTACCCCGCTGACCTGCGCGAGGACCTCGCCCGGTTCGGCTTCGACACCGTGGTGCGCGACGGTGACGAGGCGGTGGTCGGCAAGCCGATCGACTGGCTGGGCGTCAACTACTACCGCGGCTACCGGGTGGCCGGTTCGGCGCGGCCGGGAAGCACCCCGGCGGGCCGGGAATGGCCGGGAGCCGACCAGGTGCACTTCGTCCCGGACCCGGCCGCGCCGCGCACGGCTTCCGGCTGGGAGGTGCGTCCCGGCGGGCTGACCGAATCGCTGCTGCAAGTGCACCGGGACTACCCGCCGGTCCCGTTGTACGTCACGGAGAACGGTGCGGCGTATCCGGATCCGATCCGCGACGGCGAGGTCTCCGACGACGACCGCATCGCCTTCCTCGACGCGCATCTGCGGGCCGCGCACGACGCGCTGGCCCACGGAGTCGACCTGCGGGGGTATTTCTACTGGTCGCTGCTCGACAACTTCGAATGGGCCGAGGGCTACGCGAAGCGCTTCGGCCTGGTGCACGTCGACTACCGCACCCAGCGGCGCACGCCGAAGCGCAGCGCGCGGTGGTATGCGGAGGTGATCGCGCGCAACGCTCTGCCGTGACCTACTCCCGGGTTTATCCGCACCGCCGGGAATGACTTTCTCTTGGTGTTTCGCGTCACGGGGTCCGGACGCGGCCGTCGGACCAGTGCCGGGGCCGCCCCGAACGGTCCCGCGAGCGGAGACTGGAGCGTCCGATGACGGTGCGGAGCCGGGTGGCCGACGAGGTCACCGCGTGGCTGACCGGGGAATTCGCGGGCCGGGTGCCCGCCGAGGCGGTCAAGGTGGTGGTGCGGGCGGCCGGACGGGACCTCGACGGCCGGGTCGTCCCGGACGAGCACGGCGACCTGCTGTACCGCGTGGCGCGGGCCCGGCTGGTGCGGATGCTCTCCGTGCCGGAAGAGCCGCGCATCCCGCGTTCCCGGGGATAAGCCGTTTGCCCCCGGACCCCCACGGGTCCGAGTTCCTCCGGTGGCATGAGGTAACCGGCCGCGCGCCGACCGTGTCCGGCGCGCGCCGCGGGCCGCTACGAGCCCGGTACCCGGCTGCTCAACGGCGCGTGCGAACGCTCCGGCGGCCACCAGACCTGCGCGGGCGGCGGGGGAACGTCATCGTCCGGAAGCTCGAGCGCGTCCGCGCCGCTCTGCCAGCGGTTCCAGTGCACGGCGCACAGTCCGCG
Source organism: Amycolatopsis sp. AA4 (assembly GCF_002796545.1). Taxonomy (GTDB): domain Bacteria; phylum Actinomycetota; class Actinomycetes; order Mycobacteriales; family Pseudonocardiaceae; genus Amycolatopsis. The sequence goes on from NZ_CP024894.1 coordinate 7,214,196, forward strand.
CCACAAGGAATCCTCCGCACAGTCCCGCCGACGACACCTGCGTACCTGCTGCCCGCTATCAATCACGTCCACGACTCCAAACCGCGCTCAACCTCCCCGCCGGCTCCAGTCTGCCTCGGCTCCGGCGGGAACGCCCCGCACTCGCGCCAACACAACCCTTGTGCAGCAACGGAACGGGAAGTCCCAGCCTACTCCAGGCACCTGTGCGCGCACCGCGCGACCACAGTGCACTCTTTCAGCGGTTGACGCCTCCCGTGCGCGGCGTTCCCGGTGATTTTCCTGTGCTGCAACGGAGAGTGCGCGTCCGACGGCGCACGGTAGGTATGTCCACAGTGGATGATCAGCGCCGCGGATGATTGACGTCGTACTCGTGCGCGGCGGTGCGTTGAGTACGGGTGCGCAGGAGCTTCTCGTCCGGGGAGTCGTCCACATCGGCCAGTCCGAGCGCGACCGCACGGCGGATCTGCTCGCGGTTGTCGCGGACGACGGAGGAGAAGAAGTCGTCGATGCGCGGGTCCAGAAGGACTTCCAGCAGGACCCGGAAGGACGTGTCGACGGTCGCGCGGACGATCTCGTCGTGGAACGGCAGCCTGCGCAGTTTGCCGAGCTGCGGGTCCTCGGAGATCTTCTCGGTGATGATCGCGCGCAGTTCGGTCTTGTTCTCGCTGAGGGATTTGGCGAGGTTCTCCGGGTAGTTGCCGGTTTCGAGAACCTTGACCACCTCGTCCAGGACGGCGATGGTCACCGGCTTTTTGATGGCGTGGACGATGGGTTCGGAGAGTTTGTCCACCAGGCGGTAGGTGAACTGCTCCCCTACCGCGCGGTCGGCCGCCCTGCCCAGGCGGACGATCAGGAGGATCACGCCGATGACGTGGTGGTGCGCGGTGAAGGCCGGGTGGGCCACCGGGATCATCGCGAAGACCTCGTACCAGGTGCGGGCGAGGAAGGCGGCTCGCCAGCCTTGTTTGCGCCAGCGGTGGAGGAGTTCCAGGAGGAAGATGCCGCAGATTACGCAGTCTGCCGGGAAGAACCATTGGCTGATGTCGGGCGGCGGGGGGCTGATGAGGAGCCAGGCCAGCATTCCGGTGGAGACGACGGCCAGGGCTAGCATGATCCAGTCGTCGGCCCGGACGTTGCCGGGGAGGATGCCGCTGTTGAGTTCAGCTTCGGCTTCGGCTGAACGGCCGGTGGTCATGCTGGCTCCCTGATCACTGGGGGTGTGGCCCTGGTGATGATCCCATGGGGTGGTCGGTGGGGCTGGGAGCTGTGGGGGGTGGGTTTCGGCTCGTCGCCCTGGGGGCGACATTGCGCCGCCCCTGGTTGCGTGGGGCACCCCGATTGTTGATTGTGCTGACGGTTCGGGGGTGCTTGTCAAGGCGGGAAAGATGCCTTGACAAGCACCCCCGAACCGCAGAGAGGCTTCGTATCGGGGTTGGGGGAGGGGTGGGTGCCCCCGGTGGTTGGGTGCACTGGCGGCGGTTTTTGCGCGACTCTGGCGTTGCTGCTTTGAGTGGGGCGGCGGGCGGGTAGCGCCCCAATGTGGCATTGGGTGCATGTGATGCACCCAATGTGGCGTTCGGTGCGTGCGACGCACCCAATGTGGCGTTCGGTGCGTGCGACGCACCCAATGTGGCGTTCGGTGCGTGCGACGCACCCAATGTGGCGTTCGGTGCGAGGAGATCTCGGCGGCGCCGGCGGGGAGCGGTCCGTGAAGGGCTCCTTGAGGGAATCTAATTCCCTCAAGGAGCCCTTCACGCCCGACGGAAAGGTCGTGAGGGGAACCCTGAGGGACTCTGAGTCCGTGAAGGTGGCCCTCACGGACGGCGGAGGATCGCGAGGGGAACCCTCACGAACCGGTGCGCCGTCGGCGAGAGGTGGTGGAGTTCTTCGCCACCGTTCGGTGGAGGGCCGTCAGGGGAACATCGCCGGGGCACAGGCCGCGAGGGCTCCGGACTGCGGGAGTCCGGACCGCGCTGCTCGCGTCCCGGAGCCATCCGCTGCCGGCCTTCCCGCCGAACCCGCAGGGGACCTGAGCCTTGAAGGGCTCCTTCCGGGAATCAGATTCCCTCAAGGAGTCCCTCACGGAACGCTTCGGAACCGGTTCACCTGGGGAGTTCGAGTCCGACATCTTGACACCAAACACCCCGTGCAGCAGGCTTTTCTCACGCCGCCTAGTTAGGAAAGTTTACTAACAAGGAGTCCCGCATGCCTGCTTCCCGGAAGGTGGCGTTGTTCGCCGCCGTTTCCGTATCGGTTACCGCTGTGTTGGCTGGTGCTGGGCCCGCCTCCGCGGTTTCCGTGGCTCGTCCGTTTCCCGCGCACGTTACCTACCAGACCGGTGTCCGGCCGTCGGTCAGTCAGGCTGATCAGGACGCTGCGGTCAAGAAGCAGTACGACTCCTGGAAGCAAACCTACCTCCGCCAGGCTTGCGGCGGTTACCTCGTCTGGGCGACCGACGACGCGCCCAACAAGGGCACCGTTTCCGAGGCGCAGGGGTACGGGATGAACATCGTCCCGTTGATGGCGGGGTACGACGACCAGGCCAAGACCATTTTCGACGGGATGTGGAAGTTCGTTCAGGACCACCGGGACAGCAAGGGGCTCTTCCAGTGGAAGATCGACGGCAAGACCTGCAAGTACGCCGACGACGGCACGCCTGACTCCGCTACCGACGGCGACCTCGACGTCGGTTACGGGCTGATTCTCGCGGACAAGCAGTGGGGCGGCTACAGCTCCGCCGCCAAGGACTGGCTTGCCAAGATTTACCAGAACGACGTCGCGTCCGATGGGCATCTCAAGATCGCCGACGGCGCGGGCAACGACGACACCCGGCCGTCCGACTTCATGCTCGACCACCTGCGCGCGTTCGCCAAGTATGACACCGCGCACGACTGGAACAAGGTCGTCACTCGCACCGAGCAGTTGATCACGCAGTTCACCGCCAAGTATTCGCCGACCGCGAATCTGCTGTCCGACTTCGTGGTCGGGGCGAACACCAACAGCCCGAAGCCGGCGCCCGCGGATCATCTGGAGAACCAGCCGGACAACATCGTCGGCTACAACTCGGTTCGCGTGCCTTGGCACATGGGCACGGACGCGCTGCTGTACGGCGGCAAGGTCGCGACCGACGTCGCCAAGAAGGAATCGGCCAGCTACAAGAGCCACTCCGGGGCCAACCCGGCCAAGATTTACCCGCACACCAAACTGGACGGCACGCCGACCAAGACCAGTGACCAGTCCGAGGTCGCGGCCAACCCGGTCGGGGTCGCGGCGATGGTCGCGGGCGATCAGGCCTGGACCGACACGCTGTGGAAGTACATGGCGACCAACCCGTACGACGACACGTACTACGGCGAGACCATCAAACTGCTCGTCTACCTGGTGATGTCCGGCAACTACTGGGCCCCGTGACCCCGGACCTGCCCGCGCGGACGGCTAGCCAGCGGCGTCCGTGCGGGCAGGCGGGCACGTTCCGCCGGGGGTGGTCAGCAGTTCGAAGTGCCACATCTCGTTCGCGTACACCTGGCACAGCCCGTACTTCGCGCCGTGCTGGATCAGCCAGTCAGCGGCTCGGGTGGGGGCGACGTCGACGGCTTTGCCGGATACGTGCGTCGACTTTTCCGGCGTGTTCACGAATTTCCGCGCCTGTTCCAGGCTGCCGTACTTTTCGATGCCGGCGTCAAGCAGCTTCTGCTGGTACTCCTTCGTCCGCCAGCCCGACGCGATGCGAATGTCCACTTTGCGCTGCCGAGCGTCAGTTGCCGCCTCCTGCAATGCTTTTCGCAATGCCGGGTCGAGATTCCCGACCGCGGGGTAGTTCGTGTCGAAGGGCGTGAGCGTGACGCCTTCCGGGGCACCGCCTTGAGCCGGGTCGTGGTCTGGGTCGCCGTCGAGCACCGGAAGGCCGGAGCACCCGGCGACGACGAACGCGGGCAGCACGAGCAGGATCTTGTTCCGCAGCACGCCGCAACTATCGCGAGCGGGTATCCCCGGAAGGTTCGGCGAATGTCCGCGCTGCGTAACAAGACCGCATGGTCAGGTAACGGGCCTCAGGCGGTCAGCCCGATCCCCGCTTCGGCGGTGTTGACCAGGAACGTCAGCGTCTCGTAGAAGTACAGCTCCACAGTGGACGCGTCATGGCTGGAGTACCCGATGGACAGGTCCTGTCCGAAGTGGAGTTCGTAGTCGCCGCCGCGGGTGGACAGCACACAGGCGCCGTTGATCGCGGGCGTGCGGATGAGTTCGCCGTCCACGATCTGCTTCAGGTGTTCCAGCACCGGATAACCGTGGTTGGCCGCCTCGTACGCGGCGGTGAACTCGTCGTCGCTGAGCAGGACGGTGTACGGCCCGGCCACGCCCGCGTCGCACAGTTCGGCGATCGCGTCGCCGATCGCCTTCGGGTAGCCCGGGGCCTCCGGCGGCAGCGCGATCGGCGACAGCGACGAAGCCGGGCGGATCCCGGTGATGCCCGCCTCGGCGAAACCGTCGACCACGATCCGGTCCTCGGCGTACGCGATCTGCTGCGCGGCGTCCTTCACCGGCTGCCAGTCCGCGTCTTTCGCGCCCCACTCGACCGAATCGACTTCCTCGCGCGACACCGTGAACGGCACCCGCAGTTCGACGATCCGCTGCGCCGTGCGCAGGCTTGTCGCGACGCCGTCGAACTTGCCGCTGACGCGTTCGCGGCGTCCGGTGCCGACCGCGGCGAGTGCCGGGTCCCCGGCGACGACGACGTCGACCACCCGGCGCGCCGCGGCGAACTCGGCGAAGGTGCGCTTCGCCTCCTCCTCCAGGTCCGCCCACGCGGCGGCGGAGATCGGGGCGAGTTCGCGATGCAGGTTGTTCATGACCGAGTGCTCCTTCGCAGGCTTCCGATGCCCAGCGACGTCCCGGCGGGCGTCGCGGCAGCCGGCGGTTCCGGCTCGGGCGGGGCGTCCGGCGGATCTTCGAGGAAGTCCGCGGTCGGCACGTAGAACAGCGCGCCGGTGTGGGGCGTGGAGAAGTCGAGAATCCGGTCGTAATTGCCCGGCGGCGACCCGACGAACATGTTCTCCAGCATTTTCTCTATGACCGCCGGAGATTTGGTGTAGCCGATGAAATACGTGCCGAACTCGTCGTGCCCGGGACGGCCGAACGGCATGTTGTCGCGCAGGATGTCGAGTTCGTTGCCCTCGTCGTCGGTGATCACGTTGAGCGCGATGTGGGAATCGGCGGGCTTTTCCTCGTCCGAAAGCTCCACATCGGACAGTTTGCGCCGCCCGATCACCAGCTCCTGCTGTTCGGTGGTGAGCGCGTTCCACGCCGCCATGTCGTGCAGGTACTTCTGCACGACCACGTAACTGCCGCGATTGAACGGTTCGTCGTCGTCCACCAGCACGGCCTGATTGACGCCGTTGCCGGTCGGATTCTCGGTGCCGTCGACGAACCCGAGCACGTCGCGCGCGTCGAAGTACCGGAAGCCCTGCACCTCGTCGAGCACCTGCACCGAACCGCGCAGCCGGTCCATGATCAGCGATTCCAGCTCGAAGCACAGATCGAGCCGCTCGGCGCGGAGGTGGAACAGCAGGTCGGCCTCGGCGGTGAGGACGCTCGTGTGCTTCTCGCCGGCGAAGACCGGCAGCTCGTGCAGTTCCGCGGGCCGCGGACCGCCGTAGATCCGGTCCCACGCCGCCGACGAGATCCCGGCGACACAGGTGAGCCCGGCCCCGGCGTCGCGGAAACCGACCGCGCGCTGCAGTCCGGCCAGGTCGGAGAGGAGGTCTTTCGCGATCTGCTCGGCGCCAGCGTTGACCTGGACCATCAGGAAGATCGCGGCCCTGGTCAACGGTGCGGAAACGGCCTGCGGCTCAGGCGGTTCAAGGTCCCCCGCTTGCACGCTCGCGTACCCCTTTTCGCCCGGTGACCGTCCGAGCGCATCCTAACCACGGACGGGCGAGCGCACCCGGCATCGCCACTCCGGCGGGGTAACCGAGTGGCGCGGCACAAGCGACCTTGTCCGGCTCCACAGCGCGTCAGAACTGGCCGCCGCCCGCGTGGACCGTCTGGCCGGTGACCCAGCGGGCCTGGTCCGACGCCAGGAACCCCACGATGTCCGCGATGTCGCCAGGCTCGGCGATCCGGCCGAGCGGCGTCTGTTTCGCGCTGTACTCGACCACGTCCGGCGGCCCGTCGGCGAGAAGCGCCTCGGTGCGGACCGCGCCCGGAAGCACGCTGTTCACCGTCACGCCGCGGGCCGAGTTCCTTCGCCAGCACGCGCACGAACTGGTCTCCGGCGGCCTTCGCGGCCCCGTAGATCGCGGTGCCCGGCCGCGCCGTCTGAACGACCCCGCTCGACACCACGACGATCCGGCCGCCGTCGCGCACTCGCCGGGCCGCCTCGCGCAAGGCGACGAAGGTGGGCCGCAGGTTGGTGTTGAAAATCAGGTCGAAGACCTCGTCGGAGGCCTCCGCGAGCGGCACGAACCGCGCGATGCCCACGTTGGCGACGACCACGTCGAGACCGCCGAATTCCTTTTCCGTGCGGTCGAAAAGGCCGCGCAGCTCAGTGTCGTCGGTGACGTCCGCGCGCAGGGCGACGGCCTGCCCGCCGTCCGCACGGATCTTCGCGACGACGGCTTCGGCGGACGCCTGGTCCGAGCGGTAGTTGACCGCGACGGAAAGCCCGTCCGCGCCCAGCCGTTCCGCGATCGCCCTGCCGATCCCCCGCGAGCTTCCGGTGACCAACGCGACGCTTGCTTCGGTCTGCACAGCACCAGTCTAGTGGCGCCCGAAATGATGCCCTTCGTCGGCGAAACCGTGCGCGGCAAGGAAAACCAGCATCGCCACCGCGAACATCAGCAAAATCCCGGCAGCCAGCTTCCGCCGCGGCGGCGCGGTCCCGAACTCCGTGACCAGCTGGTGTCCGGCCAGCAGGAGCAACGGCTGCCAGCGGGTCCGCGGCGCCGGCGAGGGCAGGTCCGCGACCACCGCGTCCAGCTCGTGCCGGTACTGCGCCGCGTAGACCGTCGTGACCCGTTCTTCCACCTCGGCCAGGCTCAGCCGCCCCTCCCCCGCCGCGGCGTTCAGGGCTTTCGTCGTCTGCTCGCGTTCGGCGTCGGAGCAGCGGACGGGTCGATCGTCAGTCATGCTTTCCTCCCGGGCAAAACAGGAATCAGCCGAGCCGCCAGCTTCGCCAGCGGCTCGCGGACCACGAGCCCGAGCGCACCGACCCCGGCGCCGACCACGAACCCCGCGAGCACGTCGTGCGGGTAATGCGCCCCGACGTACACCCGCGAAATCCCCATCAGCACCGCGAAAACGAGCGCCCAGAGCCCCCATTTGCGGTTGACCAGCAGCAACGCCACCGCGAACGCCGCCACGATGACCGTGTGGTTGCTGGGAAACGCGTAGTCGGTCGGCGGGTCGCACGGCAGCAGCGTGTGCACACCAGGAACCACGCGGCACGGCCGGACCTCGGCGAACACCGACTTCAGCACCGTGTCCACGGCGAACGCCACCGCGATCGCGATCGGCACCCATGCCGCGGCTGCCAGCGCCGCCGGTCCCCTCGTGCGAGCCCGCCAGAGCAGCGCGAGGATCACCGGCGCCACCAGGAAAACCCCGTACTCGCTGAACGTCGTCACGATTCCGGCCAGCCAATGCTGTGCCCAGGCGAAATCCGTGACGTCGCGATACCAGCCAGCGTCGATCATCGCATCGCCCTCCTTCGTGCGCGGACCAGTTCCACCAGCAGCGGGCTCAGCGAAAGCAGCACCACCACGGCGATGACCGGCAGCAGGTACGTGTCGATGTTCGGCACCGACGCGCCCAGCGCGTATCCAGCGAGCGTAACCCCGACTGTCCACAGCAGACCGCCGATTACCTGCCACAACGCGAATTTCGCGGCGGGCATCCCGGCGATGCCGACGAGCGGGTTCAGCACGGTGCGGACCACCGGGATGAACCGCGCCAGCACCACGGCCTTGCCCAGGCCGTACCGGGTGAGCAGCGCCGATCCGCGCGCGACGCCCTCGTGCAGGTGCTTGTTCCGCACCCGGACGAGCAGCGCGCCGCCGCCTCGCCGGCCGAGGACGTATCCGGTCTGCGCGCCGAGCAGCGCTCCGGCCGCGGCGGCGACGATGACGGCCGCGAGCGGCAGGTGGAGCTTCGACGAGGCCGCCAGCACCCCCGCGGTGAACAACAGCGAGTCGCCGGGCAGAAAGAAGCCCACGAGCAGGCCGGTCTCGGCGAACATCACCGCGAAGACGCCGAGCGGGCCGAACGCGGCCAGCAGCCACTTCGGGTCGAGCATGCCACCTCCAACTACTACACAACTGTCGAAATTCTACATGAACGTAGTAGTGAGCTGAGCTGCTTCGACAAACCGGTAGAATTTGGGGCATGCGCAACGGACGGGGCGAGAGCGCCCGGCGAGCACCCGGCGAGCTGGAGGCCGAGGTGCTCGCCGTGCTGTGGGAATCCGACGAGCCGATGTCGGCCGCCGGCGTGCAGGAGCGGCTCGGCGGCGGACTGGCCTACACCACTGTCGTCACGATCCTGTCCCGGCTGTTCGAGAAGGGCGTGGCGACCCGCGAGAAACAGGGCCGCTCGTTCACCTACCGCGCCGCCGACGACGAACCCGGGCTCGCCGCCCGCCGGATGAGCAAGGTGCTCGACGCGGAAGCGGACCGGTCCAGCGTGCTCGCGAAATTCGTCTCGAACCTGTCCGAATCGGACGAAGCCGTGCTGCGCGACCTGCTGCGCCAGAGCGGCGGCTGACCGTGAACCTCGACCTGCTCACTCCCCTGTTGCTGCCGTTGGCTTCCTGGCCGGTGGCGCGCTGGGTCGCGCCCCGGTTGTCGCCGCGGCTGGGCAGCTGGCTGCTCGCCGGTTCCGCGCTGGTGCTGGCGATAGGCAGCACGGCCACGCTCGCGGTGCTCGCGGCGGCGGGGCTCGCGCAGCTGCCGTTCGTCGGCGAACTGGGCGATTTCTCCGCGGTCGCGTTCCACGGGGCCGACGCGGTGAACCTGTGGCTGGCGATCGCCTGCGGGGTCGCGCTCGTCGTCGCCGGGGCCGCGTTGACGCGTGCGGCGCTGCAGTACGTGCGCTGGCATCGGAAGGTGCACGCCGAGCTGAACACGCATACCCGCGAGGCCGGCTTCGTGCTGTTGCCGGGCGAGGAACCGGTCGCGTTCGCGGTGGCCGGAGGCGGCGGCCGGATCGCGGTGTCCAGCGGCATGCTCTCCGCGCTGGAACCCTCGGAACGCCGCGCGCTGCTGGCCCACGAACGCGCGCATCTGCGGCTGCGGCACCACGTTTTCGCCGCGATCGTGACGGTCTCGACCACGGTCAATCCACTGCTGCGTCCGCTCGGCGCGGCGGCCCGGTTCGCGCTGGAACGCTGGGCGGACGAGGCGGCCGCGGACCGCGTCGGCGACCGGAAGCTGGTGGCCACGGCGGTCGCGAAGGCCGCGTTGGCCAGCCGGTCCCAGCCGTCGCTCGCGCTTGCCGCGACCGGCGGGCCGGTGCCGCAACGGGTGCGTGCGCTGCTGTCCGCCCCGTCGTCGCATTCGCGGCGGAACCCGTTGGCAGCGGTGGCCGTGGCGGCGGTGCTCGGCGCGTGCGCCTGGTCAGCGGCCAGCACGCTCGACGCGGCGACCGACCTCCACTCCGGACTCGAGACCGCGCAGCGCGCCGCTTGCGTGCTCGCGCAGGGGTCCCACGGCGAGTCCGCGCTCCCGGCACTCCGACACCAGCACCGGGACTGCGCCGAGCGCTGAGCGCCACGCCCCCGGCGCGGCGGCGACGTCGGAGTCGTGCAGCAGAATCGTGCCGCCGCCGTTCAGCCTTCGGCACACGGTGCGCACGACCGAGCGCGGAGTGGCGCGACTGGTCCAGTCGAATCCCCAGGTAGTCCACAAAACGGGCCGAAGTCCGAGCCTGTGCGCCGAGACCAAGGCGCTCGCGCTGAACACTCCGTACGGCGCGCGCAGCCACTGGGGTCGCGTGCCGGTGATGAGTTCGATCAGGTCGACGGTGCGGGTCAGGTCGTCGTGCAGGGCCTTCGGGGAGCGGCGCAGGAAGCAGCGGTGATCCCAGCCGTGGACCGCGATCTCGTGTCCGGCCGCGGCGATCTCCCGGCCCAGCTCCGGCGCGGCGGCCAGTTCCCGGCCCAGCACGAAGAAGGTCGCGCGGACGTCGAGCTTCTCAAGCGCTCGGAGGAACTGTGGCGTGGACTCCGGGTTCGGGCCGTCGTCGAAGGTGAGTGCCACGTGGCCGGGGTCGCCTCGTCCGGCCAGCTTGGGCGTTCGCAGCTGCGGGACGAACAACGCGGCTGGCGCCGCGTGCGCGACTGCTGCGGCGGCGAGTCCGCGGATCATCCGGCCGCCTTGACCGGTCGGCGCAGCAGCCACTCGAGCGCCTCGGTCAGTTCGGTGAGCGAGTGGACCCACGGCACGATGCCGTCGTTGTGCAGCACCGCGGCGTTGGCTCGGCCGTGGCCGGGCAGGCAGCGGTAGGTCAGCACTGGCAGGCCGGTCGCGAGCGCCTCCGACGTCGTCAGCCCGCCCGCGTTCTGCACCACGACGTCGCACGCGCGCATCAGTTCCGGCATCCGGTCGACCCAACCGAATACGTGCCGGTGTCCGGTTTTCCGGAGTTTTTCGGCCAGCACTTCGTTGCGGCCGCACACCACGACCGGCTCGACGAGACCGGTCGCGAGGAGGTCGTCGGCGGTCTGTCCGATTTGGCCGACGCCCCAGGAACCGGCCACGACCAACGCGAGCGGGCCGTCGTGCGGAAGGCCGAAGGCGAGCCGGAGCCGCAGCCGTTCGGTGATCCCGGCGGCGGGCCGGAAGGCGGGTGCGACCAGCGGACGCGAGACGAGCGTGCGACCGGCTCCGAGCGCTTGGGCTTGACGGGCGGCGGTTTCGTTGGGGGCGACGGTGAGCGTCGCGTCCGGGCTCACGCACAGCCGGTGCACCGACGGGTCGGTGAGGTAGACAACCAGCGGCGCGGTCAGTTCTTTCGACCGCCGCAGCCGGGCTACCGCGTGGGTGGCGAGCGGGTAGGTCGATACGACGACGTCGGTGTCTTCGGAGTTCTCGGCGAGCAGGTCCCGCAGCCGCGGCGTGGCGAGTCCGGCGAACCGGCGGGCGGCTCCGGCCAGCGCGGGGGTGCCGAGGGCGCTGAGCAGCCAGTCCCAGCTGCGCGGGACCGTGTTCAGCTGCTGGTGGTAGGCGCCGCAGAGCAGTTCGCCGAGCCTTCCGGGCAGCAGGTCCAGGAAATCGGCGCGGACGACCTGCGCGCCGCGGCCGGAAAACCACCGGTCCAGTTCCCTGGCGGCACCGTCGTGCCCCGCTCCGATCCGGGCGGACACGATCACCACGCGGGCCATCGGGCACCTCTCTCTGCTTCTACACTGCTGTAGTAAAACTACATCGCTGTAGAATGAGAGTCGAGGCCGGGCCGCTTCGCGGAGATACACCGTCTGTCCGACATTCCGGGCGCCGTCTCCGCAAATTGGGGTAAGCGGTAACCCGTCCAGGTGAGACGCCCGCTACCGTGGGTCTTTCGACCACCGGATGTGGCAGGAAGAGGAACCCCGATGCGTCGCAAGACTTCAAGCGCGCTCCGCGTCGCCCAGGTGCTCCTGGCCGTAGTTTCGCTGCTGGTCCTCGGCGGCACCGCGTTCGCGTGGTCGAAGCTGAACCAGATCACCGACGGCCTGACCAGGTCCGATGTGATCGGCTCCGGCTCGAACTCGCCGATGGACGAGCAGAACATCCTGATGGTCGGCCTGGACACGCGCACCGACGCGGAGGGCAATCCGCTGCCCGAGGACGTGCTCGACCAGCTGCACGCGGGCGGCGCGGAGGACGGCGGCGACACGACCGACACGATGATCGTCGTGCACATTCCGGCCGGGGGCGGGCAAGCGACGGCCATTTCGATCCCGCGTGACTCTTATGTCCAGCTTGCCGGGAAGTTCGGGAAGCATAAGATCAACTCGGCTTATACCTATGGGCAGATGGCGCGGAAGGCCGAGTTGAAGGCCGCTGGCGAGTCTGGGGCGCAGCTGGAGACTGATTCGGCGCAGGCTGGGGCCAAGACTGCTATTGAGACTGTGCAGCAGTTGACCGGGCTGAAGATCACGCATTATGCGGCGGTTAATCTTGCTGGGTTTTATTATGTCAGCCAGGCTGTGGGCGGCGTGCCGGTTTGCCTTAAGGCCCCCGTGAAGGATTCTTATTCTGGGGCTAATTTTGGCGCTGGGCCGCAGAATGTGTCCGGGGCGCAGGCGTTGCAGTTTGTTCGACAGCGGCATGGGTTGCCTAACGGGGATCTGGATCGGATCAAGCGGCAGCAGGTTTTCATGGCTTCCATGGCCAAGACTATTCTTTCCGCTGGGACGTTGACGGATCCCAGTAAGCTGGATGCGTTGATTGGGGCGGTTAAGAAGGCTGTTATTGTTGATACTAACTGGGATTTGTTGGCGTTTGCTCAGCAGCTGCATGGGATGAGTGCTGGGAGTATCAATTTCGTCACTGTGCCGGTGGTTAGTATTACGTTGAAGACGCCCAATGACGGGGATGCGGTGCAGGTGGATCCGCAGCAGGTGCAGCGGTTTGTTCGGGAGCAGACTGGTGGGGGTCCTTCTTCGCCGTCTTCTTCTGCTTCTGCGCCGCCGCCGTCGTCGTCTGGTGGGGATCCTGCGCTGGCGTCTTACGTGGTGGATGTGCGCAACTCGTCTGGGGTGGATGGGTTGGCTAATCGGGTTGCTGACAAGCTTGCTGCTGCCGGGTATCAGCGGGGGTCTATTTCCAATAGTGCTACTCGGCGGACTTCTACTGTTTATTACGGGCATGGGCAGCGTTCTCAGGCTGATGCTATTGCGGAGAAGCTTGGCGGGGTTGCGGTAGCTTCGGATTCTTCGTTGGAGAAGGATCATTTTCGGGTTTATTTGGGGCAGAAGTATTCGGATGATTCTTCGGTTCGTCCGGCTGCTGCTCCGGTGGTTATGGGGCCTCCTGCTGGGGGTGCTCCCGAGATTACGGCTGATGGGGTTACTTGCGTTAACTGACTGCTCGTCGCCCTGGGGGGCGACATTGCTGGTTGTGGGTTGCGTGGGGCACCCCGAAGTTTGATTGTGCTGACGGTTCGGGGGTGCTTGTCAAGGCGGGAAAGATGCCTTGACAAGCACCCCCGAACCGCAGAGAGGCTTCGTATCGGGGATGGGGGAGGGAGTGGGTGCCCCCGGTGTTTGGGTGCACTGGCGGCGGTTTGTTGCGCGGCTTGGGTGCGTGGTTGCTTTGAGTGGGGCGGCGTCCGGGTAGCGGGTAGCGGGTAGCGCCCCAATGTGGCATTGGGTGCATGGGACGCACCCAATGTGGCGTTCGGTGCGTCAGACGCACCCAATGCCACATTGGGGAGATCTCGGCGGGGTCGGCGGGGAGCGGTCCGTGAAGGGCTCCTTGAGGGAATCTAATTCCCTCAAGGAGCCCTTCACGTCCGACAGAGGGGTCGTGAGGGGAACCCTGAGGGACTCAGGGTCCGTGAAGGTGGCCCTCACGGACGGCGGAGGATCGCGAGGGAATGCAAAACGGGCCGGTCCTCGCGGACCGGCCCGTTTGTTATTGGGTTAAGCAGCGATCAGGCGTTGCTGCGCCGGCGGCGGACCACCAGCATCATTGCGCCGCCTGCGATTACCAGGGCGGCACCGATTCCGATGGGGAGCGCGGCGTTCACGCCGGTGTTCGCCAGCGGGGTCTGGCCCGAGTTGTTGCCGCCGGCCGCGGGGGCGGTCGTCGCGGGGGCGGTGGTGACCGGGCCCGTTTCGGTCCAGGTGCCCGTTGCGGCGGCCTGGACGCTGCTCTTCTGCGACTGCGCCACGATCAGCGACTGCGCCGGCTTGTCGGCGTAGTTCTTCGCCACGAACAGGCGGCCCGTGTTGACGTCGCCCGCGGCCTTCACCGCGAGTTCGGCCGTGCCGGGCTTTGCGTCCTTCGGGACGTCCAGGAACAGCTTCGTGCCGTTCTTGATCGCCGACGACTTGATCTCCTCGCCATTTTCACCGACCAGCTTCACGCCCTCGGGGAGCTTGCTCGTGAAGTCGGTGATGCTGCCGGTCGTCGCGACGGTGAACGGGCCGATCTTCGTGCCCGCTTCGCCGCTTGCCTTGGCGGGGGTGATGCTCAGCGCCGGCTTCGTCTCCTCGACACCGGTGTTCGCGTCGCCGGTCAGGTAGTCGTACAGCGCGAGCACGTCGGCTGCCTCGTCCTCGGAACCGTTGGCCAGCGGGTTCTTGGCGTCGAGATCCTTGCCGTCGCTGTAGTGCCACACCGCGGCCTGGGTCGCGGTCAGCGCTTCCTCCGTGGACAGACCGTCGTGGAGCTTGACGCCCTTGTCGCTCAGCGTCTTCTCGAGGGTCGCGACGTCCTCGGCCGGGAAGCTGTGGTGCAGCACCCAGTTGATGTTCTTGTTGTTCTTGCGGAACGGCGACTTCGCGTCGGGGTAGTCGTTCCAGGCGTGCTCGAGCATCGGCTCGCCGAAGCGCGCGCCGACCTCGATCTGCACGCAGTACATCTTCGAGAGGGCGCCGTCGGACAGCTTGAAGTTGAACAGGGTCGTCTGGACCTTGCCCTTGCCGGCGATGTTGACGTCGAAGCCCGACGTGCCGCCGGACACCAGCTCGCCCGAGGCGGCGCCGCTCCGCGCCGCGGGGGCGTTGTCATCCGCGAGGGCGACCGGCGCGGCGATCATGAGCGCCGCTGCCGCGGACGCCGCCGCGGCCCCTCCCCGGACCAGCATTGACCTGCCGTGCATGCTTTCTCCCATCAAGTCCCGAACCACGAACGACGGACCGCGTGAGACAACATCTCCCCGACCACAGCGGCCACCAATTCGGGTGAAGAATCCACCCAGTCAAGCGATGGCGAAGCATACACAGGGCGCACATGTGCACTGTGGGTGGTCCCCCGTGTGCGCTTCCGTACCACCAGTCGGAGTCGTTCCTCCTCTTGCGTTGCTCTGGGTAGGTGTGCGAGGAGCTGGGGAAACCCGCGAAAGAAAGGGCGTAAACGTTGAACAAGCAACCTTCGGCGGACGTGCTGGCCGCGTTCGGCTGTGCCGGTGCGCCGGTTCGGATGGAGGGCGGGAAAGGCGAGGCTTGGCGCGCCGGGGACGTGGTGCTGAAACCGGTGGAGTTCGCTCCGGAAACGCGGTGGCGGGCGGCGGCGCTCGCCGAGGTGGCGGAGTCCGCGGAGTTCCGGATCGCTCGTCCGCTTCGGACTCGCGACGGAGAATGGATCGCCGGGAACAGAACCTCCGCCGGTGATCCGCCGCTCGGCTGGGAGGCGAGCCGGCTGGTCCCGGGCCGCCCGGACACTTCCCGGCCCGACGACGCGATTCGGGCCGGGATCGCGTTCCATCAGGCGATCGCTCACCTGCCACGTCCGGACTTCCTCGAGTTCCGCGACGATCCCTGGTCCGTCGGCGACCGGATGGCCTGGGAGGAATTGCCGCCCGAAGGCTCGGCGACCGCGCGCGACCTCCTTCGCCCGTTGTTCGAGGCGCGCCGCCGGGTCGAGATGCCCGCGCAGGCGGTGCACGGCGATCTCCCCGGCAACGTCCTCTTCGCGCCGGGACAGCCGCCCGCGGTGATCGACTGGGCGGTCTACTGGCGACCGCCGTCCTGGGCCGCCGCGGTGGCGGTCGTCGACGCGTTGTGCTGGTACGGCGCGGATCCCGGCCTGATCGAGCGCTGGGCGCATCTGCCGGAATGGCGGCAGATGCTGATCCGCGCGCTGATCTACCGGATCGTCACGCACGACGTCGCCGAGGACTGGACGCCCGGCCAGGTCGCCGCTTACCAGCCCGCGGTCGCGGCCGTGCTCAGTTGACCAGGTTCTCCAGCGGCTCGCCCTTCGCGTAGTGGGCGAGCTGCCGTTCGGCCAGCCGCTTCGCGCGCGGGTAGAACGAATCCGAACCGCCGGCGATGTGCGGGGTGATGATCGCGCCGTCGAGGGTCCACAGAGGATGGTCGGCGGGCAGCGGTTCCGGGTCTACGACGTCCAGCGCGGCCCGTAGGCGACCGGCCGAAACTTCGGCGGTGAGTGCGTCCGTGTCCACGGCGGTGCCGCGGCCGACGTTGACGACCAGCGCGGTGTCCGGCAGCAGAGCCAGTTCCGCGGCGCCGAGGAGGCCGCGCGTCTGCGGGGTGTCGGGCAGGACGAGGACGACGATGTCCGCGGTCGGCAGGAGTTCCGGCAGTTCGGCGATGCCGTGCACGCCGGAGCGCGCGGTGCTGGCGACCCGGACCACCTCGGCCTCGCCCGCTTCCAGGTACCGCTCGATGGCGCGGCCGATCGAGCCGTAGCCGACCAGCAGGACGCGGCAGTCGGCGAGCGAGCGCGTGTGCACCCGGTCCCACGACCCGGTCCGCTCCTGCGCGAACCAGCGCGGGAAATACCGTTGCGCGGCAAGGATCAGCGCGAGCGCGTGCTCGGCGACGCTGAGGTCGTGCAGGCCCCGTCCGTTCGCCAGCCGCACGCCGGACGGGACGAGCGGCAGCAGGTTGTCGTAACCCGAGGAGAGGGTCTGGACCGCGCGCAGCGACGGCAGTTCGGGGATCAGCTTCGCCGCCGCCGGACCCTGGTCGTAGGGCAGGACGTAGAACTCGACGTCGTCGAGGCCGTCCGGCGGGGCGCCGCGGCCGTCCCACACGACCGCGTTCAGTTCGGCCGGAACGGAAATGTCGGACCAGGGCACCAGTACACGCGCGGTCATGCTCGCCTTTCCTTCGTCTTCGCCGGAACCGCGAGCACGAGCACCGCGGCCGCGGCCATTGTCCCCGCCAGCATCAAGAACGCGGCGGCCGTGCTGCCGGTGACGGATTCGAGCCAGCCGACCAGGTAGGTCCCGAGGAACCCGCCGAGCGCGCCCGCGGCGTTGACCACGGCCACCGCCACCCCGGCGGTCCGCTGCGGCAGGAGTTCGGAAATCATCGCGAAGAACGGGCCGTACGGCGCGTACAACGCCACCGCGGCGACCGCAAGCAGCACGAACGCCCACCAGAAGTGCTGCTTGCCCAAGAGGTACGAACCGTAGAACGCGACCGCGCCGGCCAGCAGCCACGGCCACACGAACCGCCGCCGCGCTCCGGACCGGTCCGAACCGCGCGAGTTGAGCAGCATCGCCACCACCGCGAACGCGTACGGAATCGCCGACAGCAACCCGGTCGCGCCGATCCCGGCCGACGAACCCGCCTTGACGATCGACGGCAGCCAGAACACGAAGCCGTAAACCCCGATGCTCCACAACAGATACTGCGCCGCCAGCAGCAGAACCGCCTTGGACCGCAGCACTTCGCGCACCGGACGCTCGGCCGGTTCCGGCAGCTGCGCCTGTTCCGCGGCGATCGCGCGTTCGACCGCGTCGCGACCGGCCGGGTCGAGCCACGGCGTGTCGGCGGGCCGGTCGCGGACCTGCGCGCGGAACACGAAAGCCCAGATGAGCGCCGGGATTCCCTCGATGACGAACATGCCGCGCCAGGACGTCGCCTCGATCAAATACCCGGACGCCGCCGACAGCCACATCACCGTGACCGGGTTGCCGAGGATCAGGAAAGCGTTGGCCCGGCCGCGTTCGGCCTTCGTGAACCACCGCGCGAGCAGCACCACGAGCGCGGGCAGCACCGCCGCTTCCACCGCGCCGAGCAGGAACCGGACCACGATCAGCACCGGCACCGAGCTGAGCAGGCCCTGCGCGGTCGCCAGGACGCCCCACGCGAGCACCGACCAGAAGATCAGGCTCCGCACGCTGCGGCGGTCGGCGTAGAGCACGCCGGGGACCTGCAGCAGGAAGTAGCCGAGGAAGAACGACGCGGCGATCAGGCCGGACGTCGTGCTCGTGAGGTGCAGTTCCTCGGCCATGCCGCCCGCGGTCGCGATCGAGAAGTTCGACCGGTCGAGGTAGGCGAGGCTGTAGGTGACGAAGACGATCGGGATCAACCGCAGCCAGCGCTGCCTCCCGAGCGTGCCCGCCTGCTCGACGGTGTTCATCCGGTACTCCTGTCGCCGCTGACCCAAGTCCTTGACGCGCTTTCCGTCATCTGGAAAGCTATTCCGCAATGCGGTGAGAGGCAGTGTGCGTCGCCGCGCGCGGGACGTCAAGGGGGTCCGATGGCGGACATGGTCGGCAAGGCTCTGCGGGTGCTGTCCCTGCTCGGCGGCTACCCCGAGGGCGTGCCGCTCTCCGAACTGGCGCGGGCCGCCGGGTATCCGGTGAGCACGACGCATCGGCTGCTGAGTTCCTTGCAGAGCGAGGGATTCGCGCGCAACGACCCGGTTTCGAAGCGGTATTCGCTGGGGTTGCGGCTGTTCGAGCTGGGCCAGTCGGTATCGCAGGCGCGCGGGTTCGCCGGGGTCGCGCTGCCGGTGATGCAGAAGCTGTCCGCGGAGACCGGCGAGCCGACGCTGCTGGCCGTGCTGGACGGGCACAACCAGGTCTACGTGCACTCGGTGCAGGGGTCGCAGCGGCTGCAGATCCGCGGCGAACCGGGCGCGCGGGGGCCGCTGCACTGCACGTCGATGGGCAAATGCCTGATCGCGTTCGCGGCGAACCGGGACGAGCTGGTCGCCTCCCTGGAGCTGCCTGCGCTGGGCCCGCGCACGATCACCTCGCGGGAGGCGTTCGCGGCGGAGATCGCGGCGGTGCGCGAACGGGGTTTCGCGATCGCCGACGAGGAGCACGAGGAAGGCATCCGCGCGGTCGGCGTGCCGATCCGGACTCCGGACGGGACCGCCATCGCCGCGTTGTCCACCGCGGCACCGGCTTATCGGCTGACGGTGGCTCAGCTGGAGGAATTCGTGCCCGCTTTGCGTGCTGCGGCACGGGAACTGGCGGCAGTGCTGCCCCGGTGAGCGCTTACGCGCCGATCTGCTCCCGGATCCACGAGACGAGCTGGTCCACGCGCGCCGCGGTTTCGAGGCCGGGCTGCGGACAGTCCGGGCCGAAGTTCTCGACCGCGATCAGCGTGTTCTTTCCCTTCACCGGCACGAAAAACGGCGAACCCGAGTCGTCCGGGCAGGGGCTGTTCTCGACGGTGCGCTTCTTCAGCGGTTCGAGGGTGATCTCGTTCTTGCGCACCTCGTCGACCTGGAAGTCGCCGCGTTTGAGGTGGTCGGTCTGCACGATGACCTTCGAGGACAGCGAACCCCAGCCGACGAACGTCGTGTGCTGGCCCGGATCCGGCGGGCCGTCCGGCAGCGCGAGCGGTTCGATGTCGGTGACCGGCTCGGAGAGTTTGGCGAGCGCGAGGTCGTTGACCGCGGACTGGCGCGTGTCCACGATCTTCAGCACGTGCCCGCGCGGGTCGGAATCGGTGAGCTTCCCGATCGCGGCGGTCATCGTGTAGTCGGGTTTGCCGCTGACGCGCGTGCCGTCGAGGTCGTGGAAGCAGTGGCCCGCGGTGATGACCCACTGCGGGGCGATCAGCGAACCGCTGCAGCCGCCGGTGCGGACGCCGCCGCCCTTCTCCGGAATGTCCTTTGCGGACAGTTTGACGCTGAACGGCGTCGGGTGGTCGGGCAACGCGGGCGGCGCCGTCGAAGCTTGGGCCTTGCCGCCGCTGACGGTGCTGCTCGCGTTGCCCGCGTTGCCGCCGGAGCTGCGGGCGACGGCGACGTTCGACACCGGCTTCGCGGTCTCGGCCTCGGCGGTCCGGTGCAGGCCGACGTAGGCCCCGGCGAGCCCGGCCCCCACGATCGTGGCGGCCGCCACGGCACCCAGCCGAAGGCTCGTCCGCTGAGCGGAGCGTGACTTTGCGTTCACCACGGGGTCCAAGATAGCGAAGTTGTTAACCCGAATGAGTGAGTGTGCCCGATTAATCCGGCGACCAGGGTAGAAACTGACACGGCTGATACGCCACGTCCGCGGTTGGTCACGGAATGCTAACGGCGCGGGTGCGTTTTGCCTGGCGGCTGGGCCGTTCGGCCGCCGGGCCCGGATTGTGGCGGTTGTTCCCGTTCAGCGGGACACCTGGCTCCCGGCGACTCCCCGGCTAGGCGTGCGGCAGGTACCGGGGTGCCTGCCGCGCGTGGGACGCCTGCTCGTACGCGTAGGCGAAGGCGAGCAGCTGAGCGTCGTGGTACTTCGCGCCCAGGAACGAGATCCCGACCGGCAGCGGACCGGCGAATCCGGCTGGCACCGTGATGTTCGGGCAGCCCGCGACGGACGTGTTGCGGGTGCTGCTCAGGAACCTCGGGTCGCCGGGGCGGTCCAGAGGGGAGGCGGGCAAGCCGCTCAGGGTGACGATCGCGTCGAGGCCTTTCGCGGCCAACACGTCGTCGATCGACCGTTGCGCGAGTCCCGTCGCGGCGGCGCGGTGGCGGCGGTACGTCTGGTCGGTCAGGATGCCGTCGGCCTTGTTCGCGTCGATCAGCAGGCTTTGGTCGAAGAGCGGCATTTCGACGTCGCGGTGCTGGTCGTTGTAGGCGATCAGCTCGGACAGATTCCGCGGATGGTCGCCGGGGGTCACGGCCAGGTAGGCGTTCAGGTCATGCTTGCACTCGGTCAGCAACGCGGGGAGGAGATCCGGGGTGACTGACCAGGAGATGTCCTCGACGTCGGCCCCGTCAACGACCGTCACGCCCAGCGAGCGCAGAGTGTGCACTGTGGACTCGAAGACGCGATCGGCTTGCTCGTCGATGCCGGTGTGACCCTTACGCCAGATACCGATTCGCTGGCCGCGCAAGGCGTTTCGGTCCAAGCGCAGGTCCTTCGGAATCGCTGCCTCGGCGGCGACCGAGGCGGGGTCCGCTGGGTCGGCACCGGCTAGTACGGAGAGGGTGAGCGCGGCGTCGGTGACGTTGCGCGCGATCGGACCGGGAGTGTCGTGCTGAGCGGTGATCGGCACGACACCGCTGCGGCTCACCACGCCGAGGCTGGTCTTCACGCCGACCGTCGAGGTCGCGGCCGCCGGGCACACGATCGAACCGTCGGTCTCGGTGCCGATGGCGACCGTCGCGAGACCGGCCGCCGCGGCGACCGCGGAGCCGCTTGACGAACCGCATGGGCTGCGGTCCAGCGCGTACGGATTGCGGGTCTGGCCCGCGACTCCGCTCCAGCCGGGGATCTGTGCGTCCGAGCGGAAGTTCGACCATTCCGACAGGTTCGCTTTGCCGAGCACGATCGCACCGGCGGCGCGCAGGCGCTGGACCAGGAACGCGTCCTTGGCCGGACGCGAACCGAGCATCGCGGTCGACCCGGCGGTGGTGGTTTGCCGGTCCGCGGTGTCGATGTTTTCCTTCAGCAGTACCGGAATTCCTTCCAACGCACTGCGGGAGGAATGGGCGCGGCGGCGGGTGTCGCTTTCCTTGGCCGCCGCCAGCGCGTCGGGATTGGTTTGCACGACGGCGTGCAGCTTGGGGTTCAGCTCTTCGATCCGGCGCAGGTAGCCCCGGGTCAGTTGTTCCGCCGTCAGCTGCCGGTGGTCCATGGCGCGCTGCAGGTCGGGAATCGTGGTTCGGTCGAGGAATCGAGACGGCGAGGCGTCCGCCGCGGCGGGCACGAACAGGCCCGCCGCGGTGAGGACTGCCGCCGAAAGCCGTTTCAGCGAGGTGCGCATGGAGTTCCTATTCGCGAAGGCCGATGGCGTCCATGGGCTTGGCGTGCAAGGTGACCCGAGTGGACAGACCGAGCGAGACCAGGCTGAGCAGGAATGCTCCGGCGATGATTCCGCCGAACACCGCGGGCGTTCCGGACGGCAGCGGAGTGTCGCGCAGGGAAAGATTGAGCAGTACCAACGGAATCGCTGCCACCACGGTGCCGAGCAAGGCCGCGATACCAGCGGTCGTCAAGGCTTCCAGGCGCATCATCCGCACGACCTGGCCGCGCGTGGTGCCGATCAACCGCAGCAGCGCGAACTCCCGCGACCGCTGCGCGGTGGTCATCACCAGCGTGTTGGCCACCGAAATCACCACGTAGCCGAGGATCACGCCGACCGCGACGAGGTTCAGATAGAACTGCTGTTGTCCCGAAGCGCTTTCCACCGCGGAAAACGTGGAACCGGGCGTCACGGTGAGGCCGGGGTAACGCGCGCTGAGGTCGCGCAGGGCGGCGGTCACCGCGGCCGGATCGGCCTTCGGGTCTTGGCGCACCAGAACGGAATTGTCCATCCGGTCGCCGGTGTGCGCGCGAGCCAGTTCGGAGGGCAGCACGTACTCGCCGAAGGCCTGGTTGTGCGTATAGACCGCGACCAGTTTCACCTTCGCGGGACGGCCGTCGGCGAACCAGAAGTCGACCTCGTCGCCGATTTTCTTGTCGTACCAATCGGCCTCGCCCTTGCTCATCGCGACGGCGCCGCCGCGCAGGTCGGCCAGATTCCCGGACACGACGCCGAGGTCGAGCACGCCGCGGACCTGGTCGCCGTCCAATCCCTGCGCCGGGTACTTCATGACGCGCAGCCGCTTGTCCTCCTGGACCGTCGTGACGACGTCGGTGCGGATCACCGAGGTCGCCGCCACGACGCCGGGAATCGCCCGCGCCGCCGCGGCGACTTCCGGGGACAGGGCGCCGGTGGTGCTCGTGAGGACGTGGTCCGCGGTGGTCGACCGGACGGCCTGCTCTTGCTGGGCCGCGGCGGACGACGTCTGGCTGTAGAACATCGAGATCGCGAACGCGACCGCGAGCATCACCGGGGTCACCGCCGACGCGAGGCGCCGGGCGTTGGCCTGGCTGTTCGCGGCGGCCAGGTAGCCGCTGATCCGCGAGACGCCGGAGTAGACCGGGGCGATGATCCGGGTCATGAAGGCGACCACCTTCGGCCCGAGCACCGAGAGCCCGATCACGACCACCAGCGCGGACATCGAGGAGGCGGCCAGCGCACCCGGGCCGGTCACGTACATCGGGACGGTCGCGCCGCCGAAGCCGAGCACCACCAGCAGCCAGCCGATCAGGACCCGGCTCCGGCCGAGTTCGCGGCGTTCGACAGCCGCCTCGCCGAGCGCTTCGATCGGGCGGATCGACGACGGACGCCGGGCCGCCGACCACGCCGCCAGCCGCGCCGCGCCCATGCCGAGCAGGAACGCGACGACGAGCGGGAGCGGGCCGATCGCGAGACCGAAGTCCGGCGGAATCACGCCGATCCCGGCGAACGCGTTGCGCAATCCGTAGCCGACGGCCACGCCCAGTCCCGCGCCGAGCACTCCGGCGAGGGTCGCGACCAGCATGGTTTCGGCGCTGATCAGCTTGCGGATCTGCTTCGGCGTGGCCGCGATCGCCCGCAGCAGCGCGAATTCCCGCCGCCGCTGGTTGATCACCAGCGCCAGCGTGCTCGACACGACGAACACCGCGACCAGGATGGCGAACCCGCCGAAGGAACCGGCGAGCGCGAACAGCATTACCCGGGTTTGGCTCACGTCGAGGAATTCGACCGTGCTGCGGCCCATCCCGGTGGTCACGGTGACCGGTTCGCCCTTGACCGCCGCGCCGATGCGGTCTTCCAGCTCGCCCGCCGGCACTCCGGGTGCGGCGAGCACGCCGACCGCGTGCACCTGGCCGGGCTTTCCGGCGAGATCCGCGGCGCGCGCGGCGGAGAAGAACAACGCCGACTGCCGGGTCAGCCCGTTGCCGGATTTCGCCGCGGCGATGCCGGTGACCAGGAACTCCATCGGCGTGGAGCGGGTCGAGATCCGCACCGTGCTGCCGACCGAAACGCCGCCGCGCGCCGCCAGTTCCGCGTCGAGGACGACCTCGTTCGCCGCTTCGGGCGCGTGGCCTTCGCGGAGGGTGAACGGGGCCAGCACGGCCGCGTCCCAGTTGTGTCCGCGCGACTGCGTGCCGTTCGGGCCGGTGAGCACCTTGCCGCCGGCCGTCACGACGTTCGCCGGGAAGTCCTGCTCCGGCACCGCCTGGCGCACCCCCGGCACCTCGGCGATCCGCTTGACCAACGTCTCGGGCACCGTCGTCTGCTCGGTGACCTGCTCGGACTCGCCGAAATCCGCGCCCGGCGGTTTCGTCGTCTGCACCCCGCCGACCACCACGGCCGCGTCGGCGTACCGCTGGGTCGGGACCCCGGCGCGCAGGCCGGATTCCATGAGAATGCCGCAGCCCGCGACGAGCGCGGTGCCGCAGAGAATCGCGATGAACGCGCCGACGAACCCGCTCAGCCGGGCCTTCGTCGTCTGCCAAGCCAACGACCACATGGCGGTCACCACTCCCCGAGGTGGGTCATCCGCTCGGCGACCCGTTCCGGGGTCGGCTGCGGGAGATGGCCGGCGAGCTTGCCGTCGGCGAGGAACAGCACTCCGTGCGCGGCGGACGCGGCGACCGGGTCGTGGGTGACCATCAGCACGGTCTGGCCCATCTGGTCGACCACGGTGCGCAACAGGTCGAGCACCTGCCGGGCGGTGCGGGTGTCGAGCGCGCCGGTCGGTTCGTCGGCGAGCACGACCTCGGGCCGGGTGATCAGCGCGCGGGCGATCGCGACGCGCTGCTGCTGCCCGCCGGACAGTTCCGCCGGGCGGTGTTCGAGCCGCTTCGCGATGCCGACGCCGTCGACGATCTCGCGCAGCCAGCGCGCGTCCGGCTTCTTGCCGGCCAGCCGCATCGGCAAGGTGATGTTCTGCAGCACGTTCAGCGACGGCAGCAGGTTGTAGGCCTGGAAAATGAACCCGATCCGGGTCCGGCGCAGTTCGGTGAGCGCGCGCTCGCGGAGCCCGCCGAGTTCGGTTTCGCCGAGCAGCACGCGTCCGGAACTCGGCCGGTCCAGTCCGGCGGCGCAGTGCAGGAAGGTGCTCTTGCCGGATCCGGACGGCCCCATCACCGCGGTGAACGAGCCTCGCTGGATCCCGACCGACACGCCGTCCAGCGCGGTGACCGCGCCGTCGCCGGAGCCGTAGATCTTGCGCACCGCTTCCAGCCTCAGGGCGTGTGTTCCGCCTGTGTTCATGTTCGTGTCGCTCCTCGGACCAGCAGATTCTCTGTCGGTAACGAAGCTATGGCGGCGGGTGCGCGAAAACGATCCCGAGCGCGGGAGTCTTGGGGGTAGCGCAGGCACCACCACCCCCGGTGGGGAAGTCCTAATGGGACACTGTGCGGGTGAAAGGCTGGCTGCGCTCGTGGTGGTCCGGACTCCGCTACTTGCTGGTCGGGGCCGCGACCTCGTTCCTCGCCATGCTGCTTTTCTTCGCCATGGCCGTCGTGCTCATGACGTGCCTGATCGGCGTCGGGATCCCGGCGCTGCCGGTCGCGCTGAAGCTGATCCGCCGCCCGCTGCGGTTCGAACGCCGCCGCGCCGGGCGCAGGCTGGACGAGCCGATCGCGGAGCCGTACGCCAACGTGTCGCCGATTCGCGACCCGGCGAGCCTGCGCGACCTCGCGTGGCTCGCGGTGCACGCGGTGGTCGGCTTCCTCGTCGGAATTCTCGCGTTCGGCCTGCCGCTCGGCGGGGTGCGGCAGATCCTCACCGGCCTGTTCTGGTGGCTGGTGCCCGGAGGGATCCCCAGTTCGCTGGAGTTCGTGGTGAACTCGTGGCCGCTGGCCGCGCTCTGCGTGTTCAGCGGGCTCGTGATGATCGCGCTCACCTTCTGGGCCTCGCCGCTGGCGCGCTGGCAAGCCCTTGCGACGCGGGCGTTTCTCGGCACGAAGCCGGGTGCCGCGCTGACCGACCGGGTCGTCGAGCTGACCGCGACCCGTGCGGCCGCGCTCGAGGCGCACGGCGCCGAACTCCGCCGGCTCGAACGCGACCTCCACGACGGGACGCAAGCGCGGCTGTCCGCGGTCGTGCTGCAGCTCGGGATCGCGGACCAGCTTTTCGAAGGAAACCCGGCCAAGGCACGGGAATTGCTCGGCAAGGCGCAGGACGCGGCCACCGAAGCACTCGCCGAACTGCGCACGGTCGTGCGGAGCATCCACCCGCCGCTGCTGACCGATCGCGGCCTCGACGGCGCGATCACCGCCCTCGCCGACCGGTGCGCGGTTCCGTGCACTGTGGACGTTCGCAGCAGTGCGCGGCGACCGGCCGCGGTCGAGGCGGCGGGGTACTTCATCGTCGCCGAAGCTCTCGCGAACGTGACCAAGCATTCGGGCGCGAAACACGCGTCGATTACGCTCGACGGCACCGTCGACACCCTGCGGATCCGCATCCGCGACGACGGACGCGGCGGGGCGGACGAATCCCAGGGCAGCGGGCTGGCCGGGATCCGGAAACGCGCCGAGGCCTTCGACGGGACGGTCACGCTCACGAGCCCGCCCGGCGGACCGACTGTTCTGGAAGTGGAGTTGCCATGCGGGTCGTGATCGTCGAGGACGACGCCCTGCTGCGAGAAGGTTTGGTCCTGCTGCTCGACACCTCGGGCATCGAGGTCGCCGCGGCTTTCGACCACACCGACGAGTTCCTCGCGTTCGTCCGCGAGGACCGTCCGGACGCGGTGATCACCGACGTCCGCCTGCCCCCGACGCACACCGACGAGGGCCTGCGCGCGGCCGTCCAGGCGCGGCAGCTGCACCCCGGGCTGCCGGTGCTGGTGCTGTCCGCACACGTGGAAACCGGCTACGCGGCCGAGCTTCTCGCGGACGGCAAGGGCGCGGTCGGGTACCTGCTGAAGGAACGCGTCGGCAAGGTCGCCAAGTTCCTCGACTCGCTGCACCGGGTCGTGGAAGGCGGCACGGCGATGGACCCGGAGGTGGTGACCCAGCTGCTGGCCCACCGCCGCGACCCGCTCGACGCCCTGACCGCCCGCGAACGCGAGGTGCTCGGCCTGATGGCGGAGGGCTACAACAACGCCACGATCGCGGAACTGCTGGTGGTCAGCGACGGGACGGTGCTCAAGCACATCCGCAATATTTTCGCGAAACTGGGCCTGCCGGAGGACAGCGGGCACCGGCGGGTGCTGGCGGTGCTGGCCTACTTGAACGGGAAGAGGTAGCGCAGGCGCTACCACGAAGTTGGGGGTCTGCGGCGTGGTCGCCGCCGTCGCCGCTCCATAGTGTCCTGGGCATGGAAACTTCCCGAAGCCGCACCGCCGGCGGCCCCGTTGTGACTACCTTGCTGTGGCTCGTTTTTCTCGCCGGCGCCGCGGCCAATTCGATCGGCCAGTTCGCCGGGCTGGAGGACACTTACCGGTACCTCGGCGGCGGAGTGGCGGTCGTGTGCCTGGTGCTTCTTCTCGTGCGGTTCCTGGCCCGGCGCAAGGACTGACCGACAGAGGGGCTGGGCGGGGAAACCCAGCCCCTCGACCGTCAAGACACCTTGGGCGTCGCGCGGGCGCCGAAGTGCAGGTACGGCTCCCCCGTCGACAGGGTGTAGAAGAGCACCGGCGTCCAGAACTGCCCGCCCGGCATGCGGAGCAGGAACAGCGTGTCCGAAACCGCCTCCAGATCGAATTCCTGGACCTTGTCCGGCATCAGCTCCGCCAGCGGTCCGGTGGTCGTGTACACGATCCGCAACCCACCCTCGCGCTCCACGACCTCGATGTGCGCGCCAGCCCGTTCGTAGACGCCCAGGTGACGGGTCACGTCCACCTCGACCGGCGTGGCCGGGGGTTCGAGCGGACGCGGCATGGCGACGTCGGCGAGTTCGGCGAAGATCTCCCGGTACAGCTCGGTGAACAGATCCCGCGCGTGACCGCCGTTCGTCAGCAGCGTGACCGCGAGGCCCGCGTCCGGCAGCAGGCGCAGGAACGCCGACTGGCCGATCGTGTTGCCGTCGTGGCCGATGACGCGGCGGCCGCCCCATTCGTCGCGGATCCAGCCGAGGCCCCACGAGTCGCCGAGGGTGTGCTTGTCCGGGACGTCGGCCTGCTTTTCCGCCATCGCCGCGGCCGATTCCGCCGACAGGATCCGCGTGCCGTCCGCGGTCAGGCCGCCGGTGAGGTGCAGGCGGGCGAAGGCGAGGACGTCCGCGGCGCGGGCGGAGATCAGGCCGGCCGGTCCGGCCGAACGCGGCAGTTGCCACACCGGAGCCGGGGCCGGGTCCTCGCCGTCCGGCGCGACGTGGCCGACGGCGGCGCGGAACAGCAGCGCTTCCTCCGGCAGCGTGACCGTGTGCGTGAGGCCGAGCGGGGTGTACAGCTTCTCCCGCATCGCGGCGTCCCAGGTTTTCCCGGTGAGCTTCTCGATCACCCGGCCCATCAGGACGAAACCTGAGTTGCAGTAGGAGAAAGTCGCGCCGAGAGGATGGTTCTGCGCGGCCTCGTCCAGCAGCTCGACGAACTTCTCGATGCAGTCGTCGCCGCGGCCGGTGTCGGTGAAGATGTCGCCGTCGATGCCGCTGGTGTGCGTCAACAGGTGCCGCATGGTGACGCGCTTCGTCACCTCCGGATCGGACAGCCGCAGTTCGGGCAGCACGTCGACGATCGGCGCGTCGAGGTCGAGCAGGCCCTCGTCGACCAGCTGCATCACCACGGTCGACGTCCACACCTTGGAGATCGAGCCGATCTGGAACAGCGAATCCTCGGTGACCTCGACCTCGGTCGTCTTGCTCAGCACGCCGTGGGTCGCGAACACCTCCTCGCCGGTGTCGACGCGCAGAATGCCCAGCGACGCACCGGGAATGTCGTACTTGCGCGCCAGTTCCGCGAGCCGCCGGCTCCAGTGCGCGGCCTCGATCGGCACCCGCGAACCCGCGTACTGCTCGACCCAGTCGACCACGCGCCGGTTGTAGTCCGCGCGGTGCGAGGGCGGACCGTCCAAAACGAACAGATGCGCGCCGCCCGGGTACAGCACCAGCCGGGACGGCACGTCGCGCTCGCGCAGCGCGGTGAACCACTGCTCGGCCTGCCCGACGGGACAACGGACGTCCTCGCCGCCGTGCAGGATCAGCGTCGGCGTGCGGACGTTCTCGACCTGCGAGTGCGGAGAGGAGCTCTCGTACTGGCCGGACGAGAGCCCGGAGAATTCGTTGACCGCCATGAAATGTCCGCCGTCGGACGTGCCGGCCAGGCTGGTCAGGTCGCTGACCACGCCGCCCGCGACAGCAGCGGCGAAGCGGTCGTCGCGGCTGGTCAGATAGCAGGTCATATAGCCGCCGTAGCTGTACCCGGTGACGGCGAGCCGGTCCGGATCGGCGAGGCCTTCGGCGACGAGCTGGTCGATCGGTTCGAGGAAGTCCGGTGCGTCCGCTTGTCCCCACGCGCCGATCGCGGCGGTGTAGAAGGCTTCGCCGTAACCGTCGCTCGCTCGCGGGTTGATCAGCAGGACCGCCCAGCCGCGAGCGGCGAGGGTCTGGTGGTACAGGTGGATCGAGTCCGCGGCGCCGTTCCAGGCGTTGTGCGGACCGCCATGGATGTCGATCAGCAGCGGCTGTGCACCGGTGCGTTCGGTGTCGCGGATGAGCCAGCCCTGGACGACGGTGCCGTCGCTGATGGTGAATTCGCGCGATTCACGCGGGAACAATTCCACTTCGGACACTGCGTCGCCGTGCTTCGTCCGCACGTCGACCTTGCCCGTGGTGCGGTCGAGAACCGCGACCTCGCCGAAGGAATCGGCGGTGGCCAGCACAATCGCCGCCCGGTCGCCGACCAAGTCCATTCCGGACACGACATTGCCTTCCCCGGTCAGCACCGCACGCGGTTCGCCGCCGGCGAGGTCCACTTCGTACAGATGAGTGCAGCCGCGGTCGCGGATCGCGAACAGCACGACGTCGCCCGCTTCGGTCAGCTGCGGCAGCGCACCCGGGTAACCCGGGCCGCCGGGCATCACGTTGCGGTCGAGGCTGGCGGCAAGGTCGACCGTCTCGCCGCCGTCCAGCGGCACGCGCAGCAGGCCGAGGTGCCCG
This sequence comes from Amycolatopsis sp. AA4, assembly GCF_002796545.1. Lineage (GTDB taxonomy): Bacteria > Actinomycetota > Actinomycetes > Mycobacteriales > Pseudonocardiaceae > Amycolatopsis. The sequence continues at coordinate 7,243,951 of NZ_CP024894.1, forward strand.
GTCGCGGTGTCGGTGCGGCCGACCACCAGCAGCGCCTTGCCGTCCTTGGTCCAGCCGACCGTGCCAGCCATGCCCTGGTCGGTGCCGACCAGCCGCGGTTCGGCGTTGCGCTCGGTGACGTCGAGGACGTAGGCGGCGGACCGGAAGGTGAGGTCGGCGTCGTCGTCCAGGGCCGCGGTGAACGCCACGTGCGTGCCGTCGGGCGACCAGGCGGGCTGGCCCGCGTGCCAGTCGCCGAAGGTGTGCTGCTGGACTTCGCCGGTCGCGACGTCGAGGACGTGCACGTGGCTGCGGAGCGTCTTCAGCAAGCCGGGGCCGTCGGACTTGTAGTCCAGCCGCTCGGCGACGATCGGCGTGTTCTCCGGCGGCGCTTCGACCACCGCGGCGAGGTCGATCGCCGAGGAGAACGCGATTTTGCTGCCGTCCGGGCTCCACACCGGTGCGCCCGCGCCGAGCGGAAGCTTGGTGAGCTGCTCGGCCTCGCCGCCGTCCGCCGGAAGCACCCAGACCTGCGGCGGACCGTCCTGGGCGCGCAGGAAGGCGAGCCGGGACCCGTCCGGGGACCATTTCGGCGCCGCGTCCGCGTTCCCGCGCGTGAGCTGGCGGGCTTCCCCGGACGAAGCGCCGACCGTCCACAGCGCGTCGACGTTCCGGTCTTCTTCCCGGTCCGCGGTCCGGACCACGTAGGCGATCCGGCTGCCGTCCGGCGAAAGCGCGGGCTGACTGGGCGCGGCGAGGTCGTACAGGTCATCGATGCCGAGACGGCGGGTCATACGCTGGCTCCTTGGGAGATCGCGGGCTCGTGGCCCTCGGATTCGGAGAAGTGGCAGGCCGACGCGTGCCGCCGGGGCGCGGAGTCCTCGGCCGGATCCGCGCGGAGGCAGATCTCGCGGTCGCTCCGCACGAGCGGGCCGACCGGGCAGCGCGGGTGGTACCGGCATCCGGCGGGCGGATGGTGCGGATCCGGCGGTTCCGCGTCCGCGGTCGCGCCGGGTTCGGCGTCGAACAGCGACTTGTGCGCCGACGGAGCTGCGTCGAGCAGGTCGCGGGTGTAGGGATGCTGCGGATCGGTGAGCACCTGCTGCGCCGGTCCGGCTTCGACGATCCGGCCGAGGTACATCACCGCGACGAAATCGCTGAGATACCGGATCACCGCGAGGTTGTGCGAGATGAACAGCATCGACAGACCGAGCTGCCGCTGCACTTCACGCACGAGATTGAGCACCGCGCCCTGCACCGAGACGTCGAGCGCGGAGGTGATCTCGTCGGCGATCAGCGCCTCGGGCCGACCGGCGAGCGCCCGGGCGAGCGCGACGCGTTGCCGCTGCCCGCCGGACAGCTGGCCCGGCAGGTGCGCGGCCCGTTCGGGATCGAGATTGACCAGCTCCAGCAGCCGGGCGACCTCGGCCGAGCGGTTCGTCCCGCGCGGCATCGCCTCGGCGATCGACTCGCCGATGGTCATCCGCGGGTCGAGCGAGGAATACGGGTCCTGGAACACCATCTGCAGCGGACGCCGGCGCGGCAGTTTCCGCACGTCCACGCCGCCGAGCAGCACCCGTCCCGCGCTCACCGGCGACAATCCGACGGCCGCCCTCGCGAGCGTCGATTTGCCGGAACCCGATTCGCCGACGAGGCCGACGACCTTGCCCGCCGGGACGGTCAGCGAAACGCCGTCCACCGCGGTGAGCCCACGCCGTCCGCCGTACCGGACGCTGATCGAGTCGAAAACCAGTTCGCTCATTCCGCCCCTCCCGCCACGACCGCCGCGCCCACTGCTTCCGACCGCCCTGTTTCCGACCCTGCCGCATCCGGATGCCAGCACGCCACCCGGTGTTCCGGCGCGAGCACGGTCAGTTCCGGGTCCTCCTCGCGACACCGGTCGGTCGCCAGCGGGCACCGGCTCGCGAACGCGCAGCCGGGCGGCATCTGGTCCGGTTCCGGCGGACGGCCGGGAATCACCGCGAGCGGCGCGGCCAAATCTGTTTCCAGGTCGAGCGTCGTGGCCAGCAGCGCCCGCGTGTACGGATGACGCGGCGTGAGGTCCGGCCCGGCGGCGGGCAGATCCTCCACGATCCGTCCCGCGTACATCACCAGAATCCGTTCGCACGTCTGGGAAACCACCGCGATGTCGTGGCTGATCAGGATGATCGCGGTGTCTCGTTCGGCGCGGGTTTGGGCCAGCAACCGCAGCAGCTGCCGTTGCACGGTCACGTCCAGCGCGGTCGTCGGTTCGTCGGCGATGATCAGCCGCGGGTCGCCCATCAGGCCCATGCCGATCATCGCGCGCTGCCGCATGCCGCCGGAAAACTCGTGCGGGTACTGCTTCGCCCGCCGTTCCGCCGCCGGAATCCGGACCGCGCGCAGCCGGTCGATCGCCCGCTCGAACGCCTTGGCCCGCGAAAGCCCGTGGTGCTGCTCGGAAACCTCGGCGAGCTGGCGGCCGATCCGCCGGGTCGGGTTGAACGACGTCATCGGGTCCTGGAACACCATCGCCAGCGACGTCCCGAGCAGCGTCCGCAATTCGCGTTCCGGCGTGGTGAGCACCGGAGTGCCGGCGAAGTCCAGCCGGTCCGCGGTCACCGAACCGGGCGCTTCGATCAGCCGCGACACCGCGAGCCCGGTCAGGCTCTTGCCCGAACCGGATTCTCCGACGACCCCGATCGCCTCCCCCGCCCGCACGGTGAAGCTCACGCCGCGCACCGGAACCGTCCAGCCCGTCGGCCGGGGAAACGCGACTTCCAGGTTCTCGACCACCAGCACGGCGTCGTCCGCTGCCACCAAGTCCACTTTGGACTTCCGAAGCACCCGGGGAGCCAGCCGCGGCAACCTGGTCCGCACGCCGATCACCCCGGCGACGGTCTCGCCGAACAGGTTGAACGCGAGCCCCGCGATCACCACCGCGACGCCGGGGGCGAGCGCGGCCGCCGGGTTGATGTAAATGCCGTTGAGGCCTTCGTTGAGCAGCCGGCCCCAGTCGTACTCCGGAGCCTGCACGCCGATCCCGAGGAACGACAGCCCGGAGAACGCGAGCAGCGCACCGCCGGCGCCCATGGTGGCGTTGATCGCCAGCGGTTCCCCGATGTTCGGCAGGATGTGCCGGAACAGCAACCGGATCCGGCCGACTCCGGCGACCCGGGCGGCGGACACGAAGTCGCGTCCGGCGACCGAAGCCGACAACGTCTGCGTCAGCCGGGCGAACTGCGGGGCCAGCGCGAACCCGATCGCCATCACCGCGCCTTGCGTGCCCACGCCGAAAATCACCGCGAAGAACAACACCAGCAGCAGGCCGGGGAACGCGACCGCGATGTTGATCGCCGCCGTCAGCAGCCTGCCGAGCGGACGCGGCAGCACCGCGGGCAGCATGCCGAGCACGAGTCCGGTCGCGACGCCGAGCGCCGCGGAGATCAGCGCCAGCAGCACCGAAAGCCGGGTCGCCACGAGCACGCGGTAGAAAATGTCGCGGCCCAGTTCGTCGGTGCCGACCAGGTGGTCGCCCGACGGGCCCTGGCTGATCGCGTTCGTGTCGATCGCCGAGGCCGCGTCCTGCCACAGGATCGGGCCCAGCACCGCGAGCGCCAGCACCAGCACGAGCAGGCCGGCGGCGAACGCGCCGAGCGGGGTGCGCACGGCGGCCAGCCACTGTTGTCCGCGCCGTTTCGCCATCTCAGTTCTCCCGGATCGTCGAACGCGGATCGAGGACCGCGAGCAGCAGGTCCACGATGAGGTTCACCAGCAGCACGCCGATGCCGTACACGAGCACGATCCCCTGCACAAGCGGATAGTCCTTCTGCAGAATGGATTGCGAGATCGTCGAACCGAGTCCCGGCCAGGCGAACACGTTCTCCACCAGCACGGTGCCCGCGACGAGGCTGGTGAGCATCAGCCCGCCGAGCGTGAGGGTCGCGGTCAGCGCGTTCGGCAGCGCGTGGCGCAGGTAGACCAGCCGGGCGGGCAGCCGTTTCGCCCGCGCGGTGCGGACGAAATCGTTGCCCAGCACGGAAAGCGTCTCCACGCGGACGATCCGGGACAGTGTCGAGGCCGGGCCGAGCGCCAGCGCGATGACCGGCAGCACGAGCGAACCCGCGCCCTCGTGTCCGGCCACCGGGAACCAGCCGAGTTGCACCGCGAAGAACGCCACCAGCGCCACCGCGAGCAGGAACTCGGGGATCGCGGCGAACAGCACGGTGGTCGACGTGAACCCGAGTTCGGTGCCGCGGCGGCGGCCGCCGCGGGTCAGCACGGCGAACGTCAGCCCGAGCGGGATCGCCAGCCCGATCACCACCACGAACGCCGGCAGCGCCAGCTGCAGCGTCGCCGGGAGCCGGTCGGAGATGACGTCGCCGACCGGTTGCCCGGTCAGCATCGACGTGCCGAAATCACCGCGGAACAGCCCGGCGAAATAGTCGAGATACTGCTGCCACAGCGGATGGTCCAGCCCGAGCGCGGCGCGGCGGGCGTTGACCAGCTCGATCGGCGCGGTCAGGCCGAGCGCCGCGCGCACCGGATCGCCGGGGATCAGCTGGAGCATCAGGAACGCCATGGTCACCAGCACCCACAGCGACACCACGAACCGTCCGAGGCGGCGGGCGCCGAAGGTCAGCCAGGGACTGACCTTCGGGCCCGCGACGGCGACAGTGCCGGTCATTCCCGTCATCAGGCGTACATCCGGATGGTGGACGGCTGGAGGTAGCCGTTGACGATCTCGAACTTGGCGTTGCTGCCGTAGGTCGGGATCACCGAGTTCGCGAACAGCACGGCGTCCTGCCTCTCGAACAGCGCCGATTCCGCGGCCGTCCAGTCCGCGCAGCCCGCTTCCCCGGCCTGCGTGGCCGCCTTGGCGACCAGCGACTCGTACTGCGGGTTCTTGATGTGCGCGAAGTTCGTGCCCTGCGGCGGTTCCCCGCCGGACATGAACGGCACCAGCTGGCTGGGCAGGGTGAGACCGACCGGCGCCATCGAGATGTCCCACTCGCCGGTGGCGAACAGCAGCTGGCTCAGCCCCGGGCTGTCGACGCCCTTCAACGTGACGTCGACGCCGACGCTCTTCCAGCCCTGCTGCATCAGCTCCGCGCCCGGGGGCATCGTCGGACCGGCCTGCGTGCCGTAGATCGCGGTCAGCGCCAGCCGCTTCCCGTCCTTCACGCGGATGCCGTCCGGTCCCGGTTTCCAGCCCGCCTGATCAAGGGCCGCCTTGGCCGCGGCGACGTCGAACCCGGGGATCTTCCCGGTGACCGAATCGCCGTCGCACGGCCGCGGTTCGATCGTGACCATGCCCTTGACCGGCGCGCCGCCGTCGCGGGTCAGCACCTTCGCGACCTGCGGGAGGTCGATCGCCTGGACGAGCGCGCGGCGCATCGCCTGGTCCGCGCCGAACCGGCCGGGCGCCTGGTTGAAGAACAGCTCGCCGAACGGGGACACGATGTCGGCGTGGTAGAGCCGCTGCGCCTTGAGCCGCTGCTGGTCCTGCCCGATCACCGAGCCGGCGTTGACCTCGCCGGACAGCAGCAGGTTCGACATCGTGGTCATGTTCGGGATGATCCGGACGTTGATCTTGTCCGGCAGGCCCTTCTGTTTCGGGTCGAACTGGCCGGGACCCCACGTGTAGTCCTTGCGCCGGGTCAGCGTGTAGTGGTCGTTCGGGACGATCTCGGTCATGGTGAACATGCCGGTGCCGTTCTCGCCCTTGGCGAGGGTCTTGCGGTCGGCCAGCCCCTTCGCGCAGACGATCGGCAGACCGGCGATGTTGCGCAGCAGGAAGGCGTCCGGCGCTCCGCTGGTGATCGTGACCGTGCCCTCGCCGGCGACCGCCTTCGTGCGCGGGGCCACCGTGACGCCGGCGAGCGGGGATTTGTTCGCCGGGTCGCCGACGAAGTTGATGTTCGCCGCCACGTCGGCCGCGGTCAACGGGCTGCCGTCGGCGCAGGTGATGCCCTTGCGCAGGGTGAAGGTCGCGGTGGTCGTGGTGGCTTCCCACTTCTCCGCGAGCGCCGCCTCCGGATCGCCCTTCGCGTTGAGGTTGATCAGGCTGTCGTAGAGGAACCCGTCGAGGTTGCGGGCGACCGACAGCACGGTGATCGCCGGGTCGAGCGTTCCCGGATCGGTCGGAATGGCATAGGTGAACGTCTTGCCGTCGACCAGTTTCTGGTTCGCGGTCCGGTCCGTCCCGGATTGCGCTGATCCCCCGCACGCGCTCACGGTCAAGGCCACCACGCCCGCCATCGCGGCGGTGAGCCGGGCAGTTTTCATGGGATTTCTCCTACGGGGTCGCGCTCTGGAGGTGGTCGATCGCCAGCCGGGCGGCGGCGCCGATGGACGCGTCGACCGCGGGAAGGCGGTCTTCGAGAGAATGCGCGCGAGTGAACACCGCGACCGCGAACTGGCGGCCGTCCCCCAGGGTCACCACTCCCGCTTCGTTGCGGATTCCGGGCAGAGTCCCGGTTTTCGCCGCGACTCGCACGCCGGACGGGAAGCCCGACGAGAGCCGGTGCGGCCAGATCTGCTGCGCCATGATCGTGCGGACCCGTTGGCACGCTTCGGGTTCGCCCGCCCGGTCGGTCCAGATCGCGTCGAGCAGTTCGGTGATTTCGCGCGGTGTGGACGACGTGGTGCGTTCCGGGTCCCGGACCGCCAGTTTGTCCAGCTGCTCCGGCGTGGCCTCGCCGAACAGCGCCTCGAGATCGGATTCCGGGGTGCCGCCGAGATCCGCGATGACGGACGCGAACAGGTCCTCGCAGCAGCCGATCAGCCGGGTCCGGGCGAGCCCGAGATCGGCCAGCACCCGGTCCACCGTTTCCTGGCCGAGCCGGTGGTAGACGACGTCGGTCGCGGCGTTGTCGCTCATCGTGAGCATGAAGTGCGCGAGGTCGCGCCAGCTCATCTCGACGTCGTCGGCGCAGCCCGCGGTGCCGATGCCGCCGGTCCGGTACCGCGCGGTCACCTTGGTCCGTTCGGTGTCGTCCAGCCGGCCGGCGGTGACCTCGCGGGCATAGGCGAGCGCCACCGGGATCTTGAACACCGACGCGAGGACGACCGGATCGTCCCCGCCCGCCGACACGTCGGGCCCCGGCACGCCGATCTCCCGGGCGTGCAGGAACCCTTCCGCGCCAGCGTCCGCGAAAACAGCTTCGATCCGCTCGCGGATCCCGCTCACTGGGAGACCCGTCGGTCCGCGCGTCCCGTGTGGATGAACTGCGCGCGGCCGTTGCCGTCGTCGCCGATGAAGGCGTGTGCCAGGTAGACGCCCGGCAGCTGTTCGGTCTTCGCGACGAACGTGTCGCCCCGATACGGGAACAGCTCTTCCTTCTCCGAGGGCGCGACCATCTCGGCGAAGATTCCCTTCGGGGTGCGCTTCATCCAGAGCTTGCCGTCCTCCTCGGTGACGACGGTGTCGCCGACCATCGACGTGTACTCGCCCAGGTAGCGGGACAGGTCGGCGGGCGCGGCGGCGGGGTTCGGCTCGGGCCGGGCCGGAACGGTGACGCCCGCGAGTTCGTCCAGCAGCTTCGTGAAGATCTCCTGGTACGCGTTCAGCGGCTGCCCGCCGTTGGTCAGCAGCGCGACCGCCACGCCCTTTTCCGGAACCACGCGCAGGAAGGACGACTGGCCGATGGTGCCGCCGTCGTGGCCGATCACCTTGCCGCCGTCCCAGTCGAAGAGCATCCAGCCGAGACCCCAGTGGTCGGACATGCCAAGGTCGGGCACGTCCACCTGCGATTCGCGCATCGCGAGCAGCGATTCCGGCAGGACGACCTGGGTGCCGTCGTCGGCCTTGCCGTCGTTCAGGTGCATCCGGACGAAGGTCAGGAGATCGCGCGGGCGCATCGCGAGCGTCGACCCGGCCGGCGCGTTCGAGCGCGTGAGCGCCCAGACCGGCGCGGGCACCGGGTCCTCGCCCGGCTTCGGGGAAATGTGGCCGATCGCGGCGCGGTAGCGGATCGCGTCGTACGGACCGGAGGCCGCGTGGGTCAGGCCGAGCGGCGCGAAGAGGTGCTCGCGCACGCAGTCGTCCCAGCACTTGCCGCGCAGCACCTCGATGACGCGGCCGAGCACGCAGTAGCCGGCGTTGTTGTAGGAGAAGCGCTCGCCGGGCGGGAAGAGCTGCGGCACGTCGGACAGCGTCGCGACGAGCTTCTCCACGCAGTCGTCGCCGGGTCCGGTGTCGGTGAAGATGTCGCCCTCGAAGCCGGAGGTGTGGCACGTGAGCTGCCGGACGGTGATCACCGCGGCGGCCTCGTCGTCGCCGAGCGCGAACTCCGGCAGGTAGTCGCGCACCGGCCGGTCGAGGTCCAGCTTGCCCTCGTCGACGAGCTGCATGGCCAGCGTGGTCGTCCACACCTTGGTGATCGACCCGATCTGGAACACCGAGTCCACAGTGGACTCCACGCCGGTGCCCTTGTTGACGACGCCCGCCGCGTGGTCGATCACCTCGCCGTCGGCGAGCACCGCGATCGCGGCTCCGGGAACCTGATGCTTGGCCAGCAGAGCGGCGAAATTCTCCTGAAGCCAGGTCTCGATTTCGGAAATTTTCGACATGTGCACCTTCTGTCCGGGGGATGGTGGACCGGCGTTTCGGAAATGCTAGGTCGGTGGCGGACATCACTTGTTCGTCCGGACCGAGGAGAGCGCGGGGAAAGTTCCTCCGCTCCGACGAATCAGGCCGCGCGCAGGGACTCCACTGCCGTCGCCGCGGCGAAACCGATGAACGCGTCGCGCTCGGGCACCCGGGAGCGGGCGTCCTCGGCGCGCGTGAACACGGCGACCGAATACCGGCCGCCGTCCGGGTACTCGACCACGCCGACCTCGTTGCGCACGGCGGGCAGGGTCCCGGTTTTGCCGCTGGTGCGGATCCCGTCGTCCGGGAACCCGGAACGCAGGCGGTGCGGCCAGACCTGCAGTTCCATCCAGCGCCGGACGTCCGCGCACGCTTCCGGCGCGGCCGCCTCGTCGCGCCAGATCAGTCCCAGCAAGCGGGTCATTTCGGCGGCGGTGGTCCGGCAGGATTTTTCCGGTTGCAATGCGCGCAATCCGGAAACCTGTTCGTAGGTCAATTCGGCGAGCGCCCGTTCGTCGTCCTCGTACGAGAGGCCGAGATCTTCGCCGATCGTGGCGAGCAGTTCGGCGCAGTCCTGCGGCACGACGGTGTGCGTGAATCCGAGGCGCCGCAACGTGCTGTTGACCGCGTCTTTGCCGATCTCGGCGAGAATCAGGTCGGTGGCAACGTTGTCACTGATTCCGATCATCAGGATCGCCAAATCGTGCCAGGACATCAGGACTTCGTGGCGGAAGGTGGCGAGGCCGTACGGACTCGGCGTCGGATGCCCGGGCTTGACCGCGATCCGGGCGCCGAGATCGAGCGTTCCGTCGGCCGCCTGGCGGGCCAGTTCCAGCGCGATCGGGACCTTGAACACCGACGCGGGGACGACCGGAACGTCCTCGCCGATCCCGAGGCTGCGGTTTCCGTCGACCTCGGCGGCGTGCAGCCGGACCTCGACGCCGACCTCCTCGGCGCGGCGGGCGATCGTTTCGGATGCGGTGGCCATGACCCTCCTGTCTACTGTGGACATACCCGGCAGCGGGCAGGAGGTCTTGGCGCGAAAGCGGAACCTCGCTGTTCCGGCCTGCCGATTTCCCCATTGTGTTGGGCCCGGCGGGGACCGGGGTTGGTGCGATCGCAGGAAGGTTGCCAGGAGGTTTCCTGTCGGTGGAGCAGGGCGGGGGCTGGGTTCTCGTGAGTGGCAGAACCGGCCTAGCCACTCACGACGTCTCCTCGGCCCTTTCCCCGCGCGGCAGCAAGTGCAATTGCACCATCGCGGCGAACCGGTCCCCCGGATCGTCGAGATCGATCCCGCCGACCTCGGCGAGCCGGCGCAACCGGTACCGGAAGGTGCTCGGATGCACATACGCCGCCGCCGAAGCCGCGCTGATGTCGCCGAACGAATCGAGCCAGCAGCGCAATGTGTGCACGAGCTGCGACTGGTGCTTCGTGTCGTATTCCAGCAACCGCGCGATCGGGCCGGTCGCCACATCGCCGCGCGCGGCGGAAAGGTCGGCCAGCTCCAGCATCAACGCCTCGATATGCGCGTCCTCGGCGGTGATCACCCGCTTCGTGCCGCCGTTGGTGAGCAACACGCGCAACGCGCGGTCGGCCCCGTCGCGAGAGGCACGCAGGCCGGACCCGTCCAGCGCCAGCGGGCCGATGCCGATCGCCGCGGCGACCCGGCGGCCGGTGCGCTCCAGGAAGGTCGACGCGACGCGCGCCGAGCGTTCGCGGCAATCGCCGTGGTTCCCGGGCATCGGGACGATCCCGTACGCGACGTCGCCGACCAGTGCGACCGCCGAGCGGGGCTGCACCGCGCTGAGGTGCATGGCGAACGCGTCGGCGACCCGCTGGCGTTCCGTGACCAGCCGGAGGTCGTCGTCGGGCGCCTCCAGCAGGCCCATGGCGAGCACGATCGTGGGCTGCCCCAGCAACCCGAGCCGCGCGATGGCTTCCTGCGCACCGGAACCGCCTTCGAGCGCGGTGCTGACCAGATCGGCGCGCAACCGGCGTTCGACGTCGGCACCCGCACGCAGCCGAAGCATGTGCAGCGCAACGATTTTCGACGCGTCGATCAGCGCCGCGGTACGTTCCTCGCTGAGCTCTTTGTCGACAGCGGCCCAAATCGACCCGAGGACCTCGTCCCCCGCCCGGACCGCGAGCGCGGCGCGAGTCATGACGATTTTCTTGTCGTAGCCGTCTCCGGGATAGACGTAGACCGGGCCCTGCTCACGGTAGAGCCGCTCGAAAACGCCGTCCTTCTCCAGCTCGCGAGTGAATCGTTCCGGCACTTGGCGACCGAGGATCGTCTCGACGCGCGAGGGGTCGGCTTCGTCCTGGCGGCCGGAGAACGCGAGGACGCGCGAGTTGCGGTCCTCGATGGTGACCGGCGCGTCGAGCAGCGCGGCGATGGCGTTGGCGAGCGCGAAAAGATCGCCGGAAGGCATCCCGCCGAGCGTCTGCGGGGAAACGTCGCCGACGTCGCCTTCGGCGAGCAGCGTGCGGAGCATGGCGGCCAGCTGCGCCCACGACGCGCCGCTGGCGAGGCCGAGCAGCGCGACCCCGGAGGAATTGGCCGCCCGCACGAGTTCCGTCGAGGCCGCGACCGGCGACCGCACGACCAGCGCGGTCGCCCCGCGCGCGGCGACGGCGTGCAGGAGCTGCCCGATCTCGCCGGATTCGCGGACCCCGACGCCGAGGACCACCGCCTGGGCCGGGAACTCCGCGTCGTCGTGCGGATCGTGGATCACCACCCCGCCGAGCTGGCGTCGCGTGTCCCGTCCGACGGCGACCGGTTCGAGGAGCACGTCCCCGAGCGCTTCGAGGACGCGTCCCAGACTCGTGTGCGGCTTGCTCGGCACCGGTGTCAGCACCCCCCGAAGGTAGATCCGGCCTCGTGCGGACCGGCTGGTCCGATCCGACCAAATCTACCTCCGGAATTCGTAGCGGGCTACGAACCGATCCACAGCTTTGCCGTGGTCACCTCGTCCAGCAGCTCCGGAATCGGTGCGACGCCGAGACCCGGTCCGGTCGGCACCGGCAGGTGCCCGCCGGACAGCACGAACGGTTCGGTGATGTCGGTCCGGTAGAACCGGTCCGACGCGGAGGTGTCGCCGGGCAGGGTGAAGTTCGGCAGCGAGGCCAGCGCGACGTTCGCCGCCCGGCCGAGGCCGGTCTCGATCATCCCGCCGCACCACACCGGGATCCCGTGCGCGGCGCACACGTCGTGCACCCGCCGCGCTTCCAGGTAACCGCCGACGCGGCCGGGTTTGATATTCACGATCTGGACCGCGCCCAGTTTGATCGCGTCCGCCGCCGCGCGGGCCGACACGATCGACTCGTCGAGGCAGATCGGCGTCTGGATCCGGCGCGCCAGTTCGGCGTGGCCGAGCACGTCCTCCTCTTCCAGCGGCTGCTCGATCAGCAGCAGGCCGAACGGGTCGAGCTTGGCCAGCTGCGGCGCGTCGCCGAGGGTGTAGGCGGTGTTCGCGTCGACCTGCAGCAGCACGTCGTCGCCGAAGCGTTCGCGGACCGCGCGCACCGGCTCGACGTCCCAGCCGGGTTCGATCTTCAGCTTGATCCGCACGTAGCCCTCGTCGAGATACCCGCCCACGACGTCGAGCAGCTGCGGGATCGTGTCCATGATCCCGACCGAAACGCCGCACGGCACGGTATCGCGCACCGACCCGAGTTCGGCCGCGAACGACCGGTCGTGCGCGCGGAGTTCGGCGTCCAGCACCGCCATCTCCAGCGCGCCCTTGGCCATCCGGTGGCCCTTGAACTTCGCCAGCAGCGGCGTCACCTTGGCCGCGGTGACGTCTTCCGCGGCCAGCAGCGCCGGGATCAGGTGGTGCCGCAGCACGTGCTCCGCACCGTCGTTGTACTCCGCCGAGTACAGCGGTCCGGCCATCGTCACGCATTCGCCCCAGCCCTCGCCGGCCGGCGTGACCGCGCGCAGCAGCAAGAGTTCGCGCACGGACTGGGTGCCGAACGAAGTCCGGAACGGGGCGACGAGCGGCATCTGCACCCGGCGCAGTTCCACACCGCTGAGTTTCACTGCTCCTCCTTGGAGATCACGTAAAAGCCGGTTCGGTCGAAGCCGGTCACCCGGCCGCCGTCGGCCATCAGCCCGCCGAGCGATTCGCGCAGCGCGGCCCGCCACGCGTCGGCCCGGCCGGGATCGGTGCTGCGCAAGCCTTCGATGTCGGACGGGACGGCGACGAGCACCACCGGGGCGTCCGCTTTGCCCGCAGCCGGACCGCCGTCTGCGGCGACTTCGAGGGCCACTGCCGCGCCTTGGTCGAGCAAAGCCTTCGCGTCGGTGCGGATCGGCTCGCCGAAGGCGGCGGCCCGCACGGTCGGGCTGGCCAGTTCCCAGGACACCATGAGCCGGTCGGTGTCGCCGGAACCGTTGATTCCGTCCGCCATCGGGCCGTAGAAATCCCGCAGGTACCGCACCGGGAGCGCGCCGAGTTTGCCGAGGTTGAAATAAGCGTTGCGGCGCACCAGCGGATCGAAGGTCCATTTGATCGCCGAGACGTCCTGCGCCAGTGCCCAGCCGCGCTGGTGCAATTTCAGCGCGTATCCGATTCCGCGGCCCGCGCCGGCCTTCGCCACCCCGGCGATGTGACTGTGCAGGCTGCCTTTTCCGGGATTGCCGAAAAAGCCGACGCACGCCCCGAGCATTTCCCCGTCTGCGAACGCGCCCGCCACGTAATTCCCGGCCGACGACAGCGCGCGCAGCAATTCCGTGGTCACCGGCCGGGTTCCCGGCGCGGACCGCCAGATGGTCTCGAACAGCACCCCGACCGCCGTCATTTCCGCGATCTCGGTGATTTCCCGGACTTCGACCCCCGAGGCGGCGGCCGCCGCCCGAGCGGCCGCGACCGCCTCGTCGCACGTTTCCGCCGCGACGGGTCTTTCCGTGTTCATCGCAAGATTCGTCACGGGATGATCCTTTCCCGGCTTCCCTGCCGACGTCACCGTCGGGCTCGACCAGAATCGCCTTCCGGATTCGTCGGAACCGACGGACTTCCCTTGGTCAGCACGTTCTCCACCAGTGCGGCCAGCAACGCCGTCCGCCGCGGCAATTCCTCGACCAGGACATGTTCGTGATCGGCGTGCGCTCCGCCGCCGACCGCGCCGAGACCGTCGAGCGTCGGCACGCCCAAGCCCGCGGTGTAATTGCCGTCCGAAGCCCCGCCGACGGCCGCTTCGGTCAATTCCGGCAACCCCAGTTCCGCGGCCAATTCCTTCGCCAGCCCGAACAACGCGGCCGAGGAAACCGCGTCCAGCGGCGGCCGGTTGATCCCACCGGTGATCCGCACCTGCGCGTCTTTCAGCACGGGTTGCAACGCGCGCACTTCCCGGTCGACGCGGAGCTGTTCTTCCTCGTCCCACACGCGCACATCGACTTCAACCGCGGCTGCGGCAGGCACCGTATTCACCGTGGTCCCAGCCGAAAGCACCGTCGGCACCACGCTGGTCCCACGCTCCGGACTGGCGAGCGCGGCGACCGCGAGCACCTGGTGCGCGATCTCGATCCCGGCGTTGATCCCCTTCTCGGGTTCGAGCCCGGCGTGCGAGGCGCGTCCGGTCACCTCGATCCGGTAATGGGAAACGCCTTTGCGGCGGGTCTTGATCGCGCCGCCGTCCGCCGAAGCCTCCAGCACGAACGCCGCCGCGCAACCCCGAGCTTCTTCCTCGATCAGCCCACGGGACGACGGCGAGCCCAGTTCCTCGTCGCCGGTGACCAAAATAGACAGTCCACTTCGGTCAGTCAGCGAAGCCGCGACATGCAACGCCATCACGACGCCGGTCTTCATGTCGAAGCAACCCGGACCGCGCAAGACCCCGTCCTGCACGGAAAACGGATGCGTCTCGAGCGAACCCAGCGGCCAGACCGTGTCATGGTGGCCAAGCAGCAACACGCGCGGCGGGCCGTCCCCGAACCGCCAGCGCAGATGCGTCCGTCCGTCCAGGACGATCCGCTCCGGTTCCACGCCGAGCAATGCCTTGCCGACGCCGGTCAGCACATCCGCGCTGTGCGCCACCGCGGCGAGATCGGAGGACGGGGACTCGCAGCACACCAGCGTTTCGATGTCGGCGAGCAAAGCGTCCAGATTGAACTCGGTCATCGCGGCTCACCCCGCAGCGGCTGGCCGGGAAACGCGTCGGTGAGCAGCTGTCCGTCGCGCACCACCGGAGTGCCCGCGACGAACAGGTGCCGGACGCCGACCGCGGGCCGGGTCGAGTCGAAATACGTCGCGGTGTCGGTGATCGCAGCCGGATCGAGGACGACGATGTCCGCGTCCGCGCCGACGTTCAACCGGCCCTTGGTCCGTGCCCCGGGCGCGACCTCGTCGAGCACCCGCGCCGGCAGGTAGGAACACCGCCGGAACGCTTCCAGCCACGTCCAGACCCCGGCCTCGCGCACCATCAACCGCAACGACTTCGAATACGTCCCCGCCGTGCGCGGATGCGTCGCACCACCGGGCGGCAGCGGCCATTCGGTGGATTCGTTGGCCCCGTTCGGCCAGTACACCGGCATCGCGTCGCTCGCGACGATCGAATCCGGGAAGGCGAGCGCCTGGTGCAGCAGAGCGCGATCGACCGGGTCGTCCTCGTCGAGGAACTCCAGGATGCACGGCGCACCCGGCATTTCGGCGCGGACCTGCAGCAACCGGCCCTCGTCCGCGATCCGTTCGCCGGTCTCCAGCAGGATCACCCGAGACGGGTTGAGTCCCTTCATCTTCAGCCGCTCCGGCGTGAGGAACGCCGCGCCGACCGCGGTGCTGCCCGCGCCGTACGGATAAGCCTCGACCGTCACCCGCGACCCGGCGGAACGGCCCGATTCCAGCGCGGCGAGCACGCGGTCGATGTGCCGTCCCGAGGTGCTGTTGACGTGGCAGTGGTGCATCGCCGCGCCGGTCTCGGCCGCGACGATCGCGATCTCCTCCGACCCGTCGGCGGGCGTGCCCGGATCGACCTCGACCAGCTCGCGGACGTGCGTGTACGTCGGCGCCTCGGCCTGTTTGGCGAGCTTCGCCAAGGCCAGGAACTCGGCCGGATCGCTGGCCGGCGCGTACCCGAGCAGCACGCCGACGCCGAGCGCGCCCGCCGCCAGCTCACCCTCCACAAGGGACAGCCAGGCGGCCAGCTCGGTCTTCGACGACGACCGCTGCCAGGCCGGATTGCCGAGCACGGAAAGCCCGGTGTTGATGTTGGCGTCCGGCTCGATGCCCGCGAGCACCTTCGCCCGCGCGGAACCCCACGAGGCCGAGAAGCCGTAGTGCAGCGGACGCCCCGCCGCGGCGGCGTCGGCGTAGGCCCGTTCGACCGGCATCAGCCCGGCCTCCAGGTCGAGCGCCGTGGTCACGCCGTCCATCGCCTGCAGCCGCTGTCCGGCAATCGAGTGCACGTGGCTGTGCAGGTCGATGAACCCCGGCCCGACGACGCACCCGGCGACGTCGATCTCGACCTGGTCGTCGGCACTCGGCAATCCCGGTCCGACCGCGATCACCTCGCCGTCGGATACCAGCACGTCAGCTGTGCCGTCGAAGCCCGTGGCCGGATCGATGACGCGACCGCCACGCAGCAGTGTCCGCATGCTTGCCTCCTCGCCTCGCTGCTGGCGACCCTAGGAGGTTTCCCGGGCAGTACGTTCGTGCGCGCGGACGAATCCGGGGCGGCAGATCTCTCCGCGCGCACAAACCGGAATTCGCTGGGCGAGGGAGCGCGAGCGCCCTAAGCTCGCGGACATGGCCTGCCGGATCACCGAACTCGTCCTGGACTGCGCGGACCCGCAACGGATGGCCGATTTCTGGTGCGAAGTCCTCGGCTACGTCGAACTCGGCTGGGACGGCGACGACCTGGAGATCGGCCCCGCAGCCGGCTTCGGCGGCCCGCAGCCGACGTTGATCCTCAGCCGCAGCACCGACCCGAAACCGGCGAAACTGCCGCTGCACCTGGACGTGAACCCGACCGACCGCGACCAGGACGCGGAACTGGAACGCCTGCTCGCGGCCGGGGCGCGGCCCGCCGACGTCGGCCAGACCGGCGAGGAGTCGTGGCACGTGCTCGCGGACCCGGAGGGGAACGTGTTCTGCCTGCTCCGCCGCCGGGTCGACCCGGTACCGGACTGAGCGGCTACGCCCGGTAGCGGTACTGCCCGGCCCGGAGCAGGTCAGCGGCGAACTCGAAGAGGTACCCGTCCCGACCCCGCCGAACCCGCCCCGCCGAGGGGGCCGGGAAGTGCGTCGGAAGCAGGACCGCGCCGCTCTCGTCCGCGAGAATGCGCCCACGCACCTCCGCCGCCTTCTCCGGGTCGACGCAGTATCGGGTGCTCAGCTCCGGATGCCGGATCTGCACCCCGTGGTGCATCGTGTCCCCGGCGAGCAGGACGGTCCCGGCACTGCCGCGGACCCGCACGCACACATTGCCCGGCGTGTGCCCCGCAGCGGGAACCAGCTCGGCGTGCTTGCCCACCACCGCGTCCGGAGCGACAAAGCTCAGCTGTCCAGCCTGCTCGATCGGCCGGACACTGTCGGCGAAGTAATCGCCAGTCCGGCGCATCGCCGCCCCACCGGCTTCACTCGACCAGTACCGGAACTCCTCCTCGACCACGAGGTGCGGGGCGTGCGGGAACACCGGTTCCCGCTGCAGAGTGGCGGCACCGACGTGATCGGTGTGCAGGTGGGTGAACACGACCGCGTCGACATCCGCGGACCGCAGCCCGGTCGCCCGGAACTGCTGCATCCACCGGTCCGGCAACTGGTCGAACTCCGCGCGCCGCCGGTCCTTCCTCGCCCCGACGCACGCGTCCACGACCAGCACCTCGTCCGCCGAGCAGACCAGGAACGACTGGATGGCGAAGACCAGCTTCCCGGCCGCCCGGTCGAACCACGGCTCCCGCGCGTACCAGTCGGCCAGGTCCGGTTCGAGCCCCGGGAAGAACTCGCCGGGATCGATCAGCAGCCGGTCGTCCTCGATGAGGGGGACGACCGCGACGTCACCGAGATCGAACCAGTGCGCCATCGCGCTCCCTCCTCGCCCTCGTCCGCACGCGGCTCAGCCCCACCGCGCAAGCGATTGCCACCAGCACCGGAACAGCCGTCACCAGCACGATCGTCTGGGCGGACAACGCCAGCGCGAGCAGCAGCCCCGCGACGCCCGGTCCGACGATCGATCCGATCCGCCCGAGCGCCGCGGCCCAGCCGACGCCGGTGGTGCGGGTTTGCGCGGGGTAGATCGAGACCGCGAGGGTCAGCTGGCCGATCTGCCCGGCCGTGACCCCGAAACCGGCGCCGGCCAGCAGCACGAACAGCACCGTCTCGCCGACCGGCACCGTCGCGACGAGAACCATGCACACCGCCCCGATGGCGGGCATCAGGATCAGCGCCCGGGCGATCCCGATCCGGGCGGCCAGCGGAATGAGCACCAGCCCGCCCGCGATTCCGCCCAGCGTCAGGAACGCGAGCCCCAGCGGAGCCTTCCCGGCGGCGAAACCGTATCCGGTGAGCAGCGTCGGGACCCAGGAGATCAGCACGTACGCGGTGATGAAGATGAGGAACGAGAACGCCCAGATCAGCGAGGTCGGCAGGCGCAGTCCCGGGCCGAACAGCTTGCTGACCTTGGCCTCCTGCTTAGCGCTGCTCTCCACCACGGGCTCCCGAGAAGGCAGCACCACCGCCATCACCGCGGCCAGCACCAGCGGAGCCAGCCCGGCGACGTAGAAGACCCCGGCGGACCCGACGCTGTGCAGCAGCTTCCCGCCGAAGAACCCGCCGAGGCTGCTCCCGGAAGCGAGACCGAGGGTCACCGCCACCGAAACCAGTTCCCGGCGACCCTCCGCGCTGTGTTTCGTCGCGAGCGACACCCCGGCGGGCAGCACCAGCCCGAGGCCGAGCCCGGTCGCCAAGCGGGCCGCGGCGAAGACCGGCATGGACTTCAGGTGCAGGATCGCGGCGGTCAGCACGGTCGCGCCCGCGAAGATCAGGACGCCGGCGAGCACCACCGACCGCGCTTTCATCCGCGCCCCGACGTAACCCGCGGCCAGGTATCCCGCGACGACCCCGATGTTCGTCAGCACCAACGGCAGGGTGAAGGCGGCGGGAGCGGAACCCCATTCGTGCGACAGCGTCGGGATCGTGAACGACAGGGCGGCGGTGTCGAAACCGTCCAGGAGAACGGCGAGGAAGCAGAGCAGGACGACGGGCCAGTGAATACTCTTGCTCATGGCGTGTTCTCCAGTGTCTGAGGGGAATTCCCGATCCGGACGCTCGCGCCGCCCCAGCCCGGTGAGCCCGAGCGCGCGAATTCGGTCCACCACAAGCGCATCCGGGTGCCGAGACGTTCGACCTCGGCCCAGCTGGCGTCGCCCAGCATCGGGCTCCCGCGCCAGGATTCCGGGGTGCCCAGCAGGAAAGGCAGTTCGAGGCAATGGATCGCGCCGTAGCCGCCGTGTTCCGGAGTCCAGTCGAACTCGTAGGAGTACGCGCCGTACTGCTGTGCCAAGTCCCGCGCCGGGCGACCGAAAAGCGGCTCGGTCTGGTCCACGATCGCCTGCCGGATCCCGTCGTCCTGCAGTCCGATCGCGAACGCCTCGCACTCTTGTTTCGTGTACCCGATCATCAAGTCCGGCAACGGATCGAGCAGCCGCACCTCGAGATCAACGAGCCCGAACGGCGGCCGGGTGGACGTCGGGTCCTTCGCGGCGTTCCACTGGAGGGTGCGCAACTGCGCGGCCAGCAATTGGTCCACCGAAGCAGTAGCCGGGTCTTCACCGACCGCCTCGACGAAATACCGGCCGATCTCCAGTGCTTTCGCGCGTTCCTGGATGATCCCCGGCGCCGGAGAACTCTGCACAATCGCCCGCCGAATGAGCGCCCTGCTGTCCGGTTTGGACAGCAAGGCGAGCGTCGAAAGCGCGCCCGCGGACTGTCCGAAGACGGTGACATTGCCCGGGTCGCCGCCGAACGCCGCGATGTTGTCGCGCACCCATTCGAGGGCGAGCGCCTGGTCCGCCAGGCCGAGATTGCCCTCGCTGACGCCGTCGTGGACCAGGTAACCGAACGCCCCCAGCCGGTAGTTGACCGACACCACGACCACGTCGCCGTCCGCGGCGAGCCGTCCCCCGTCGTACCAGGGAAGCGTGCCTCCGCCGCTCAGGAAACCGCCGCCGTGCAGCCACACGAGCACCGGACGCGCCCCGGTCAACGCGGGCGTCGCGACGGCGAGGTTGAGACAGTCCTCGGACTGCGGCGGCTCATCCCGCGGCGGCCCCATCGCCGCCTCCAGCCGCGAGCTGAGCTGCGGGCAGATCGGCCCGGGCAGCACCGCATCGGAGCGAGGCTCGGCCGCTCGCGGCAGCTGGAACCGTTCAGCGGTCCCGTACCGCACGCCGCGGAAACGCAGCAGACCGTCTTCGCTTCGAGCGCCGCGAACCGGACCGGACGGCGGCCGGGCAGTGACAGGCTGGCATTCGGTCATCGCGGCTCTCCTTTGAGCGGGTGTCCGGCACCTTCGACCCGCAGTCAGGCTAAGAAAGTCCGGAATGCCTGACCAATGCTCTTTGCCGCCTGAGACATGTTCGCCGAGCTATACCTCACTGCGCGACGCAGCCGGTTCGGCGCGCACCCGCACCGGTTCGGTCCGTTTGCCGCCGCCGGAGAGGACGTCCGAAAGCTTCCCGATCAGCATCCCCAGCAGCGGAAGCCAGATCGGGCACAGCATCAGCACCAGCAGTGGCCCCATGATCTTGAAAATCTCCAGGAATCCGTGCATCTCAGCGTCCCGCCTTGTCCGGCTCGGCCAGCAGCGTCGCGAGCGTGCGCACCGCACGGTGCTGCAGCGCTCGGATGCTGTTGGGGTTCTTGTTCATCGTTTCGGCGACCTCGGCGACGGACAGTCCAGCGAAAAACCGCAGCCGCAGGCATTCGCGCTGCGGTTCGCTGAGGTCGGCCAGACATCGGCGCAGCGCCGCCGCTTCGAGGCGGGCCAGTGCGAGCCGGTCGGCTCCGCCGCGGAGGTCCGGTCCGTCGTGGTCCTTCCCGTCGAGGAGCTCCCGCCGGTAGCGGGCCGATTTGCGGTGGTCGCGCAGCAGGTTGTCGGCGATCGTGTACAGCCAGCCGGTGAACGAGCCGACGTCCGGCCGGAAGTCCGGCAGTTTCCGCCACGCACGCAGGAACGCCTCGCTCGTCAGGTCCTCGGCGACGGTCGCGGTCGGCACCCGCATCCGCAGGTAGCGGAAGACCGGCGGCGCGTGTTCCTGGTAGATCACGGCGAACGCGGCCTGGTCGCCCGACCGCGCCCGCCCCAGCAGCTCCGTCTCCACCGGGCCTCAATCCTGCAGCCGCAACGCCGCGACCGGGCACGCGCGCACCGCCGCGTCGACGAACTGCCGGTCCGCCTCGGGCGGGGTCTCGTCGAGGACCTGCACCACTCCGTCCTCGCCGACCTCGAAGAACTGGTCGGCCATCGCCTCGCACATCCCGAGGCCCTCGCATTTGCCGTGGTCCGCGACGATCTTCATTACGCCGCCTCCCGCACCACGGGCACGAAGTCGACCTTGTCGCGCACGCCGCAATCGGGGCACGTCCAGTCGTCCGGGATCTCCGACCACGCCGTTCCGGCGGCGAAGCCCTCCAGCTCGTTGCCCTCCGCGACGCGGTACGTGTAGCCGCACCCAGGGCAGCGCGCGGCGTCCACGTCGTCGGCCAGCTTCTCCCGGGTATCCGCGGCGGGTTCGGCCGCGGCGGCAGCGACGACCGGGTATTTCTTCAGCAGCGCCGGGAGTTTGCCCGGCTGCACGTTCGCCTGCCGGATGTCCCCGTCGAAATGCCGGTACACCCGCGGGTCCATCACCTTGCGGAACCACGCCGGGAACAGCGCGACGACCATCATCCCGGTGTAGCCGGTCGGCAGGACCGGGCTTTCCTTGAAGTCGCGCAAAGTCTGGAACCGGCGCGTCGGGTTCGCGTGGTGATCGCTGTGCCGTTGCAGGTGATACAGCAGCACATTCGTCGCGACGTTGTTGGAATTCCAGGAATGCGCCGGGGTAACGCGCTCATACCGGGTCTTCGCCCCATGCGTGACCTGCTTGCGCAACATCCCGTAGTGCTCCATGTAGTTCACGATCTCCAGCAGCGAGAAGCCGAACACCGCCTGAAGCACCAGATACGGCAGGATCCCGACCCCCAGCCACGCGAGCAACACGCCCCACAGCGCCACGCTCATCAGCCACGCGTTGAGCACGTCATTGCCGAGGCGGAACGGGTGACTTCCCTTGCGCGCATACCGTTTCCGCTCGACTCCCCAGGCACTGCGCAGCGAACCGAAAACCGTCCGCGGCCAAAAGCGGTAGAAACTCTCGCCCAACCGGCTCGACGCCGGATCCTCCGGAGTGGCGACGCGCACGTGGTGCCCGCGATTGTGCTCGATGTAGAAATGCCCGTAGAAACACTGTGCCAGCGCGATTTTCGCGGCCCAGCGTTCGGTGCTTTCCCGTTTGTGACCGAGTTCGTGCGCGGTGTTGATCGCGATGCCGGCGACCGTGCCCAGCGTGATCGCGAGACCGATTTTGCCGCCGACGGACAGCTCGCCGCGCGCGAGCATCCACGCGCCCGCCACGAAACCGGCGTATTGCAGCGGCAGGAACAGATAGGTGATCCAGCGGTAGTAGCGGTCCTCCTCCAGCGCCTCCATCACCTCGTCCGGAGGATTGGTGTGGTCGTATCCGGCGACGAGGTCGATCAGCGGCACGAGGACGAGCACGACGAGCGGCCCGAGCCACAACGCGGCGTCCGACCCGGTCGCGGCGTGCAACCCGATCGCGCCGAACGGCAGCAGCGGCACTACGAGCCCGAGCAGCCACAGGTGCCGCTTCCGGTCGTGCCAGGCGGTTTCGCCGTTCGCTCCGGCGAGGCGGTACTTCTTCATGGCGGCCTCCACGCGGTCTGTCGTTTTCCCGAAGGTAGGAATCCGCGCGCGGCGAGACACTGTGCGCGAAACCGAAACGCCCGGCTGCGTTGGGTCCCGGGCACGAACCGGGCGTACGGTGCTGCCTGTGACGTCGACGGCTGCCGCCACGCTGGCCAAGGTCGCGGACTCGGTCCTGGCCGAGCTCGCGCTGCTCCGAGCGCGCATCGTGGAGGAGGTAACCGCCGAACTGCCCGCGCTCGCCCCCGACGCACAGGCGGCCGAACTGCTGGACAGCACGGTCCGGGAGAACCTGGTCGCCGCGCTGGGCGTGCTGGGCGGCGCGACCGAGCCGGTGGACGTCGGGGCGCCGCCGGTCGCGCTGGAGTTCGCACGGCGGCTGGCCCAGCGGCGGGTGCCGATCACCGCGATGCTGCGCGCGTACCGCCTCGGCCAGGCCGCCTTCCAGCAGGAGATGATCGCCCGGATCGCCGCCGAGCCGGTGGAGGCCGCGGACGTCGCGGTCGCCGCCACTGAGCTGTCGCAGGTCGCCTTCACCTACATCGACAAGATCTCCGAAGAGGTCGTCGAGGCCTACCAGCTGGAACGCGACACCTGGCTGCGCCACCGCAACGCGGCCCGCCTCGCGAAGGTGCAGGCCGCGCTGTCCGGCAAACCCGTCGACACCGCCGACGTCGAGAAAACCCTCGGCTACGCGCTGTCGGAACGGCACGTCGGCGCGGTCCTGTGGTGCGGCCCCGAGCTGGACGAAAGCGACCGGTTGACGACGCTCGAACGACACGCGGCGCTGCTCGCGAACGCCCTCGATGTCGCGCCGCTGGTCGTGGCCCCGCACGCCTCGACGGTGTGGGCCTGGTTCCCGGTCTCGGCCCTCGACCTCGACGCGGTGTCCGCCGCGCTCGCCGGCTCACCCGATCCGGTGCGCGTCGCGTTGGGCGACCCGGCGAGCGGACTGGCCGGATTCCGTACCACCCACCAGCAGGCTCGCCAGGCCGAAGCCGTGGCGCAAATGACCGAGCGGACGCGCCCTCGGCCGGTCACCGCGGCCGCGCAGCTCGGGCCGTTGGCGCTGGTCGCGGCGGATCCGTCGGCGGTCGCGGGCTGGGTCCAGTCGGTGCTCGGCGCGCTGGCCGACGACGACGAGGGCCACCACCGGATGCGTGAGACGGTGTGGGCGTATCTGTCCAGCGGGAGCAGCCTGATGGTCGCCGCGCAGGAGCTGCACCTGCACAAGAACACCATCCAGTACCGGCTCCGCAAGGCCGAGCAGGAACGCGGTCGTCCGCTGTCCGAGGGGCGGATCGACGTCGAGGTCGCCCTGCTGGCGTGCCGGTTGCTGGGCCCGGCGGTGCTCCGGCCGGTCGACTGAGTTGTGCCGCGGGACCAGTCGGGTCCCTTAGTCCCGGTCCGCGGACCGATGCCCGCGTCCGGCCGGGCGAGCAGGCTTCGGGGGAACGAGTTCGCCACCGCGCCTGCGAGGACCACGATGAACGACACCCGCGAAGAGACCGACGTCCTCGTGATCGGCTCCGGTTTCGGCGGCTCCGTGAGCGCACTGCGACTGTCCGAAAAGGACTACCGGGTCACCGTGCTGGAAGCCGGACCCCGCCGCACCGAAGAGACATTGCCGAAAACCTCGTGGGACGTCCGGAATTTCCTATGGGCGCCGCGGCTCGGCTGTTACGGGATCCAGCGCATCCACCTGCTCCGCGACGTCGTCATCCTCGGCGGCGCAGGCGTGGGCGGCGGCTCCCTCAACTACGCCAACACCCTCTACGAACCGCCCGCGCCGTTTTTCGAAGACCCGCAATGGGCGCACGTCACCGACTGGCAAGCCGAGCTGAAATCGCACTACGACCAGGCTCGCCGGATGCTCGGCGTCACCCAGAACCCCACCGTCACCGCCGCCGACGAGGTGCTCCGCGAGGTCGCCGACGACCTGGGCGTCGGGTCGTCCTTCCGGCTCACCCCGGTCGGTGTTTTCTTCGGCGACAAGGACACTCCGGCCGGAACTGTCGTGCCTGACCCGTTCTTCGGCGGCGCCGGGCCAGTCCGCCGAACGTGCACCGAATGCGGGTCCT
Source organism: Amycolatopsis sp. AA4 (assembly GCF_002796545.1). GTDB lineage: Bacteria > Actinomycetota > Actinomycetes > Mycobacteriales > Pseudonocardiaceae > Amycolatopsis. Next base: position 7,268,506 of record NZ_CP024894.1, read on the forward strand.
GCATGACCGGCTGCCGCGTTGGCGCCAAGAACACATTGGACCGCAATTACCTCTACCTGGCCGAAAAACTAGGCGCGAACGTCGTCCCGATGACCACTGTCCTCGACGTGCGCCCAGCAGACGGCGGCTACACCGTCACCGCGGTCCGCACCGGAAAGTCGCCTCGTCGACACAAAAACTTGCGCACCTTCTTCGCCCGCGACGTCGTCTTCAGCGCAGGAACCTACAACACACAGAAGCTGCTCCACCAAGCCCGCGAAACCGGTGCGCTGCCCCGAATTTCCGCCAGTCTCGGCCGGTTGACCCGGACGAACTCGGAATCCATCCTCGGCGCGAAGTCGAAACGCAAGGACGTCGACTTCACCCATGGCGTGGCGATCACCTCGTCCATCCACCCGGACGAGCACACGCACATCGAACCGTGTCGTTACGGCAAGGGCAGCAACGCGATGTCGCTTCTGCAAACCGCGCTCACCGACGGCGGCAAGTCCGTCCCGCGCTGGCTGACCTGGCTCGGCGCGTTCGCCCGCAACCCGCGCAACCTCACCTGGTTCTCGCCGCGTCGCTGGTCCGAGCGCACCATCATCCTGCTGGTGATGCAAACCCTCGACAATTCCATCACCGTCTCCAGCAAACGCACCCGCACCGGAAAGCGCAAACTGACCTCCACCCCCGGCCACGGCGAGCCGAATCCCACGTGGATTCCGGCCGGAAACGACGCCGCTCGCCGCGTCGCGGAGAAAATCGACGGCATCGCGGGCGGCACCACCGGCGAAATCCTGAACATCCCGATGACCGCCCATTTCATCGGCGGCTGCGCCATCTCCGACGATCCGGCCCGCGGCGTCCTCGACCCGTACCACCGCGTTCACGGCCACCCCGGCCTGCACGTCGTCGACGGTTCGGCGATCTCCGCGAACCTGGGCGTCAACCCTTCTCTGACGATCACCGCCCAGGCCGAACGCGCGATGTCCCTTTGGCCGAACCGCGGCGAGGAGGACCGACGTCCGCCGCTGGGCGCGCCGTACGAACGCATCGACCCGGTCGCCCCGCGACATCCCGCGGTCCCGGCCGACGCTCCCGGCGCGCTGATCCCCCCCTCCCCCGAAATGCGCGAAGCAGCAAGAAATCCCACGACAGGGCAACTCAGTTGAGGGGCGCACGCTGAGTCCTCCTATCGGCGCTGGGCAGCAGCGATAGAAAACTTCGGCCGCCAACGGTTTGACCGGCGGGTCGGCACCCGATTCTGCACAGCAGAAGTTCCTGTCCGAGGCGATGGCGGCGGGCGACAGTACCCGACATGCCGGACAGCCGGCACCCTGCCCTCCCCGCGACTGATCGGGAGCCGATGAACCAGCCGCATGATCTCGCCCCGGCCGCGAGACCCTCGGGGCCGAGCGACCCCTCGGCACCGGGCACCTCCGCCCGCACCTCCGCGCTGGTCGCCGTCCTCTGCTGGACCATGGTGGTCATCGAGGGCTACGACGTGATCGCCTTCAGCACCGTCGTGCCCGACCTCCTGCACGGAGCGGTCAGCGGCTTTACCGCGGCCAACACCGGCTGGGTCGCGGCGGCGGTGTTCGCCGGGTCGCTGGTCGGCGCGCTGTCGTCCGGCTGGCTGGCCGACCGGTTCGGGCGGCGACCGGTCGCGCTCGGGTCGGTGGCCGTGTTCACCGTGTTCACCGTCGCGTGCGGGTTCGCCGCAGGGCCGGTTTCGTTCGCGGTCCTGCGGTTCCTCGCCGGAATCGGGATCGGGGCGATCGTGCCTGCGGCGTCGGCGCTCACGCTCGAGTACGCCGTGCCCCGCCATCGCACGATCGTCTACACGCTGATGCTTTCCGGCGTCCCGTTCGGCGGCCTGCTGGCCGCGCTGGTCGCGATCCCGGTGCTGCCGCATCTCGGCTGGTCGTGGATGTTCTTCTTCGGCGGCATCCCCGGTCTGCTGTGCCTGCCGGTGATCGCCGCGCGCCTGCCCGAATCGACGGTAGTGCGGCAGCGCACGACCAGCACGGTCACCGGGATTTTCGCGAAGGGCTACCGGCTGGTGTCAGCCCTGTTCGCGCTCGCGACCTTCTGCGGCCTGTTCGCCTGGTTCGGGCTCGCCACCTGGGTACCCGGCATCATGACCGGCGCGGGCTACGCCCTGAACTCCTCACTCGTGTTCCTGCTCGTACTGACCCTCGGCGCGGTCGCCGGCTCGCTGGTCATCGCCGCGGCCACGGACCGGTGGAAGAGCAAACCGGTAGTCGTGCTGACCTATCTGGTGATGGCAGCCGCGCTGGTAACGCTGTCAGTCCGGATGCCGCAAACCGCTCTGCTGGCCGGAATCGCGCTCGCCGGCGCGGGCGGGCACGGCGGGCAGATCCTGGTGAACGCCTTCGTAGGCCGCTCGTATCCGGCGGAAACCCGCGCGAGGGCCCTCGGCTGGACGCTCGGCATCGGCAGACTGGGCACGATCGCAGGCCCAGTGGTAATCGGCGAAGTCGCGACCGGCCGCGACTCACTGCTCGGTTTCCTGGTCTTCGCCGCGGTCGCCCTCACGGCGGCGGGACTGCTGGCGATCATGCCGCGCACCACGGCATTTCGCGCACAGGAGCGGCGTTAGGAACCTGCCCGACGGAAAGCCGGGCGGGGCGTGTTCGCCGACCGCGCGGCGACGGGTAATCCTTGTGCGATAACGGTGCCCCCGACGGGGTTCGAACCCGCACTGGGTCGATTTTAAGTCGACTGCCTCTGCCAATTGGGCTACGGGGGCCCACCCACCCTAGCGAACCCACCCCACCACACGACAAAGCCGGGCCGCCCGAAGACGACCCGGCTTCGCCGAAAGAGACTCAGCCCTTGCTGGCCCGATTGAACTCTTCCTTCGGGTTGTTGATCTGCCCCAGCGAGATGACCTCGCGGCGGAACAGCCCGCCCAGCATCCAGTCGAACAGGATGCGGATCTTGCGGTTCCACGTCGGCATCGCCTTGAGGTGGTAGGCGCGGTGGAAGAGCCACGCCGGGAAGCCCTTGATCTTCAGGTTCAGCGCGTCCGCCACGCCCTTGTGCAGGCCGAGGCTCGCGACCGCGCCCAGGTTCTTGTGGTAGTAGTCCTTCGGCTGTCCGCCGCGGATCACCTTGATGATGTTCTTCGCCAGCAGGCGGGCCTGGCGGACCGCGTGCTGGGCGTTCGGCGGGCAGGTCGCCGTCGGGTCCTGCTCGGTGCGCGAGAGGTCCGGGATGGCCGCGTTGTCGCCCGCGGTCCACACGTCCGGGTGGCCCACCACCTGCATCGCCGCGGTGGCCTCGACGCGGCCGCGCTTGTCGAGCGGCAGGTCCGAGCTCGCGAGGACCGGGTTGGCCTTCACGCCCGCGGTCCAGATGATCGTGTCGGTGTCGAACTCGGTGCCGTCCGAGAGCACGACGTGGCCGTTTTCGAACGACTTCGCCGCGGTCGACAGGTAGACCTCGATGCCGCGCTTCTCCAGCTGCTGCACCGTGTACACGCCGAGCGTCTCGCGCACCTCGGGCAGGATCCGCCCGGCCGCCTCGACCATCACCCAGCGGATGTCCGCCGGCTTGATGTTCGGGTAGTAGTTCTCGACCGCGAAGCGGGTCATGTCCTCGAGCTCGGCCAGCGCCTCGATGCCCGCGAACCCGCCGCCGACCACGGTGAACGTGAGCAGGCGCTTGCGCAGCTCGGGGTCGAGCGTGCTGGCGGCCTCGTCCAGCTTGGTCATGATGTGGTTGCGCAGGTAGATCGCTTCGCCGATGGTCTTGAAGGCGATGCCCTCCTCGGCGAGGCCGGGGATCGGCAGGATCCGCGCGACGGCGCCGAGCGCGACCACGAGCACGTCGTAGTTCAGCGTCTCGATGTGGCCGTCGGCGGCCTCGACCGTGACGGACTTGCGCTCGTTCTCGATCTTCGTGACCCGCGCGGTCAGCACGTGGCAGCGCTTCAGCACGCGGCGCAGCGGCACGACCACGTGCCGCGGCTCGATCGCGCCGGCCGCCGCCTCGGGCAGGAACGGGGCGTAGGTCATGTGCGGCTGCGGGTCAACGACGGTCACGGAGGCCTCGTTGGCGCGCAGCATCTTCTGAAGCCCGTACGCGGTGTACAGGCCGACGTATCCACCACCGAGGACGAGGATCCGAGTCGGTTCCGACTTCGCAGCAGCCATGTACCTATAGTCGCACTTCCGAAGCGGCTCCGCTCGGGTACCCCACCCCGCTGTGACCAGCATCGCCACGCTGGTTGTCACGATTCAGATGAGGCCCGCCGCCGAGGCCGCGGCGGTGAACGCGGTCACCACCATGGGCTGTGTCACACGGCCGGTCTGGACATTGCGCGGTGACACGTGGTAACAGCCGAATACCGCCAGGTCACCGAACTGCACCCGAGCACCGTGCGCGAAGGCCGGCCGCGGCCGCGGCACCGGCCAGCCCGCGGCCGAAAGCACTGGCAGCAGCGCCTGCCAGCCGAACGCGCCGAGCACGACGATCGAGCGCAGGGTCGGCCGCAGCAGGTCCAGTTCGTCGGCCAGCCAGTGCCGGCAGGTGTCCCGCTCAGCGGGGGTGGGCTTGTTCTCCGGCGGCGCGCAGCGGACCGGCGAGACGAGCCGGGTGCCGCGCAGCGTGAGCCCGTCTCCGATCGCCGCGGACACCGGCTGGGACGCGAGCCCGACCTCGTACAGCACGCGGAAGAGGAAGTCGCCGGACGGATCGCCGGTGAACATCCGGCCGGTGCGGTTCGCCCCGTGCGCGGACGGCGCGAGCCCGACCACGGCGAGCGCGGCGTCCTCCGCGCCGAAACCGGGCACCGGCCGCGCCCAGTACCGCTCCCCGGCGAACGCGGCCTTCGTCCCGGCCACGCCCTCGCGCCAGGCGACGAGCCGCGGGCACGCGCGGCACTGCACCAGCTGTGCGTCGAGGCCGGCGAACGTGCGCATCGATCTCCTCCGCTTGGTGTGCTGCCACGGTAACGCGGGATAGGTTGGGGCCATGGCCGACACCACCGCGGACGAGACCGCCGAGAAGACCAAGGACGAGGAGACGAAGGCGGCGGAGCCCGTCGACGACCTCGTCACGACGCAGCACACGCTCACCGTCAAGCGGCGCAAGCTCGCCTACACCGCCCAGACCGGCCGGATCGTGCTCCGCCAAGAGGTCAAGAAGGACGGCAAGTCCGAGGGCTACCAGGCCAAGGCCGAGGTTTTCCTCACCGCCTACACCCTGGACGACGCCGACCCCGGCACGCGACCGGTCACCTTCGCCTTCAACGGCGGCCCCGGTTCCTCCAGCATCTGGCTCCACATGGGCCTGCTCGGACCGCGCCGGGTGCTGTCCGGCGACGTCAACGACCCGGTGCCGCCGCCGTACGGGCTCGAGGACAACCCGGAAAGCCTGCTCGCGCACAGCGACCTGGTGTTCATCGACCCGGTCCAGACCGGTTACTCGCGGGTGACCGAAGGCGGCGAATCCCAGCCGTACACCGGTTTCCAGGGCGACGTCGAATCGGTCGCGGAGATCATCCGGCTGTGGGTTTCGCGCAACCAGCGCTGGCTGTCGCCGAAGTTCCTGGCCGGCGAGTCGTACGGCACGCTGCGCGCGGCCGCGCTGGCCGGGCACCTGCAGGAGCGCTACGGCCTGTACCTCAACGGCTTGATGCTCATCTCGTCCGTGCTGGACCTCGGCACGCTGCGTTTCCACGAGGGCAACGACCTGCCGTACTCGCTGTTCCTGCCCACGTACGCGGCGATCGCGCACTACCACGGCCGCCACGGCGACCGTCCGCTCGACGACGTGCTCGCCGACGCCGAGGACTTCGCCTCGAAGGAACTGCCGTGGGCGCTTTCCCGCGGCGCGCGGCTGTCCACTCAGGACCGCACCGAGGCGGTGCAGACGCTGGCGTCGCTCACCGGGCTCAGCGAGTCCTATGTGGACCGGGTGAACCTGCGGATCGAGCACATCCGGTTCTTCACCGAGCTGTTGCGCGACCAGGGCAAGACCGTCGGCCGGATGGACGGCCGGTTCACCACCTGGGAGCCGGACGGCGGCGTCGAGCACATGAGCGACGACCCCTCGGTGTCGCGGATCATCGGCGCTTACTCGGCCGGGTTCAACCACTACGTGCGCGCCGAGCTCGGCTACGAGAACGACCTGCCGTACGAGATCCTCTCCACTGAGGTGTTCAAGGCCTGGTCCTACAAGGAGTTCGAGGGCCGTTCGGTGTCCGTTGTGGACACGCTGAGCGCGGCGATGCGGGCCAACCCGCACCTGCAGGTCCACGTTGCCTTCGGACACTACGACGGCGCGACAGCGTACTTCGCGTCCGAGTATGTGCTCTCGCAGCTGAAGATTCCGGAGGAGCTGCGGGAGAACATCGACACGGCTTACTACCCGGCCGGGCACATGATGTACGTGCACGAACCGTCGCGGGTGCAGCAGTCGAAGGACCTGGGCAAGTTCGTGAAGAAGGCGTCCAACCGCTGACCTCGTGAGTGCCTATGCCGGTTAGAACCGGCATAGGCACTCACAACCAGTCGTGCTCCCGGGCGTACCGCGCCGCCTCGTGCCGCGTCCGCGTCTGCGTTTTCTGCATCGCGTTCGACAGGTAATTCCGCACGGTCCCCGCCGCCAAGTGCAGCCGCGTCGCGATATCCGCGACCGAGTACCCCTCCCGAGTCGCCCGCAGCACGTCGATTTCCCGCACGGTCAACGGACAGTCGTCCACTACCGCGAGCGCCGAGACGTCCGGGTCGATCCAGCGTTTGCCCTCGTCCAGCGTCCGGATCACCGCGGCGATATGCGCCGGTTCCGCGGATTTGCTGACGAATCCCTGCACCCCGAGCTTCAGCGCTTTGCGCAGCACGCCCGGCCGCGCGTGCCGGGTCAGCATCAGGATCACCTGCTCCGGCCGCTCCCGCCGGATCCGCGCGACCGCGTCCAGTCCGTCCACAGTGGGCATCTCCAGGTCGATCACCAGCACGTCCGGCCGATGCTCCACGGTGGCCCGCACCGCCTCCTCGCCGTCTTCCGCCTCGGCCAGCACGGTGATCTCGTCTTCCATCGGCAACAACGCCGCCATCGCTTTACGGAGCAAGACTTCGTCGTCGGCAAGCACCACCGTCGTCATCGCGGCACCTTCTCCGGGAAGGCGGCGGCCGTCACGAACCGGCCGTCTTTCTGCTCCACTGTCAACTCTCCGCCCTGATCCGCCAGCCGGTCCGCCAATGTGGACAGTCCACTCAGCACCGGTTCCTCGGCCTCCGGAGCACCGTCGTTGACGATGCTGATCCCCGCTTCGGTCAACGTGATCCGCACCTGCCGGGCCTGCGCGTGCCGGAGGATGTTCGTGGTCGTCTCGCGCAGCACTTGCCCGAGCAACTCGTCCGCCCCCGAGCCGACCGGTCCGAGCCGATCGATCCGCACGTGAATTCCCGCCGCTTCGAAGAGGTTCTTCGCGTTCTCCAGCTCCGCGGACAGATTGAGCCGTCGCTGCGCGTACGCGAGTTCCTTGGTCTGCAAGATGGTTTCGCCGACCAGGGAATGCACCTCGCGCAATTCCTCTTGCGCCCGTTCGAGATCCCGGTGCAGCAGCTTCTCGGCGAGCGCGACTTTCAGCTTGACCACGTGCAACGTGTGCCCCTGGATGTCGTGCAGCTCGCTGGCGAACCGGACGCGCTCCCGGACCACCGCCAGTTCGGCTTCCTTCCCCCTGGACTCTTCCAGTTCCGCGACGAGGTCGTAGAGCTTCTGGCTGGCGAACATCAGCAGGGTCGACAGCACCGAGCCGACCGCCGGGGTCACCACGTAGGACAGCACTCGCGGGCCGAGATGGTCGTGGTGCAGCAGCAGGGTGGCGGAGCCGATCGCGCCGGTCAGCACGGCGAAGCCGACCAGCGCGGCGAACCGGTGCCGTGGCAGCGGCGGAATGAGGAACGATCCGACCATGCTCAGCCCGTAGAACGCCATGGGGCTGTTGCCCAGCGCGCCGGCGAGCCAGACGAACGCGGTGAGCACCAGGCACGGGCGCGCGGTGCGGACGAAGTCGCCCGCGGTCCAGCGTTCGGCGGTGGCGATCGCGGCCAGCAGCCCGGCCACCTGGATGCCGACGTGCCACCAGGTCCGGCTGCTGACGATGATCAGCAGCACTCCGACCACCAGCAGCGGCGGCATCACCGTGACGAGGTTGAGCCGCCGCAGCCGGTACTGGACCGCGTCGCCGGACCACGACATCCGGCGGGGCCGCGGCGGACGGATCTCGGTCATGGTGCTCCAGGTTCGGCCGGGCGGTTCGGCCCCAGCATGCCGCAGCCGATCAAGGCCCACCAGTGACGCAGCGTCATGTGTTCGGCTGACGTGGCCGCACTACTCCCGGTCAGCGGATCCGGCTGGAATCGGAGCATGTCCACGACTCCAGTCATCGAAGTCGACCGGCTGAACCTCACCTACGGCGATTTCCCGGCCGTGCGCGATCTGTCGTTCCAGGTCGCGCGCGGCGAACTGTACGCGCTGCTCGGCACGAACGGCGCCGGGAAGACCTCGACCCTGGAGACCGTCGAGGGTCACCGGAAACCCAGCTCCGGCACCGTGCGCGTCTTCGGGAAAGACCCGCGCGACCGCGCTTCCGTGCGTCCCCGGATGGGGATCATGCTGCAGGAGAGCGGCTTCTCACCGGACCTGACCGTGCGCGAATCCATCCGGTTGATCGGCAGCCTGACCCACCGTGGCGACAACGTCGAACAGCTGCTCGGCATCGCCGACCTCACGCGCAAAGCCGCCACCCGGGTCTCGCAACTCTCCGGCGGCGAGAAGCGGCGGCTCGACTTCGCGACCGCCGTCTACGGGACGCCGGACCTGGTCTTTCTCGACGAGCCGACCACTGGTCTGGACATCCAGTCGCGCGACGCGCTGTGGACCGCGGTGGACCGGCTCCGCGAGGAGGGCACCACCATCGTCCTGACCACGCATTACCTCGAGGAAGCACAGCAGCGCGCCGATCGCATCGGGCTCATGCACCAGGGCACTCTCAACCGCGAAGGCACCGTCGCCGAGCTGACCCGGACGCTGCCCGCGACCATCCGCTTTGGACTTCCGCCGCACGCGCCGGTACCGCCGCTGCAAGCGACTCGCGAGGAGGACGGCCGCTTCCTCATCGAGACCTTCGGCCTGCAGAAAGACCTGCACACCTTGCTCGGCTGGGCTCAGGACCGCGCGGTGGAGCTCGCCGAACTGGAAGCCGGACCGACCCGGCTCGACGACGTCTTCCGCGCCATCAGCAACACGTAGTCCCCGAAAGGCTTTCCCATGCTGTCGATCGCCCGTGGCGAACTGATCCAGCTCTTCCGAAATCGACTGGTCTTGGTCACGTCACTGATCCTGCCCGTCGCGTTCAGCGCTTTCTTCATTTCCCGGCACGAAACCTTCGCCAAACTCGGCAGCCTCGGCTATATCGCGGCGCTGACGCTTTTCTTCATCACGGCGATCGGTTTGTACACCACCACCGTCACCACTCTCGCCGCACGACGGCAGAACCTTTTCCTCAAACGCCTCCGCTCTACGGCGGCGAGCGACTCCGGCATTCTCGTCGGCCTGCTCCTGCCGGTCACCGCGATCACCACGATCCAGGTCGGGGCCATCCTCGCCGTACTCGGCGCGGTCACCGCCCCGCCGAAGAACCCGCTGCTGCTGGTCGTCGCGGTGGCCGGCACCATCGCCATGATGGTCGCACTCGGCCTGGCCACGGCCGGCCTCACGAACTCCCCGGAGCACGCGCAGGTCACCACGCTGCCGATCACGCTCGCGGTCCTCGCGGTGGCAAGTTGGATCGGAATCACCGGAACCGAACAGCTGTCCCTGCTGAAACGACTTCTGCCCGGCGGCGCGGCCACCGAACTCGTATTGAATTCCTGGAATGGCGGTACTTCGACCGCCGACTCGCTGGTCCTGCTCGGTCCGATCGCGGCGTGGCTGATTCTCAGCGTTACGCTGGCGAGGCGGCTATTCCGCTGGGAACCGCGCCGCTGAAACCCCTTCCGGCGCCGAGGAGATCGGAGTAACGTCGGCCTCGCTCTCGATCGTCGACGGGTCCGCGACGACGCGGCCGGACGTCGGCCGGACCGGCAGCCGAGCCGCCGCGTCCGCGAGCACCGCATGATTTCGTGCCCTTTCCCCTCAGTTTCCTGAGTTCGCTTGATCTCGGCAAAGGACGGAAAACTGTGCGAAAGCATATGCTCGTCGTACTGGCGGCCGCCGCGCTGACCGCGACCGCCGCTCCGGCGCACGCCTCGCCCGCGAAATCCGCGGTGAACTGGGGTGCGTGCCCAGCCGACGTCGCTTCCCCGGCGCTGCAGTGCGCGTCGCTCGAAGTGCCGCTGGACTACCGGCATCCGGACGGGAAGAAGATCAGCGTCGCCATCTCCCGGCTGCCCAGCGCCGAACCCGCCAAACGGCGCGGCGTGCTGCTGTTCAACCCGGGCGGACCCGGCGGTCCCGGGCTGGCCTTCCCGCTGACTTGGGCGAACCTCGGGGCGCCGGCCAGCTTGCTCGCCGAGTACGACCTGATCGGCTTCGACCCGCGCGGGGTCGGCCACAGTACCCCGGTGAGCTGCGACCTGAGTCCCGAGCAACTGGTCATCGTGCCCAAGTACGCGCACAAACGCGAAGAAGTCGTCCAGGCCTCGGCGACCGCGAAGCAGATCGCGCGGAAATGCGCCGATTCGGCTTCCGCGCCGATCCTGCCGTACCTCACCACGGCGAACACCGCGCGCGACATGGACCAGATCCGGGCCGCGCTCGGCGAGGCAAAGATCTCCTACTTCGGCCTCTCATATGGCACGTACCTCGGCGGCGTGTACGCCACGCTGTTCCCAGACCGGACCGACCGCGTCGTCCTCGACAGCGTCGTCGGACCGACCGGGGTCGACGTCACCACGGCACGGCGCTTCGGCGAGGGGATGCAGGACCGCTTCCCCGACTTCGCGAAATGGGCCGCGGTACGCAACTCGATCTACGGTCTCGGCACCACTCCCGCCGAGGTCACCGCGAACTTCTTCAAACTCGCGGACAAGCTTGACCAGCACCCGGTCGGGGGCATCGACGGCTCGCTCTTCCGGCTGGGAACGCATGGCCTGACCTACCAGACGCTGAGCTTCCCCAAGCTGGCGCAGACGTGGCAAGCCCTTCTCCACGACCAGGCTTCCCCGGCGGACTCGCTGCGGCTGCCCGCCGCCGGTCCGGAACAGAGCCAGCGCGGCACCATGATCTCGGTGCTGTGCGGGGACAACGCCTGGCCGCGGTCGATCTCGACCTATCAGCGCAATGTCGCGCACGACCGGGTCAAGTATCCGATGCTCGGCGGCGCGACCGCGAACGTCTGGCCGTGCGCGCACTGGGCGAGCCAGCCGCTCGAACCGCCAGTGCAGTTCAGCGACCAGGGACCGGCGAACCTGTTGCTGGTCCAGAACCTGCGCGATCCGGCGACCCCGCTGTCCGGCGCGCTCGACACGCGCGAGGCGTTCGGCGACCGCGCCCGGATGGTCACGGTCGACCAGGGCGGGCACGGTGTCGGACTCCCGTACCTGAACAGCTGCGGATTCGCCGCTGTCACGGACTATCTGGTGCACGGAACCCGGCCGGACACCGACAAATTCTGCGGTGCCGAAGCGAATGTCACGCGATCGCTTACTCCACAGCAAAAGCAGGCCGCCGACAAGATCACGGATCTGCTGCGGCAGTACTGAACCGACGATGAGCGGCGGTGGGGCGGCCTTCCCGTCCCACCGCCGTTTGTCCATCGCGGAAAGGACAACCGTGCGGAAACACGTACTTCTCGTACTCGCCACCGCGGCGTTGACGGTGACGGCGCCCCCAGCGTCCGCCGCTCCCGCGAGATCCGCGGTGAACTGGGGCAAGTGCCCGGCCGACGTCGCTTCCCCGGCGCTGCAGTGCGCGTCGCTGGAAGTGCCGTTGGATTACCGGAATCCGAACGGCAAGAAGATCAAGGTCGAAATCTCCCGGCTGCCCAGCAGCGATCCGGCGAAACGGCGCGGAGTACTGCTGTTCAACCCGGGCGGACCCGGCGGCCCCGGCCTCGCCTTCCCGTCGCAGCTGACCCAGCTCGGCCTCCCGGCGAGTCTGCTGGCCGAGTACGACTTGATCGGCTTCGACCCGCGCGGCGTCGACCACAGCACTCCGGTGAGCTGCAATCTCACACCGGAGCAGCTGACGATCGCGCCGAAGTATGCGCACAATCCGGCCGAAGTCGTGGAATCCGCAGCGGAGAGCAAGCAGGTCTCGCAGAAATGCGCCGATTCGGCTTCCGCGCCGCTCCTGCCGTACCTCACCACCGCGAACACCGCGCGCGACATGGACCAGATCCGCGCCGCACTCGGCGAGGCAAAGATCTCCTACTTCGGCCTCTCATATGGCACCTACCTCGGCGGCGTGTACGCCTCGCTGTTCCCAGACCGGACCGACCGCGTCGTCCTAGACAGCGTGCTCGGGCCGGATGGCTACGACATCACCGCAGCCCGGCGTTTCGGCGAAGGAATGCAAGACCGCTTCCCGGACTTCGCAAAATGGGCCGCGGCACGCAATCCATGTTACGGCCTCGGCGCGACTCCCGCGGAAGTCACCGCGAACTTCTTCAAACTCGCGGACCAACTCGACCAGCACCCGCTCGGCGGACTCGACGGTTCCCTTTTCCGCTTGGTGACCCACAGCTTCACCTACCAGACCACGGCATTCCCGCGGCTGGCGCAGCTGTGGCAAACCCTCCTCGCCGGGCAGACTCCCCCGCCTGACGCGTTGCCGGGCACAGAAGGTCCGGTGCAGAGCGAGGTCGGCACGATGCTTTCGGTAGTGTGCGGGGACCACGCGTGGCCCCGGCAGATTTCGACCTATCAGCGGAACGTCGCGCACGACCGGGCCGCCTATCCGATGCTCGGCGGCGCGACCAGGAACATCTGGCCGTGCGCATTCTGGCCTTACCCGCCGAAGGAATCGGCAGTCCAGTTCAGCGACCAGGGACCGTCGAACCTGTTGCTGGTCCAGAATATGCGCGACCCGGCGACCCCGCTGTCCGGCGCGTTCGACACGCGCGAAGCGTTCGGTGGCCGAGCACGAATGGTCACTGTGGACCAAGGCGGCCACGGCGTCGGTCTCCCCTATCTGAACAGCTGCGGCTTCAACGCCGTCATCGATTATCTCGCGCACGGCGTCCGTCCGGCGACCGACAAATTCTGCGCCGCCGAAGCGAACTCGACCCGAACGCTCACCCCGCAACAACAACAAGCCGCCGACAAGATCACCGACCTGCTGCGCCGACACTGAAATAGGCGGTGAGGCGGAACAACCCGCCCCACCGCCGCTCGATCAGCGCAGGAACGCCGAACCCCGCGTCACCGCGGAATAGGCGTCCACCGCACCATGTCCGTAGAACCCGTTGAACGACGCGTCACCAACGCAGGTCGCCGTGAACGAAGCGTCGCGGCCCTCCTTGAGGTAATCGACCGTCCGCGGCACCGGGCACGCGATCGGCGCGGCCGTGCCTTCCAGCACCCGCTGCACCGCATCCGGATCCATCGAAACCGAATGTCCGGTCTTCTTGCCGTACTGGGAAATGATCAGCGCCGCGACCCCGGTCGCGTGTGGAGCGGCCATCGACGTCCCTTGCAGCCACTGGTAATAGCCGACCCGGCCGTCCGGTGCCGTCGCCTTCTGCACGCCGAGCGCGACGCCGGCCGGAGTCACATTGCCCGCCGCGTCGATGTTCCCTTCTGCCACACCGACATTGCGCGGGTACGTCGACAGGATCTCGTTCTCCACCGTCCGGTACCACGGCGTGCCGTAACCGTCACGGAAGTAGCCGCCCGGCGCGGAAACGGAGATCTGCTCGGTCCCGTAGTTCGAGTAATCCGCCTTCGCCTGCGTCGGCCCGAAAGAGCCGACCCCGATGGTGTGCGGACCTTCGACCGGCAGCGAGAAGCACGAGGAATTGTCGATCTTGCGCGGATGAGTCCCGTTCGCCGGATAGTCCGGGCTCGTGACGTCGTCGTGCGGCGCGGCCAGCTCGTCGTGCTGGTTGCCGAGCGCGACCACCATCGTCACGCCCTTGCCGTGCGCGTAGTTCAACGCCCGCGTGGTCGCTTCGATGATCGTGCGCTGTTCCGCTTGCTCCACGGCCGAATCCGCCGGGTTCGAACGGCAGTTGTACAGCCACGGGTCCACGTAGAAGCTCATGTTGACGACGTCGAGTCCCGCGTCGCCGGAATACGTCAGCGCGTCGACCGTCGGCTGCAGGAAGAAGTATCCGGAATCCTGACCCGCGCGGACGTTCACCAGCGTCACGTTCGGCGCCACGCCGGACACGCCGAATCCGTTGGCAGCCGCGGCGATCGTGCCGGCGACGTGCGTTCCGTGGCCGTTGTCGTCGTGGTCCACCGGGTCGACGCAGCCGCGGTATTCGCACGGCCCGTCCACCACGGTGCCGTTGACGTCCGCGACGATGTCCTTGGTGAAGTTGCGCGAATCGGCCTTGTCGAAGTTCGGCGCGATGTCCGGGTGACTGCCGTCGACGCCGGTGTCGATGATGCCGACCTTCACCCGCTTGTCGCCCGCCTGTTTGGTGCGCGCGAGGTCGGAGCGGGTCGATTTGAGGCCCCAGAGCTGGTCGTCCAGCGGGTCGGTGCCGACCGCCTTGTTCGCCGCTGCCTTGCGCGACACGCTGCCGCGGCCTTCCTTCTCGACCGCGTCCGGCTTCTCCTTCTTGCCCGCCTTCGGCGCGCTGCCGATCGCTTTCGCCTTCGCCGCACCGAATACCGCTCGGTTGGCCGAAACCCGCTCAGCGAAGCCGGAAGCGGGCGCGGTGGCGGTGATGAGCCCGACGGCGGTGTTGGTCGCGACGATCGTGCCGCCCGCGTCGCGCACGGCCTGCTGCGCGGCGGCGACGCTCTGGCCGTCCCGCGCCAGGACGCTGAATTCCGTTACCGGTCCAGCCGGTTGGGCCGACGCCGCTCCAACGGCGACGCCGGACACCGCACCGAACAATGGCACCGCGAGTGCCACTGCGAGCAATCTTGGTCTTTTCACGAGTCCTCCTCACGAAAACCGACACTGCAACGTACATAGCGGACACTGCGTGCGGCAATCGGCAAACCGGAGGAATCGCCTCGTTACGGAACCACCGACTTCACCTCGGCGAAGTGACAAGCCGACAGATGCCCGTCGGTCCGCGGTTCGAGCTTCGGCGTCTCCGTCGCGCAAATGTCGGCGGCTTTCCAGCACCGCGTCCGGAAACGGCAACCCGACGGCGGATCGATCGGGCTCGGCACGTCACCCTCCAGCCGGATCACCTGCCGCTGCCCGCGCACCGCCGGGTCGGCGACCGGCACCGCCGACAGCAACGCCTGGGTGTACGGATGGGACGGTCGCTCGTAAATCTCGTCCTCGGTGCCGATTTCGACGATCTTGCCGAGGTACATCACCGCGACCCGGGTGGACAGGTGCCGCACCACCGAGAGGTCGTGCGCGATGAACACATAGGACAGTCCGAACTCGCCCTGCAGTTCCCCGAGCAGGTTCATCACCTGCGCCTGGATCGAAACGTCCAAAGCGGACACCGGCTCGTCGCAGATGATCACCTTGGGCCGCAACGCCAGCGCCCGCGCGATCCCGATGCGCTGCCGCTGCCCGCCGGAGAACTGGTGCGGATACCGGTTCACGTGCTCGGGGTTGAGCCCGACCACCTCCAGCAGCTCCTGCACCTTCTTCGCCCGCGAACCCTTCGGCGCGACATCGGTGTGGATCTCGAACGGCTCGCCGACGATGTCGCCGACGGTCATCCGCGGATTCAGCGACGTGTACGGATCCTGCAGCACGATCTGGATTTCCCGGCGCATGCGCCGCAGTTCCGCTCCGCGCGCCTTGAACAGGTCGCGCCCCTCGAACGTCGCACTGCCGCTGGTCGGCTCCTCCAGGCGCATCAGCACCTGAGCGAGCGTCGACTTGCCGCAGCCGGATTCCCCGACCACGCCGAGGGTTTCGCCCGGCTGCAGGTCGAAGGACACGCCGTCAACGGCCTTGACCTGCCCGATCGTCTTCTTGAACAACACGCCCGCGCGCACCGGGAAATGCTTGACCAGCTCGCGCACGCTCAGAATCGGCTCACCCACGGCTCTCCACCACCTCCTCGGCGAAGTGACACGCGCTGACCCGGCCGAACCCGAGCGCGTGCGAGGACGGCCGCTCGTCGCGGCACCGCTGCTCAGCCCGCTTGCAGCGCGGATGGAACGGACATCCGGACGGAATGTCGAGCAGGCTCGGCGGCAGGCCCTTGATCGTTTCCAGGGTCTGTCCCTTGAGGTCGAGCCGGGGCAGCGAATCCATCAGCGCGGCGGTGTAGGGATGCCCCGGCGAGCTGAACAGTTCCCGCACGTCGGCCTGCTCCACGATCCGCCCCGCGTACATCACCGCGATCCGGTCCGCGACCTCCGCGACCACACCGAGGTCGTGCGTGATGAGGACGAGCCCCATCCGCCGTTCCCGCTGGATGTCCGCGAGCAGGTCCATGATCTGCGCCTGCACGGTCACGTCGAGCGCGGTCGTCGGCTCGTCCGCGATGAGCAGATCCGGGTCGAGCGCCAGTGACATCGCGATCATCGCGCGTTGCCGCATCCCGCCGGAGAACTGGTGCGGGTAGTCCTTCACCCGCCGCTCCGCCGCCGGGATCCGCACCAGGTCGAGCAGTTCGATCGCCCGCTTGCGCGCGTCCTTTTTGGACATGCCCAGCCGGACCCGCAGCTGCTCCTCGATCTGGAATCCGACGGTGAACACCGGGTTCAGCGCCGAAAGCGCGTCCTGGAAGATCATCGCGATCTCCGCGCCGCGCACCTCCCGCCGCCGGTCCGCCGACGCGGTGAGCAAGTCCTCGCCGCGATAACGGATCGAACCGGCGGTGATCACACCCGGCGGGGTGTCGAGGATTCCCATGATGGTCTGCGCGGTGACGCTCTTGCCGGAGCCCGATTCGCCGAGCACGGCAAGGGTTTCCCCGGCGTGCACCGAGTACCCGACTCCGTTGAGCACGTTGGCCACGCCGTCGGAGGTGCGGAACTCCACGTGCAGGTCTTCGACCTCGAGCAGCAGTTCGTTCTCCGCCGTCGGACCAGGTGAACTGGACACTGTGGACATTGCGGCTACCTCGACTTCGGGTCGAGCGCGTCGCGGATACCGTCGCCGAGCATCACGAACGCGAGCACGGTGATGGTGACGAACGCACCGGGGAACAGGAGCATGTGCGGGACCGCGCGGAAGTAGTCGCGCGCGTCGCTGATCATGACGCCCCACGACACCACCGGCGGCCGCACGCCGATGCCGAGGTACGCCAGCGTCGCCTCGGCCCCGATAGCCGCGCCGAGCGCGATCGTGGCGTACACGAGCACCGGCGCGAGCGTGTTCGGCAGCAGGTGCCGGAACACGATCCGCGGAGTGCTCGCACCGAGCGCGCGGGCCGCCTTCACGTAGTCCAGCTGCTTGGCCACCAACGTCGCGGACCGCATGATGCGCATCGCCACCGGCCAGGTCAGCACCGCGATCGAGCACACTACCTGCACGATGATGGTGACCTGCCCGGGATTCGTGCCGGGCGCGTTGAACGTGGTCAGGATGACGATCGCGCCGAGCACGAACGGAAGACCGGCGAAGATGTCGCCGAGCCTCGAGAGCAGGCTGTCGACGATCCGGCCGTAATAGCCAGCGACGATGCCGATCAGCGATCCGAAAAGGACAGTCAACAGCGTCGCGAAAACGCCGACCAGAAGCGACGCCCTCGCCCCGTAAATGGTCCGCGCGTAGACGTCGTAGCCCTGGTTGTCGTAGCCGAACCAGGCGTCCGCGGACGGGCCCTCGTTGGCGTGGGTCAGGTCGCTGTACCCGGCCGGACGGTGCGAGAACAGCCCCGGCGCGATCGCGATCAGCACGACCAGCAGGATGATCAACGCGGAGATGACGAACGTCGGCTTGCGGCGCAGCTGCCGCCACGCGTCGCCCCACAGACTGCGCGGTTTCTTCGGGCCGGCGTCGGCCGAGCTGTCCACATGCGACAGCTGTGCCGCGTCGACCCCTCCGCCGCCGACGAGATTCGGGTCAGTCATAACGGATCCTCGGGTCGAGAACGGCGTAGAGCAGGTCCACGATCAGGCTCATCAGCAGATACACCACCACCAGCAGCACGACGACGCCGACGACGGTCGCGCTTTCCCGGTTCTGGAGGCCGCGGAAGATCAGCCCGCCGAGACCGTTGATGTTGAACACGCCCTCGGTCACGATCGCGCCGCCCATCAGCGCGCCGAGGTCGGTGCCCAGGAAGGTCAGTACCGGGATCACCGAGTTGCGCAGCAGGTGAATGCCGATGACCCGGCTGTTGGGCTGTCCCTTGGCGATGGCGGTGCGGATGTAGTCGGCGTGCCGGTTCTCCGCGATCGACGTTCTCGTCAGCCGCGCGACATAAGCCATCGACAGGCTGCCGAGCGCGATGCCGGGCACGATCAGCTCGCCGATGCTCGGATCGTCCGAGACGCTGGCGTCGATGATGCCCAGGTTCACGCCGAGCACGATCTGCAGCACGATCGCGGTGACGAACACTGGCAGCGAGATCAGGAACGTCGTCGAGACCAGCACCAGGTTGTCGAGGAAACCCTTGCCGCGCAAGCCGGTCAGCACCCCGGCGGTGAGGCCGATGACCGCCTCGATGAGCACCGCGACGAGCGCGAGGCGCAGCGTGATCGGGTAGGACGTGGCGATCATGTCGCCGACCGAGGAGCCGTTGAACGTCTCGCCCCAGTCGCCGCTGAACAGGCTCCCGAGGTATTTGAAGTACTGGACGATCAGGTTGTCGTTGAGGTGGAACTTCTCGGTCATCAGGTCGATATAGGCCTGCGGACAGGCTTGCTGCCCGCATTTTCCGGAGAACGGGTCCCCGGGCACGGCCCACACCAGTGCGTAGATCAGGAAGGTGGTGCCGAAGAACACCGGGATCAGCTGGAGCAGGCGACGCAGGACGTAGCGGATCATGCGTGGTTCCTAGGAGTGCGCGCCGGGCTCGTGAGTGCCCGCGCCGGCTTGTGGCCTGCGCGAACACTCACGAGCCGCGTGGTGGGAACGGACGAGTCAGCGCATCACTTCTTGAGGACCTCGACCGACGAGTAGTCCGCGCGGCGGCGGAAGTCGAGGACCACGGTCTTCGTGTGCTTCGACTTGGCCGCGACGCCCTTCTCGTCCCACACCGGGATCGAGGGCAGGTCCTTCGCGATCAAGTCCTCGGCTTGCTGGTACAGCTTGACCGCGGCG
Source organism: Amycolatopsis sp. AA4 (assembly GCF_002796545.1). Classification (GTDB taxonomy): domain Bacteria; phylum Actinomycetota; class Actinomycetes; order Mycobacteriales; family Pseudonocardiaceae; genus Amycolatopsis. The sequence continues at coordinate 7,287,838 of NZ_CP024894.1, forward strand.
TCCTTGTCCGCCGTCGAGTCGGCCTGCTTCAGCAGAGCGTCGACCTGCGGGTTGGAGTACGTCGAGTCGTTCGACGAGGCCCCGGTCCGGTACAGCGGGTTGAGGAAGTCCTCAATGGACGGATAGTCCGCCGACCAGTCGGAACGGCCCATGCCGGTCAGCTTGTGCCCGGTCACGATGCTGCGCCACTGGCCGAAGTCGGTCGCCGGAACGAAATCGCATTCGACGCCGAGGGTGTTCTTGATGCTGTTGCACGCGGCCACCAGCGGTTCCTTGCGGCCGCCGTCGGCGTTCGACGCGATGGTGAGCTTGCCCTTGAACCCGGACTTCGCGAAGAGTTCCTTCGCCTTCTCCGGGTTGAACTTGCAGTACTCGCCGCACACGCCGGGACGGAAGCCCGCGATGCCCTGCGAGACATAGCTGTCCGCCGGCACGTAGGTGTCGTGCATGACCGTCTTGGTGATCTGCGCGCGGTCGATCGCCATCGAGATCGCCCGGCGCAGGTCGAGGTTGTTGTAGCCGGGCACGTAGTACGGCACCGCGATCGTGCTGATTCCCAGCAGGTGCCCGGTGACCAGGTTGTCCTTGAGGTCGGTCTTGTACTTCTCCGCGGTGAGCGCGGACGGCGGCAGCGTCTCGATGAAGTCGAGCTTGTTGCTCAGCAGGTCCTGGTACGCGGTTTCCTGGCTCGCGTAGATCTTGACGTCCAGGTCCTTGAACTTGACCTTGTCCGGACCCTGGTAGTCGTCGAACCGGGTCAGCTTGATGTCCACGTTCGGCGTGCGGCTGACGAACTTCATCGGGCCGTTGCCGATCGGGTGCTTCGCGAAGGCGTCGGGGTCCTTGAAAAAGGAGTCCGGCAGCGGCGCGAACGCGCTGTAGCCGATCTTGGTGGTGAACACCGAGAACGGCGCTTCGAGCGTCACCTGGAACTCGTAGTCGCCCTTGACCTGCAGGCCGGACATCTTGTCCGTGGTCGGCTTCGCCGCCTTGTCGGCCGGGTGGACGTCGGCGTAGCCCTGGATGTTCTCGAAGAACGTGCTGTTGATCTGGCCGTTCGCCGAGTTGGCCCCGTAGTTCCAGGCGTCGACGAAGTTCTTCGCCTTGACCTCGGTGCCGTCGTGGAACTTCCAGCCGTGCTTGATCTTGATGTCGTAGACCTTGGAATCGGTCGTGGTGATCGAATCCGCCATCAGGTTGAACGGTTCGCCGCTGTCGCCCTTGTACGCGACGAGACCGGAGAACATCGGGTCGACGGCCTTGGAACCGCCGAGCTCGTTGGTGTTCGTGGGGATCAGCGTGTTCTGCGGTTCCGTCCCGTAGACCGTGAAGGTCCCGTTCGGATCCGCTTCTCCCGACGACCCGCTGCTGGATCCGCCGCCCCCACAGGCAGTCAGGAGCAGCGACAAGGTTGTCACGACCGCGGCCGCGCTCCAGAGCCTGGATGAACCCCGCATGTCCCCTCCGTTTCTCGCGTCCGAATAGCGAGATGGAGGCTAGCTGGATCAGCCCTTCGTAACCGGATCACCGGGTTGCACCTGAATAACAACACCGCTCATCACCCGGTCAGCTCACAACTAACTGCGCTTGATGACTTTCGGTGGTTTTGGTACGGGTTTGGCCGCCGGATGCGCGCCCGGTGATCTCGGTGTCGCGGAGCGTTCAGGCGAGCGACAAGGCGATCCCGTCCAGGATGTCGTGCTCGCTGACCACCAGCTGGTCCGGACCACCGCGCGCGGCGAGTTCCTCCGCGAGCACCTGGACGACGACCGCGCCGCCGCCGATCACGTCGACCCGGCCGGGGTGGATCACCGGATTCTCGGCGCGGGTCGCGCGGTCGGACGCGAGGAGCTGCCCGGCGAGTTCGTCGATCTGGCCGTGCGTCAGCTTCGACAGGTGCACGCGCTCGGAGTCGTACTCGGGAAGGCCGAGCGAAACGGCTGACAACGTGGTCACGGTGCCGGCGACGCCGATCCAGGTGCGGGCCTTCGCGACGTCCACGACGTCGAACGCCTCGGCGAGGATGCCGCGGGCCAGTTCGCGGGCGGCGGCGATCTCGTCGGCGGTCGGCGGGTCGTCCTTCAGCGCACGCTCGGTGATCCGGACGCAGCCGATGTCGACGGATTTCGCGGCGGTCACCTCGGCCTCGCGGCCGTTCCAGGTGCCGAGCACGAGTTCGGTGGAGCCGCCGCCGACGTCGACGACCACGAACGGCCCGTCGTCCGGGTCCTGCTCGCCGACCGCGCCGGTGAAGGACAGCCGGGCTTCCTCGTCGCCGCTGATCACCTCGGCCTCGACGCCGAGCGTTTCGCGGGTCATCGCGAAGAACTCGTCGCGGTTGCTCGCGTCGCGCGTCGCGGAGGTGGCGACCATGCGCACCTTCTCGACGCCCTTGCGCCGCGCGGCGACGGTGTAGTCCGCGAGCGCGGCGCGGGTGCGCTCGAGCGCTTCCGGCGCGAGCCTGCCGGTGGCGTCGACGCCCTGGCCGAGCCGCACGATGCGCATCTCGCGGTGCAGGTCGCGCAGGTCGACCGTGCCGTCGTGGCGCGGCGTCAACTCGGCGACGAGCAGACGGATGGAGTTGGTCCCACAGTCGATCGCAGCTACCCGAGGCATGGGTCCGACTTTACTTGGTCTCCGGCGCTTCGCCGGACAGGCGGGCATAGGCGGGCCCTATGCCGCCTCGCCGACATTTGGTCTTTGCCTTTGCCTCTTTTCCGGATCTACGGTGGACGTGTTCGCCGCATTTTCCTTCGCGGCGGTTCTTTCTCCATTATCGAGAGGTTTATTGGCATGCCCGATTACGGGATTGCGGGAAAGCGCGCGGTCGTCACCGGCGGTTCCCGCGGAATCGGCGCGGCGATCGTGGCGCAATTGCTGGCTGCGGGCGCGACCGTGCTCACCACCGCCCGCTCCGCTGCGCCGGTGCCGGACGGGGCGTCCTTCGTCGAGGCCGACGTCCGCACCCCGGCCGGCGCCCAGACGATCGCGTCCGCCGCTGAAGAAGTCCTCGGCGGCGTCGATCTGCTGGTCCACAACGCGGGCGGCGCGCGTCCGCACCCGAGCGCCTTGGCCATTCCCGACGACGAATGGCAGGACGCGCTGTCGGTGAACCTGCTGGCCGCGATCCGTCTGGACGCGCTGCTCGCCCCGGGCATGCGGGACCGCCGATCGGGCGCGATCGTGCACGTCTCGACCGCCGCGATCCGGCCGCCTTTCCCGCCGTTCTTGCACTATGTGGCAGCGAAAACCGCACTGGAGGCGTACAGCCGAGGCTTGGCCGCCGAACTGGCCCCGTCCGGAGTCCGGGTCAACGCCGTGTCCCCCGGCCGGACCGCCACCCCCGGCGGCTTGGCGACGCGCGAACAGTGGGCGAGCCTGTCGCCCGGCTTCGCGCTCCCCGAAGTCCCGCTGGGCCGCGACGGTGAACCCGACGACATCGCCAACGCCGTGCTGTTCCTGCTGTCCGACCAGGCGAGCTGGCTGACCGGAAGCGGCCTGGCCGTCGACGGGGGCGAATACCCGCGATGAATGCTTATCAGGGCAAAACCGCGGTCATTACCGGCGGCAGCACCGGAATGGGTTTCGCTACCGCGAAATTGTTCGCCGACAGCGGCGCTCGCGTAATCATCACCGGCCGTTCTCAATCCCGTTTGGACACGGCTTTGGCTCAGCTCGGCGAGGATGCGCTGGCCGTCCGCGGCGATGTGGCGTCGCTCTCCTCGCTGGAGGCGCTGGCGGAACAGGTGCCCGGCCCGGTCGACGCCCTGTTCGTCAACGCCGGGATGGCCCGGACGGCACCGTTCGAATCGGTCACCGAGGAGGAGTTCGACGAGCAGTTCGGGGTCAACGTCAAGGGCGCGTACTTCACCGTGCAGAAGCTCGCGCCGCTGCTGCGCTCCGGAGCTGGCGTCGTGCTGACCACCTCGACCGCGAACGTCCTGGGCCTGCCGGAAACGAGCGTCTATTCGGCAAGCAAGGCCGCACTGCGGTCGATGGCCCGCACGCTCGCCGCCGAACTGCTCCCGCGCGGCGTCCGGGTCAACGCGATCAGCCCCGGTCCCATCGACACCGAGATCCTCGAAGCCGGGATGTCGGCCGAGGAAGCCGCGCGGTTCAAAGCGGCCCGAGCCGCGGCGAACCCGATGAAACGGCTGGGCACCCCCGACGAGATCGCCCGCGCCGTCGCCTTCCTCGCCTTCGACGCCACCTTCACCACCGGCATCGAACTGGTCGTAGACGGCGGCGACACGCAGCTCTGAGGTGTCAGGCGGCCGGGGACACCGGCTGTTCCCAAGTCTCCTGCCGCAGAAACTCGAGCAACGCCATCTCCGCGGGCCCCGCGCCGGGCCGCACCGCCGCGACCACGGGCTGGGACACGACCGGAAACACCGGCCGGACGAGGTGCTCGTGCCCTTCCGGCACCGCTGACGCCGGAACGAGCGTCACTCCCAGCCCGTGCGCGGCCCAGCGCACCGCCGTCGAGGTCTGCGACACGCGCGCGACCGCGGTCGGCTTCAATCCGTTGTCGCGCAACACTTCGGTGAGGAATCCGTCGAGCGCGCTGTCCGGGTCGAACCGGATCCACTGCTCTTTTTCCAGCTCCCGCAACGAGATCCGGTCCTTCGTGAACAACCGGTGCTTGACCCCGAGGACGACCACGAACTCCTCGTCGCCGAGATGATGTCCCTCGTACAGCCCCTCGTCACACGCCGAGCCGAGCAGCGCGAGATCCAGCACCCCGCGCCGCGCGAGCTGCTCCAGCTCAGCCGGATTCGGCTCCTCGAAAACGGTCGCTGCCAACTGCGGGTACTTGCGCCGCAGCGCAGCCAACGCTCCCGGCAACTGGCGAGTCCCCAACCCCATCTGCGCCGCGACGAGCAACTCGCCGACCAGTTCGTCCGCACCCGCCCTCGCGGTCGCCTGCGCCCGGCGCGCGGCCCGCACCGCCACCTCGGCGTCGCGGAGAAACGCCCGCCCGACGACGGTCGGCACCAGCCCGGTCGGCGTACGGGAGAAGAGCTGCACGCCGAGTTCCCGCTCGAGCCCGCGAATCTGCTGCGAAACGGACGGCTGAGCGACATGAAGCAGCTCAGCCGCGGCGGTCACCGACCCCGCCTCGGCGACCGCCAAGGCGTACTCGAACTGACGAAGACTCATCGTCTCCCCCTGCTTTGTAATGGTGTAATCGAGGCTACCGGAGGAGCGCTTTCGCTTCCTTCACCCGCCGACCGGCGTCTCGCTCCCCGACGGTGCTCCGCTCGACGACGAGATACAGGTCGGGGTGGTCGGGGTCGTTGGCGAGGTCGTCGTGGTCGAGGCGCTGGATCCGCACGTCGGAGTGCTGGTGCTCGGCGTTTCGCTCGAGGGACTCCCGGACGTGCTGTGCTCGGGCGGCAACCCGGTAGGCCGCACCGAGGGAGCACCAGTAGAGACCGGCAACGACTCGGTAGTCCTCGGCCGGGGTTCCGTCGTGGGCGGCGGCGGCGAATTGGACGCCGTCGGCCCGGGCACCCCGACTGGGCTGTCCGGCACCTGCGCGACGCCCTTCCGATAAGCCTCCGCCCAGAGAATCACGGTGGTGACGTACGCGTCGGAGTTGTTGTAGCGGTATATCGCGGTCCGCAACTGATCCGGATTGGCCAGGTCGAGCCCGCCGGAGCAGAGATAGCGCGCCGCCGCGAGCGAGGCGTCGAAGAGATTGCCGGGATCGGATTTGCCGTCGCCGTTGCCGTCCGCCGCGTAGAGCCGCCAGGTCGCCGGGATGAATTGGAACGGCCCGACCGCCCGATCCCACACCGGATCCTGGTCGAGCACACCGTGATCGGTGTCCGGAATCGCCGCGTACGGCCCGGTCCCGTTGAGCTGCGGCCCGAGGATCGGTTGAAGCGTGGTCCCCGCGGCATCGACATACCCGCCCCGCGCGTGATTCGACTCGATCCGCCCAATGCTCGCGATGAGCGCCCAGTCGATATGACAGCCCGGCTGCTCCTTTCCCAGCACGTCCGCCGCATGCCGATACGCGGCGAGCGCAGTAGCCGGAATCCCGAGCGGCCCGTCCGGAAGGTCATACGCAGGCAAGGGAACCGCCGCGGGCGCGTCGGGCAGCCGCCCGTCGACCGCGACTCCGCGAATCCCCGGGTCGTATCCCTGATCAGGCAAGACGTCCGCCGTATGCACCACCGGCATCCGCCCGACCCACCCGGCGACTACCCCTGCTCCGACGGTCGCCGGAAGCACGCCGAGGACCCCCGCGAGCACCGCGGCCACCGTCCGATGCCGCGAAACCACCCGCCGAACCCGGTAACGCCCCCGCCGCGCCCTCACCCGTACCCACCGAGCCTTGTCCGGCGGCGGGCCGACGAGAACGGCAGTCCTCTTGGGTCCGGTTGTTTCGGAAGGCACGCCTACCGGAGCGGCTGCTGCTTCGACGGTTTCTTCGCCACCGCTGTTGCTCGCGCGATCAACGTCGCCGACAGCCGCTTCGTCTGCTCCTTTGTCGCCGCTGCTCTCTTCGCCAGCAACGTCGGCAACCTCTTCGCCTGTTACCTCGTCGCTGTCGTTCTCCCCGCCAGCGGTCTCAGCAGCCCCTTCGCCCGTTACCTCGTCGCCACTGCGCTCGCCAGACAACTCGCGTCTAGCGACCTCGTCGCCAACACCGCTTTCCTCAGCCGCCTCATCACCACGGCCAGCGCCACCTGATCCAGCACGACCGGCTTCGTCACGAGCTATGCCAGCACCCGCGGTCCCCTCACCCGCGCTGTCCCGGTCGCCCGTCGCGCCTCTGGCGATTTCGACCTCGCCCCTGCCCTCACCATCGGCGGCTTCGTCCGCGGCGCAGTCGCCAACACTGGCATCCTCGCCACCGACCGCATCGGCACTTCCGCCCGCGCCGCCAACTTCTTCCCCGCCAGGACCCGCGGAACCACCGGCAACCCGCTCGCCCGCACCGTCCGCGACCGGCTCGACCTGACCGTCCGCAGCAGGAGACGCCTCAGCGCGCACCGACCGCCGAGATCTGCGTGGCACCCGCAATTTCCGCCCCTCCCCGGCGCGCCCAGCGGTGCACCCGGGCTCGCCTGCTCGGTGTGAAGCTCCGATGCGCGCCGCGAAGCATTCCCACCCAGGCGGGCACCGGCCTCTGCTGTGCCTATCCGCGCCCGAGACCGGAGCGTTACCCGGCGCAGTCGCCCGTCGGCCAGCCCTGTTCGCGGACCCAGGCGAGAGTCTCGTCGCCGAACGGGTTCACTCCCGGTCCGGCGGCGAGCGTGTGCGCGAGGTGGACGTGCAGGCATTTCACCCGCCCGGGCATCCCGCCCGCGGTCACCTGCGTGCCCAGCGATTCGATGGCGTCCCGCTCGGCGAGGTACGTCTCGTGCGTGCGCTGGTAAGCCGCCGCGAGTTCCGGGTCGGTGGTGAGCCGTTCGGTCATTTCCTTCATCACGCCGGACGCCTCCAGCGTGCCCACCATCGACGTCAATCGCGGGCAGGTCAAGTAGTACAACGTCGGGAACGGGGTGCCGTTCTCCAACCGCGGGCTGGTCTGGACCACCGAGGGATGCCCGCTGGGGCACCGCGCGGCCACCGCCCGCAACGCCCGCGGCGGCCGTCCGAGCTGCTGCGCGATGACCTCCCGGTCGGCATCGGTGACGGGCTCGAATCGGGGTGTCTCCGTGCTGCTGTTCACGCTCACCAGGCTAATGCCGCCGCCCGCCCGACCCCTCGCGACCTCCGCCGAAACGGCCGAGTTGTCCACAACCGGCACCCCGTGTGGACAACTCGCCGCGTCGGCCTCCGCCGCCGTCGCGATGTGGTTAGCGTGGAAGGCAGTCGGAGCTTCGCCGCCACATCAAGCCGCCAAACAGAAAGGTCACCCGAGCCATGTGAATGAAACGCCGCCGAACGCTTCACAAATCATGAACCGCCAGTCAGGACGCGGCTGCCCTGGCCTGCACTCAGCCAGCGACACGAGAGCGGAGCGGACGCCACCGAAAAGTCACTATTCGAGGCCCGAATCCCGAGGACTGCGAAGCCTCGATTGTCCAGCCACCAGAACTACCGCACCCACGGCGTTAAGGAGCATGCCCAAGAACGATGATCTCGCCCGGCAACAGGCCGCACGAGTCTCAATTAGCCGACACTCCGGCCCGGCGCGACGGCAATCCCGCGAGACCGGAAGGTCGCCGACCAGCGACCTCGCCCGGTCAGCGATCCCGCCCAACTGCCGCCAACCTTGCCCAGTCGTCGACCCGCCCAGCTGCCGCCGAAACACACCCAGCCGACGACCCGTCGAGCACAGGAAACCTCAACCCCCGGAAACCTGCGCCCACAGGTTCTCGTACCAAGGCGCCTGCGGAGCGGGCTGCTGCCCCGGCTGGGCAGCAGTCGGCGAACCAGGCTGGTCCTCCGGCAGCTGGACCATCCACGGGGTCTCGCCCGGCTTCACGTACCGGAGCCGGCGGCGGGCTTCCGCCTCGATCTGGGCCGGGTCGCTCAGCTGGGCTTTGCGGTCGCGCAGCTGGGCGACCTCGTGCTGGAGCTGGGCTTGCTGCGCTTCCTGGTCGCGGACCTCGGAGCGCTGGGAAAGGTAGGTGCGCAACGGAACCGCGACGGTGAAGGCCAGCGCGCACACCACGATCGCCACCACGGCGGCGCGCCGGGTGGTCGACATGCCGAGCACCTTGGCCGCACCGGAGGCGCGTTTCGCCGCCAGGCCGCGGCGCAGCCGGGCCCTGGTCGTCTCCGTCGTGCCCGCGCCGGTGCGGCGCCGGGCCGAGGCGGGACGGCGGGCCCTGCTGGACCCGCTTCCCGCTGCCCGGCCGCCGCGACGGCTGCGCGCCCTCCCCCGGTCGGCCATGTGCCCCTCAGGCCTCCGCGCTGAACCGCGGGAAGGCGAGGTCGCCGGCGTAGCGCGCGGCGTCCGCGAGGGTTTCCTCGATGCGCAGGAGCTGGTTGTACTTCGCGATCCGCTCGCCGCGCGCCGGGGCCCCGGTCTTGATCTGGCCGACGCCGGTGGCGACCGCGAGGTCGGCGATGAAGGTGTCCTCGGTCTCGCCGGACCGGTGGCTCATCATCGACTTGTAGCCGTACGACGTGGCGAGCGACACCGCGTCCAGCGTCTCCGACAGCGTGCCGATCTGGTTGACCTTCACCAGCAGCGCGTTCGCCGCGCGGCGGGTGATGCCCTCCTCGAGACGGTCCGGGTTGGTGACGAACAGGTCGTCGCCGACGAGCTGGACCTTGTCGCCGATCTCGGAGGTCAGCTGGACCCAGCCGTCCCAGTCGTCCTCGCTCAGCGGGTCCTCGATGGAGACCAGCGGGTAGTCGCGCAGCAGTTCGCCGTAGTACGCGGACATCTGCTCCGCGCTGCGCTTCGAACCCTCGAAGGTGTAGGCGCCGTCGGAGAAGAACTCGGTCGCGGCGACGTCGAGCGCGAGCGCGACGTCCCGGCCCGGCACGTAGCCCGCCTTCTCGATCGCGGCGAGGATCAGGTCGAGCGCCTCGCGGTTGTTGGCGAGGCTCGGCGCGAAACCGCCCTCGTCGCCGAGGCCGGTGGCCAGGCCGCGGCCCTTCAGCACGGACTTCAGCGCGTGGTACACCTCGGTGCCCCAGCGCAGCGCCTCGCGGAACGACTCCGCGCCGATCGGCGCGATCATGAATTCCTGGATGTCGACGTCGGTGTCGGCGTGCGCACCGCCGTTGAGGATGTTCAGCATCGGCACCGGCAGCACGTGCGCGTTCGGGCCGCCCAGGTAGCGGAACAGCTCCAGCTCGGCCGATTCCGCGGCGGCCTTCGCGACGGCCAGCGAAACCCCGAGGATCGCGTTCGCGCCCAGCCGCGACTTCGCCGGCGTGCCGTCGAGGTCCACCAGCTTCTGGTCGACGATCCGCTGGTCGACCGCGTCGACGCCGACGAGGTCCGGTCCGATCTCGTCGAGCACCGCGGCGACCGCGCGCTCCACGCCCTTGCCGTTGTAGCGGCCGGTGTCCCCGTCGCGCAGCTCGACCGCTTCGTGCTCGCCGGTCGACGCCCCGGACGGCACCGCCGCACGGGCCAGAGTGCCGTCGTCGAGCGCCACCTCCACCTCGACGGTCGGGTTCCCGCGCGAATCGAGAATCTCGCGCGCGCCTACCTGCTCGATGAGAGCCACGCTCTGCTCCTTGGTGGGTCGTGCCTGCGGTGACGCCGCCCAGAGTAACCGCCCAGCGGGTTCACCCGTTGGAGGCCAGGCCGGTGCCGAGCCGTTCCGCTGCGTGTTCCCCAGTTCAGCCGGGCACTTCGCCGGCGTCCTGGTCCTCCGGCCGGACCTCGCGCCACCCCGACGGCAGCTCGACCTGGTCGGTCACCTGCTGCCAGAACGTCCAGCTGTTGCCGCCGGGATCGGCGACGGTGAAAATCCGCGCGCCGTAAGGCTGGTCCTGCGGCGGTTCCGGCGCGGCGTCCTCGCCGAGCGCCGCGGACACGCGCTCGTACTGCGCGTCGACGTCGGTCACGTACACGACGTTCAACTGCCCGACCGGCCCTTCGACCCCCTTGGCCTCCCAGTATTCGGGACCGACCCCGGCCAGCTGCAGGCGCGCGTCGCCCGCACGGAGCGTCGCCTGGAAAACCTCGCCTGCCCCGTCCTCGAAGCGGACTTCCTCGGTGAAGCCGAACACCCTGGTCAGCCACGCGAGCGCGGCGGTCGCATCGCTGTAGTAGAGGTACGGCGCCAGTCCCAGGTAATCGGGTTCCTGATCGCTGCTCATGGCGGAACAGTCCATCACGACTCGTCTGACGGTCGTGCAACGCCCTCCGCGCCGGTATCGTGAAGCGACCATGACGGACGCCGCAGCAGCCCCCGAACCCGACGGCGAATCGCGCTTCCGCAGGTTCCGCAACGCCGAGCATCTGGTCGCCCGGCGCCGCCCGCTCGACGCGCTCAAGGAGCTCGAACCCCTGCTCGCCGACGAGCCGGACAAGCCGAGCGTGCACCTGCTCGCCGGGCGCGCGTACTTCCACTCCGCCCAGCTGCGCCGCGCCGAACGCGCGTTCACCCGCGTGCTGGAGCTCGACCCCACCGACCACTACGCCCGGTTCGTGCTCGGCCGCACCCTCCAGCGCCTCGGCCGTTTGGCCGAGGCGCTGGCACAACTGCGGATGGCGTCGGCGATGAACCCGGTGCCGGAGTACCTCGAGGCGATCAGCGAGGTCAGGGCGAGGATCACGCTCAGCGATCGCTGAGCCTGCCTGCCCCGAACGTGCATCCGCGAAGGCACTCGCGGGCAACCGCCGGATCCAGCATCGTCCCGGCGCGTCTTCTCAGGTGAACGGGGCAGCGGGGAAGCCTGGCCATCCGGCGCTCCGGCTCGGCCACTCGGCCGATCCGGGCAGACCGGGCGAAGCGCGATCCTTGGTGTCATCACAGAGAGCGATTAGAGGAGGCCGACATGACCGCGCTGACCGTGATCGGAGCGACCGCCGGGCTGCTCGTGCTGGTGCTGATGGCGCTGGCGCCGGTACTCGTCGAACTGAACGAACGCTACCCGGTGCAGCCGCGCAAGCAACTGGTGCGCGCCGAGGCACTGCCGCGGAAGACGGTGCGCGCGAGCGCCGCGCTGCCGACCCACTGACTGCTGCCCCGACCGAGCGGGCCGGGGTTTCGGCCGCTCGCCGCGGCTGGGCTGTTGGGTCGTACGCCGCGGCGTAGGACCGGTGCCGAGCTGACCGGCCGAAGATGGGCAGGGTCCGGACGGCCACTGAGCGGATCAGCAGGGGTCGCCGCACCGACCTTCCAGCCACGCCACGGGCGGACACTCCAGCCAGGCTGCGGTCAGGCTTTCCGGCCGCACCGACCTCGGAACTCCAGGCGGGGCACCGGCGGACTCTCGAGCCAAGCCCGGTCGGACGTCCCCGGGGCTTCCGGCCGGGCCGACCTCGGCTCCCCAGCCAGGCGACCGCCGAACTACTCAGCCAAGCCGGGTCAAGCGTTCCCGCCAGGCAACCTCGGGCTGATCAGCCAGGCACCGTTGAAGTTCCGCAGGCTGGCGTCAACGACGAGCAGCCACGACCACCGCGGCCGAACCGGACGCGAGCCGTCCCGCTGGACGAAGCGTTCCCGCCCTGCCGGAGGAGGCAATCCCGTTGAGCCGCAACCAACCCGCTCAGGGCGCCACGCTCTCCGCCGCGTAGGAGTCTGCGGCCGTGAAGACGTCCTGCACGTAGTTCACCGCCGGGTTGTAGAGCAGCATTGCCTTCCACCAACCCGCCGGGACACCCAGGTCGTCGTCGCTGGCGCAGAGGTAGCGGGCGGCGGTGAACGCCGCGTCGTCGAGGTTGCGCGGGTCCGCGGCCTTGCCGTCGCCGTTGGCGCGCTGGGCGTGTTTGTGCCAGGCGTCCGGCATGATCCGCAGCGGGCCGACGCGGTGATCGGCCGTGCGGTCGCCGTCGAGTTTTCCGGCGTCGGTGTCCGGGCCTTCCGCCGGGCCGGGGTTCACCGTCATGGTGCCGTCCGGACCGGGTTTTTCCGTTCCGAACGCGAGATTTCCGATCGCGGCGAGGGTCGCCCACGACAGGTGGCACGACGGTTTCTGCCGTTGCATCCACATTTCCGCACGCCCGTACGCGGCGAGCACTCGTGCGTCCAGCCGCGTCTTTCCGGCGACCCGCGTCGCCCACGCGTCCAGTTCCGCTTGGTCGGACACGAGCGGACGGTCCGGCGGAGCGGCCAGACCGACCCGCGGGGCTTCCGAGCCGGGTTGCGGGCGCGGCTCCGCTTTGGCCGAAACCGGCGGCGGGGCGGCCGCGGCGGGAGGGGCGGGCGGGTTCGGGTTCCGGATTCCGATGGTCACCACCAGCACGACCCCGGTCAGCACCAGGCCCAGCGCGAACGCGATGCGGCTCGGATAGCGGCGCGGCGGACTCGCCGGAGACGGCGTAATAGTCGGCTGAGTGGTATCGGCCACTCGGACAGGTTACTGATGAACCCGCAAGGGGGACGCTGGACTGGGCGAATGGCAAGCGGACGGTTAACTTCGCGCCAGAGCCGCCCAGGTCACACAATTCGTTACGCGCTCCCCCGGCGACGCTCTGACCTGCGGTTACCCTAACCTAACCCAGGCGAGAACGTCAGTTTGCCCGTTTTGCCGGGCCCGCTGAGCGAACTTGCCTCTGGACTTACAGGCAAGCCTTACCTAAAAACATCAGGTCAGGTAAGTCGAAGGAGGGCTGAACAGTGGTGTTTTCGAGCGCGCTCATCGGGCTGCGCGAAGGCCTCGAAGCCGCGCTTGTGGTGAGCATCCTGGTCGCCTTCTTGGTGAAGACCGAGCGACGGCACGCGCTGCGGTTCGTGTGGCCCGGGGTCGGCGCGGCCGTGCTGCTGTCGGTCGGCGTCGGCGCGATCCTCACCTACAGCACCGCGCAGCTGAGTTTCGAGCATCAGGAACTGCTCGGCGGCAGTCTTTCCATCGTCGCGGTCGTCTTCGTCACCGCGATGATCTTCTGGATGCGCAAGGCTTCCCGGCACATCGCGGCCGAACTGCGCGGGAAAATGGAGGACGCGCTCAAGGTCGGCCCGGCGGCGGTGCTGCTGCTGTCGTTCCTCGCGGTGGGTCGCGAAGGGCTCGAAACCGCCGTCTTCTTCTACTCGGCCGTGCAGACCGCGCAGTCCGACACCCTGCAGCCGCTGATCGGGTTCGTGATCGGGATCGCCGCCGCGATCGTGCTCGCGTACCTGCTCTACCGCGGCGCGGTGCGGTTCAACCTGTCGAAGTTCTTCACGATCACCGGCGTGCTGCTGGTGTTCGTCGCCGCCGGCGTCCTCGGCTACGGCCTGCACGACCTGCAGGAAGCCGGGTTCATCCCCGGACTGACCACGCTCGCCTTCGACGCGTCGAGCACGCTGCCGGAAACCTCCTGGTACGGCGCGCTGCTCAAGGGGATCTTCAACTATTCGCAGCAAACCACTGTGCTGCAAGCGATCGCGTGGGTCGTCTACGTGGCGATCGTGCTGCCGCTGTTCCTCAAGCCCGCCCGCAAGAACAAGACCGAGGCGGCTCCGGCCGCCCCGGCCGCCGCCAAGGAGTGACAGTGCCCCAGTTCCGCAAAACCTCGACGGCTGTGCTCACCGGCCTCGGCGCGCTCGTCGCGCTGACCGCCTGCGACAGCACGAACTCCGCGTCCGGTCCTTCCGGCGCGGCGTCGGGCGGGCCGATCAAGGTCGAGGCGTCCGACACGTCCTGCTCGGTGTCGGCGACGACCGCGGCCGCGGGCAACCTGACCTTCGAGATCGCCAACAAGGGCACCAAGGTCACCGAGTTCTACCTGTACGCCGAGGGCGACCGGATCATGGGCGAGGTCGAGAACATCGCGCCAGGGCTCAACCGGCGGCTGATCGTCGAGGTCCCGGAGGCGGGCAAGTACCAGACCGCGTGCAAGCCGGGCATGTCAGGCAACGGCATCCGCGGCGACTTCACCGTGACCGGCGGTGCGCAGGGCCAGAGCAACGCGAGCGCGCAGAAGACCGCGGCCACCAAGAGCTACGCGACCTACGTCGAGAACAACAGCTCGGCGCTGGAGACCGAAACCGAGAAGTTCGTCGCCGCGGTCAAGGCGGGCAAGGTCGACGAGGCCAAGGCCGAGTACGCGCGCACTCGCGTGTTCTACGAGCGGATCGAGCCGGTCGCGGAGAAGTTCGGCGACCTCGACCCGTCGATCGACGCCCGCGAGGCCGACGTCGAGCCGGGCCAGCAGTTCACCGGGTTCCACCGGCTGGAGAAGGACCTGTGGACCACCGGCCTGAAGCCGGACAGCCCGCAGATCGCGGACAAGCTGCTCACTGACGTGAAGGCTCTGGTCGCCAAGACCAAGACGCTGCAGCTGAGCGTGCTCGACCTGGCCAACGGCGCGAAGGGCCTGCTCGACGAGGTCGCGACGAAGAAGATCACCGGCGAGGAGGAGACCTTCTCGCACACCGACCTGTGGGACTTCCAGGCCAACCTCGACGGTTCCAAGGGCGCGATCGCCGCGCTGCGGCCGATCCTCCAGGAACGCGACGCGGCCCTGGTGTCCACTTTGGACAAGGAGTTCGCGAACGTGCAGGGGCTGCTCGACAAGACCCGCTCCGGGGACGGTTTCAAGTACTACAACGAACTCTCCCAGGACCAGGTCAAGGCCTTCGCCTCGGCGGTCGACGCGCTGAGCGAGCCGCTCAGCAAGGTCGCGGAGGTCGTCGCCAAGTGACCGAGGAGGGGACGCAGGTTTCCCGCCGGAAGCTGTTCGGGCTGGCCGGCGCGGGTGTCGCGCTGGCCGGCGCGGGCGCGGCGGCCGGGGTCGGCATCGACCGGCTCGGCGGCAGCACGCCCGCCTCGGCCGCGGTGTCCACTGTGGACTTCCATGGTGAGCACCAGGCCGGGATCGTCACGCCGACGCAGCAGAACCTGCATTTCGCCGCGCTCGACGTCACCACGAAGGACGTCAAGAAGCTCCGCGAACTGCTGCGCACCTGGACGGCCGCGGCGCGCCGGATGACCGCGGGCCAGGACGTCGGCCCGAACGGCGCGCTCGGCGGCTCCGCGCAGGCCCCGCCGGACGACACCGGCGAGGCGCTCGACCTGCCCCCCTCCGACCTGACCCTGACGATCGGCTTCGGCCCCTCGCTTTTCGACGACCGGTTCGGCCTCGCCGCGAAACGCCCGCCGCAGCTGATCGACCTGCCCGCGTTCCCGAAGGACAAACTCGACCCGGCCCGCAGCGGCGGCGACCTGTGCATCCAGGCCTGCGCGAACGATCCGCAGGTGGCGGTGCACGCGGTGCGCAACCTGGTGCGGCTGGGCTTCGGCGTCACCGAGGTGCGCTGGTCTCAGCTCGGATTCGGGCGCAGCTCGTCGACGTCGCGCGCGCAGCAGACGCCGCGCAACCTGTTCGGGTTCAAGGACGGCACCAACAACATCAAGGCAGAGGACACCGACGTGCTCCGCGACCAGGTGTGGGCGCAGGCCGGTGACGGGCAGGCGTGGATGGCCGGCGGCACGTACCTCGTGGCCCGCCGGATCCGGATGCACATCGAAACCTGGGACCGCGAAACGCTCGCCGGACAGGAACAGATCGTCGGGCGCACCAAGGGAAGCGGCGCGCCGCTCGGCCAGGCCGGCGAGTTCGACCCGGTCGACCTGCAGGTCGGCGGCGCGGGCGGGACCCCGATGATCGCCGAGGACGCGCACGTCCGGCTGGCCTCGCGCCAGACGCGCAACGGCGTGCAGATCCTGCGCCGCGGCTACAACTTCGTCGACGGCTCCGACGGCGTCGGCCACCTCGAGGCCGGGCTGTTCTTCCTGGCGTTCAACCGCGACACCCGTAAGCAGTATGTCCCGATGCAGCAGGTGCTGTCGTCGAAGGACGCGATGATGGAGTACCTGCAGCACACCGGTTCCGCGCACTTCGCGATTCCGCCGGGCCTTACTCCGACCAGCAACTGGGGCGACGGGCTCTTCGCCTGACCAGTACAAACCTCCCCGCCTCGCCACTGCGTGGGACCGGTTGCCGGTGCCCTCCGGGCAAGCGACGGTGACCGCGTTCGTCCGCGCGAGGTGAGGAGTTCGGTCGTGGTCGCAGTGGCACAGCCGCGGTTCGGGGTATGGGCGGTCGTCTACGGGTCGTGGGGCCCGTTCGATCATCCGGACGACCCGGTGGACGCCAGCTGGGAGCGCAACCGGCGGCTGATCGTCGAGGCGGACCGGCTCGGCTTCGATTCGACGCTCATCGCCCAGCACGTGGTGAATCCGTTCGGCGACGAACTGGACCAGCTGGAGACGTGGACGTCCGCGGCGGCGCTCGCCGCGCTCACCGAGCGGATCGAGATCATCGCGGCGATCAAGCCGTACCTCGTGCATCCGGTGGTGCTGGCGAAGCAGGCGCTGCAGATCCAGGAGATCAGCGGCGGCCGGTTCGGGCTGAACCTGGTCAACGCCTGGTACAAGCCGGAGCTGGCGCGGGCGGGCATCCCGTTCGCCGAGCACGACGAACGGTACGAGTACGGCCGCGAATGGATCAGCGTCGTGCGCGGTCTGCTGGCCGGCGAGCGGGTTTCGTTCGAGGGCAAGCATTTCCAGGTCGACGGGTACCAGTTGCGGCCCGCCGGTTCGGCACCGACCGTGTACGTCGGCGGCGAATCGGACCCGGCGCGAGCGCTGGTCGCGGACAAGGCCGACGTGTGGTTCATCAACGGGCAGCCGAAGGAGAACGTCGCCCGGCTGATCGAGGACGTCGCGGCCCGTCCGCGGGTCGGCACACCGGTCCGCTTTGGACTGTCCGCCTTCGTGGTCGCCCGCGAAACCGACGCCGAGGCGGAAGCGGAGCTGGCGGCGTTGTGGGAATTGGCCGAGGCGGGCAAGGCACGATGGGAGGCGCTGGTCGCGGACGCCGACCCGAAGGCCGTGATGTTCCAGACGTTCGCGAAGTACCCGCACATCGGCACGAACGGCGGCACCGCGGCCGGCCTGGTCGGCAGCTACGACACCGTCGCCCAGCGAATCCGCGAGTGGGCTGACCTGGGAATCGAGACGTTTATGCTGCAATTTCAGCCCTTCGAAGCGGAGATGCGGCGGTTCGCCGAGCACGTGCGCCCCCGCGTGCGCTTGACTTCAAGCAAACTTGAACTTGCACAGTAGGCGCATGTTCACCGACGCGGAACTCGCCTACCTGGCCGCCCAGCCGCTCGCCCGGATCGCCACGCAGCAGCCGAACGGCACCCTGCAGGTCAGCCCGGTCGCGTTCTCCTGGAACCCGGACACGCGCACGATCGACGTGTCCGGCTACCGCCTGACGAGAAGCCGGAAGTACCGCAACGTGGAGGCCAACGGCCAGGTCGCCCTCGTGGTCGACGACCAGCCTTCGACGAACCCGATGCGCATCCGTTGCCTGGAGATCCGCGGCCGGGCGGAAGCCGTGCCGGACGCGTTCGCCCCGGACGGTCACCTCGACGGCACCGTCATCCGCGTTCACCCGCAACGCATCATCAGTGTCGGCATCGACGACCCCGACCACGACCCGCTGGACCTGAAACCGAACAACCGCGACGTCTGAAGGCGCGCCGGTCCGCAGTCCCGCCCCTGCCCGGGGGAGGGACGGGACTGCGCCCGGCTTGCCGATCCGCTCGTTCATCGACGCGCACCGGCCACTGTGTACGCCGCTGTTCCCGCCAGGAACAGCAGCCCGGCCGCCCACCCCGCGGCGGTCGAGTCCGCCGTCGCCATCGGCCAGGCCACGAGGTCGTGAATCTGCCCGGTGGTGCGCGGGACGAAGACCGCCGTCATCGCCCAGCCGAGGGGCAGCGTCCAGCCGAACTGGCCGCCGAACAGCGTGGCCGCCAGCCCGGTCAGGCCGAGGAACCCAGCCGCGTCGCGCAGGATCCAGCCAGGGTCCATCGGGAGATCGACGAAGCCTTGTGCCGCAAGCATTACTCCACCGGCGACCACACCGATCAGCAGCAAGTGCGCTAGTCGTCGGGGCGGCCAGCGGAAGGAGGCCGTGCGGTCCAGATCGATGTCCTGTCCGCTCAGGCCCACGCCTGCCACCGCGACCGCGGCACCGAGGCTGACGGTCGCGAAGAAGTTCGACCAGTTCTCGCCCAGCAGCGGCGGGAGAACGGCGGCACAGAGCAACGTCGCGGCCAGCGACATCGCGAGGTGGCGCGAACGCGCGTACAGCACTGTCCACCGCATTAGCGCGCACCCTCGGTGAGAATCTTCAACGGGTCGCCGGTGCAGGTCAGCTCCGCCTGCCGCGCCGCGGCCATCCGGGCGATCTGTTCCGCCTCTGGCACTGCCTTCAGGGACGCCCATGCTGAGTCCGTCCACGGCTGCAGCGGAGGCTGAATGCGCGAAGCTGGCGGCGTGTACGAGCCGAGCAGCCACTGCGCCATCACCCAGCGCGCAGCGTCCTCCCGGCCGTTCTGCTCGCCGCCATAGGACGCGGCGTGGCAGGGCGACGTCCCAGCTCCACTCAGCAGCGCCGTGGTGAGGCTCGGCCCGCTTTTGTTCTGCATCGCGTAGTCGTCCCGGTTGATCAGCACCCGGGACGGATCTCGCGGGCCGACCTTGTTGGTCCGGAACGGCTCTGTCGACTCCTCGATCCGGCTCGGCGGGTGCGGCAGTTTCCCCAGTCGCCGCAAGGCCTCCTTGCCTGGACCGGCCACAGTGGACAACCAGTCCTCGTGCAAACGGGTGACGCACACTGGACCGTCGCAGACCAGCGCGGAGGCCGTCTTGTCCGGGACGTAATTATCCGTCGACCACGCGGGGAAGAGCGGCAAAGCCACCGCCAGGCCGGCCGCCACCGGGAGCAGCGCCAGCGCCTTGGTGCGCGCCGAACTGGCCAGCAGCAACAGGATTCCCGCGGCAGTGAGCCCAAGCAGCCAGCTCAGTTGCCCGAGCTCCACCGCGGGGCTCGGCAGGTCGAATGGACCGTGCGGCAGCACTTGCCCGATCCCCAGCAGGACCATCGCGTTGGGCCCAGCTCCGTTCATGCCCGACACCTGCGCGAACAACCCGCCGGCCAGCGCGAGCACGGCGAGCACCGGAGCGGTGATCGGATGCGGCAGGAGCCGTCCGAGGCCGAGCCCCAGCACTGCCCCGGCGACCACGGACAGCACGCCGAGCACCAGTTGCATCACCCAGGCCGTGGTGAACAGTCCGCCCTTCGCGATGACCTGCCCGACCCCGACCGCGACGAGCGCCAGGTAACCCGCCGCCGCGGTGAGCCCGAGGGCGAGACCGAGTGTGGCGGCCCGCTGCCCGGCAGGCCGAGGCGTGGAGCCGAACAGTTCGCCGACCCCAGCCCGGGCGTCCCGCATGCCCTGGATCGCCGCTGCCCCGACGATGATCGGCCACATCAGCACCAGCAGGTAGCGCGGCCACCGCACCGCGGTCAGCCAGGTCGCGTTCCAGGCCGCGGAATCGTAGTTCCACGGTCCCTTCGAGAACACGAGCAAGCCAAGGCTCACGGTCAGCATCGCGACCGGCACCCAGGGAGCGATGGTGCGCCGGAGTTCGATCCGGAACGCGCTCATCACCAGGCCCCCTTCCCCTGCGCGTGCCCGAGCAACGCCGAATAGCCTCGCTCGATCGGGCTGTCGCCGACGTCCGCCTCGCTGCCGGCCGCGGCCAGATCGGCAGGCGTGCCTTGGAAAACCAGCTTCCCGTCGGCGAACAGGACGACGTCCGAGCACGCCGCGGCGACGTCTTCGACCAGATGGGTGGACACGACGACGCACGCGTCCCGGCCGATTTCCTGCAGCAGCTCCCGGAAACGCAACCGCTGCGCCGGATCGAGCCCGGCGGTGGGTTCGTCGAGCAGGAGGAGCACCGGGTCGTTCACGATCGCCTGCGCGATGCCGACCCGGCGAATCATGCCGCCGGACAGGGTCTTCAGTTTGTCCCCGGCGCGGTCGGCGAGACCGACCCGCTCGATCGCGCGCTGCACCGCGCCCGGCACCTCGCGTTTGGGCATCTCCTTGAGCCACGCCAGATATTCGACGAACTCGCGGACGGTGAACCGCTTGTAGTACCCGAAGGTTTGCGGCAGATACCCGATCCGGCGGCGCAGGCCGCGCTGCTCGAAGCGCCCCCCGATCGGCTCTCCGAGCAGCGTGAGTGTGCCTTCGGTCGGGCGCAGCACCGTGGCCAGGGTGCGGATCAAGGTGGTCTTGCCCGCACCGTTCGGCCCGAGCAGCCCGTGCACGCCCGTGCCGAGCGCGAGGTCGAGTCCGTCGACCGCCATTTTCTTGCGGCCGACCCGCACTTTGAGCGCCTGGGCCTGGATTTCCCAGGCGTAGGTCGCCGGAGCGACCTCGGCGGCTTCCACAGCTCGCATCAGTGTCCCCTCTCTTTCCGTCAGTGCTGCGCAGCAAGCTGCGTGAAGGTGTTCCGGCGAAGCACTACGAACACGGACCCGACGACGGCGGCCGCCAGCCAGCCCGGCCAGGCGACGTCCTCCAGCAGGACCGAACCCCCGAACGCGACGCTCGGCACTACCAGCGCTCCGACCCACAGGCCGACCAGGATCGACGCCGCCCAGGCGACCCCGATGAACGTGCCGAGCGCGAGGGTCCCCGTGGTGAACGCGAGACTCGGCAGCAACCCGAAGCCCATCCGCGCGCCGACCAGCCAGCCCGCGGCGAGCAGCACGGCCAGCACCGGCACCACGACCGCCGTGGTCCGGCGCAGGACCAGTTCCAGCCCGGCGCGCGGGGTGGCCGCGGTGAGTTCGTACGACGGATCCAGCCCGCGTGACCACGCCGCCGCCACCCCGAAGACCGGCAGCACCGGCGAAAGCAGCTGCACGAACGAGAGCCCCTCGCGCAGCGACCGGTCGAGGTAGACCGACAGCCCGCCGACCACGAGGACCATCAGCAGCCAGGGCACCATCACCGGCGTCGCCCAGCAATGCAGCCACGCCGCGGCCCGGCGCGGCGTCGGCTGCGGTGCTTCGGCGAGGCTCGGCTCGAGCCCGGCCCACACGGTGTCGACCAGACCGGCCACCTCGGCGGTGGACGCCCCGGCCAGCCGCGCCCGGCATTGCGCGCACTGCTCCAGGTGCCCTTCGATCGCCCATGTCTCGTCCCCCGGCAATTCGCGACCGGCGACGTAACCGGCGAGCATCAGGTCGGATACGTGGTTCATGGCTCGGCCTCCTTCCGACAGTCCTGGTTTCACGACAACGCCTGCCGCATCGCGATCCGGGCGCGGCGGGCCCGGGTTTTGACCGTGCCCTCCGGCAAACCGAGCAGGATCGCGGTCTCCCGGACCGACAATCCGTCGAGCGCCATGGCTTGCAGGACCTCGCGCAGCTCCGGGGCGAGGCTGCGCAGAGCATCGCCCACCGAATCGCCGACCGTGCCCGCCAGCGCCTCCTCCTCGGCGGCGGGCGAGGACAGCGACTCGTGCACTCCCGGCGGCGGGTGCGCGTGATGCGCACGCCGGCGGAACGCGTCGATGAGCCGCCGCACCGCGATCGTCCACACCCACCCCACGGCGGACCCGCCGGCGACGACGCCCGCGAACGAACCCGCGGCGCGCCACACGGCGAGGTAGGTCTCCTGCATCACCTCCGCGATGATCTGGTCATCGGAGCAGCGGTGCCGCAGGCGTATCGCGAGCCACGGCGACGTGCGGCGATAAAGCTCTTCGAACGCCGCACGGTCGCCGCGGGCGGTGCGCCGGAGGAGGCGTTCCTCGTCCGGCACCCTGGGTGGCTTGTGCTTCACACCCGGCAAGACGCCACCTCCGCGCTTCCGGTTCTCTAAACTCAGTGATCTGGGTCACATTTGCTGACTGGGCCGCTGACCGACGCAATCGTGCCCGCGGGAGGGCGGGGGCATGGGCGGAAGGGCGGGGTCTCCGTCGTTCGAGTGAGGGCGATCGTGGCGGAGAGGCTGGGGTGGCTGAGTGCGATGGGCGAGCGTCGATGGATGGAGGCGTGGCCAGCGAGTGGCAGTGCGGAAGCGGCGCAGACACGAGAACGCAGGCATAGCAACGGAACGCGAACAACTCGCGCAGGGCGGAGCAGGACGGCCCACCGGTGCGATCCTGCGGAAGAGCGTGGGCGGAAGGGCGCGGTCCTCGCTCGAGTGAGGGGCAACCGTGACGGAAGGCTGGGACGCCGGAAGGGATGGGCAACGCCGAACAGTGCATCGGCGGACGGAGGCCTGGCCAGCGATGGGCGGTGCGTCCCAACGCGGCAAGCGGCGTAGCCACGAGAGCGCGGCGTGCAACAGCGCGGGGAAGCAGGCACCTAGCGCCCGGCCTGGGTTCTGGTGGGTGTCGGCACCGGTTAGAACCGGTGCCGACCAGAACCCCGTCGCCTCGAAAGAGCAGCGGACCGCGAAACCCGCGCCGCGCACCAGTTCCCTGGCGAGCCGCCCACTACATCCCAGGCGAAAGGTCCCCGGTGACGAAGGCTGTTTTCACCCTGCACCGCGCCGCCCGACTCGCGCTGATGCTGCGCAGCGGTCCGGTGCATTGGGGCATTCCAGCCGATTTCCTTCGCGGATCCAGCGAACCGCCCGCCAGCCGTTACCCGCCCACGCCGCGGAAACCCAACCCACGCAGCGAACGCATCAAGCCGAAGGCCAGAACTTCCGCCAGCCCTCGGCCTCCAGCGTCGTCGGTTCCACCCCGGCCTTCCGAGCCGCCGTCTCCGCCGCGCGGATGTCGCGGGCGAACTGTTTCGCCACTGCCCGCAGCTCGCCCTCGGGGTCCAGGCCGCCTCGGCGGGCGGTGGCTGCCGTTCGGAAGAGCTGGGCGGGGGCTGAGGAGTCCTGCGGGAACAGGTCCAGCGGGATTCCGGCCCGGCCGCTGCGTTGGCCGAGTTTTCCGGCCAGGGCGACCGCGGGCTGGCCGAGTGCGACTCCGTCCACAATGGACTTGCGTTGTTTCTCGGCCTGCTTCAGCTCTTCCCACTTCAGCTCTTGGTGCTCGGCGGAGGCGATGCGGGCCGCGTCGGCGAAGACGTTGGGGTGGCGGCCTACCAGTTTGTCCACCAGGTCGCGGGCTACGTCGTCGATGGTGAAGGGGGCGCGGCCGTGTTCGGCGGCTACGCGGGCGTGGAACAGGACCTGGAGGAGAACGTCGCCCAACTCCTCGCGCAGGGCCGCTCGATCGTTGTCCTCGATGGCTTCCAGCAGTTCGTACGTTTCCTCGACCAGGTACTGCCGCAGGGATTCGTGCGTCTGCCGGGCGTCCCACGGACAGCCGCCGGGCGAGCGCAGGCGGTCCATGACCTCGACCGCTTCGACGAGCGGCGGCACGGGGGTTTCGATCAGCTGCGCGCCGGCGGCGAGCATTGCGGCCGCGGTCGGTTCGGTGCGGGAAGCGGCGAGCAGCACGATGTCCGCGGACGGCTGGCCGACCGGCGGTACGCCGAACTGCGCGGGGTCGACGTCGGTCGCGGCGTATACGGCGCTGGTGCGGAGCAGAGGCAGCGCGGCCGCGGGCAGGGTCGCGCCGCGGACCAGGACTACCGTGCCGGTCACTGCTGCGCCGGGGCACCGCCGCGCACCGGCACGGCCACACCCGTCACCTCGGCTGCGCTGGGGGCGAGGTTCATGCCTACTGCGTCCCACACGCCGTAGCGCGGGTTGATTTTGAAGTCCACGTTTCCAACATACGGCTGCAGCATCCGCACGCCGATCGCGCCCAGCTCGGCCGCGGTCGGCTGCTGGACCTGGTCGGTGGCGACCTTCGCGTCCGTCGACCGCTTCCGCACCACAGCGGCGACCCACCAGGTCGGCGCGCTCACCGGGTTCGGCTGGTACGCGATGGCGGTGTTCGCGGGCACGCCGAACAGCACGGTCGCGGCGTCTTGCGGCGACGACAGCGCGGGAGCCTGCTGGCCCACGTTGCCCTGCGCGCCGCTCTGGAGGTCGGCCCGGATCTTGCCCGGGTTGCTCGCGTATTCCTCGGCCTTGGCGATGGCCTGGCTGCGCGCGGTCTTCGGGTCGATCGACGGGGCCTGGCTCTCCGAGGTCGGCGCGCCGATGCTGGTGTAGTCGAAGTTCACCGAGAGCGTCGGCAGGTACTTGAGCGCGATCCGCTGCTGCAGGTACTGATCAGTAATCGCCTCGCGGTGATCGCGCAGCCGCCAGACGAGCTGAGTGACGGCCGCGGACTGGTCCTGCGTGACGGCCTCGGGCACCGGCGACGCGAGCGGATCTTGCTGCATGGCCTCGCTGACAGTGGCCTCGTCGACCGAGATGCCTTCCTTCTGCGCGGCCTTCACGACGACGTCGTGCAGCAGCGTCTGCCGGACGATCTCGCGCCCGACGAGGTCGAGCTGGTGCCGCGACGCGAGCTGCCGCGCGTACGGCTGCTCCTGCACGGCGCGGTCGAGCAGCGCCTGAACCTGGTCGATGGTGGTGACCTGACCGTCGACGACCGCGGCCATGCCCACCTGACTGGGGCCGGTACCGCATCCGGCGAGGAGGAAAGCTCCGGCGAGAACGGCGCCCAGCGCACGGCGGCGCCCCATGATCCGCATCACAGGCCCTACCCTCTCACATGGCCTCGAAACGCAACACCATCGAGGCATTCAGCGGGCTATTGTCGACATATGGACTCTTGGTTGTCGATCGAAGTCCTCGACGGGGCCTTCGCGGCGAGCGCGTGGCAACGTGCTCACGGCGATCGGCTGACCGAGGCCGCGCTGACCAACGGCGCCGAACAGTGGACGTGGCACGTCCACCGCTGGGGCGTGACGCTGGAGATCGAGTTTTCCTCGGAGGAGCAACGAGATCGCTTCCGGCACCTGCCCGCCGTGACCGCCGCTCTCGACGCGGTGCCGGACCCGGAACACGGCCTGCTCGTGTATCCGGGCCGCGGCGGCGGTTCGGGAGCCCGGGTGCCGCGGCGTCCCCGGCCGTTGCCGATGTCCGGCTGCGGGGCGCTGCCTGCACCGCAGGAGGAAGTGTCGCTGCGGCTGGCCACAGCGGAACCGCCCGGGTTCGAGGTCTGCTCGGCGCGCTGAAACCGCGGAAAGCGCACCGCGGCCGAGCAAAAGCGGCGGAACCACGCCGAGACCGGCGAGGCCCGCCGCACCGCTCACACCGCCGCCGGGGTTTTCGTCAGCTGCGCCAACAGCTTCGTGCACCAGTCAAGCAGTTCCTGGTCCCGCAGCACCGGCGCGCCCATCCGGCCGCCCGCGGGGCCTTCGGTCGGCTTCGGCACCGACACCGTGTTGGTGATCGCCTTGTACATCGCCTTGGGGTACAAGCGTTTCAGCCGCACCAGCTGCGAGTCCATCAACGGCAGCGGCGCGAACCGGATCGTGTTTCCCTGCGCCGCGACCTCGGTGACGCCGGCGGCGCGGCAGGCGTGCCGGAACGCCGCGACCGCGAGCAGGCGCGTGACCGGGGCGGGCGGCTGGCCGTAGCGGTCGACCAGTTCCTCGCGCACCGCGTCGAGCGCCGCGGTGTCGGGGGCCGAGGCGATCTTGCGGTACGCCTCCAGCCGCAGCCGTTCGCCGGGGACGTAGTCGTGCGGGATGTGCGCGTCCACCGGCAGGTCGACGCGGACTTCGGCCAGTTCCTCGTCCTCCGCCGGCTCCGCGCCCGCGTGCCGCCGGAACGCCTCGACCGCTTCGCCGACGAGCCGGACGTACAGGTCGAACCCGACGCCCGCGATGTGCCCGGACTGTTCCGCGCCGAGGATGTTGCCCGCGCCGCGGATTTCGAGGTCCTTCATCGCGACCGCCATGCCCGCGCCGAGTTCGGTGTTCTGCGCGATGGTGGCGAGCCGGTCGTGCGCCGTCTCGGTGAGCGGCGCTTCCGGCGGGTACAGGAAGTACGCGTACCCGCGCTCGCGGCCGCGCCCGACCCGGCCGCGCAGCTGGTGGAGCTGGGCGAGGCCGAGCATGTCGCCGCGCTCGACGATCAGCGTGTTGGCGTTGGAGATGTCCAGGCCGGTCTCGACGATCGTGGTGCAGACGAGGACGTCGTACTCGTTCTCCCAGAAGCCCTGGATGATCTTTTCGAGCTTGTCCTCGTTCATCTGCCCGTGCGCGGTGACGACGCGCGCCTCCGGCACCAGCTCGCGGATCCGTTTCGCCGCCTTCTCGATCGACGACACCCGGTTGTGCACGTAGAACACCTGGCCGTCGCGCAGCAGCTCGCGCCGGACCGCGGCGCCGACCTGCTTGTCGTCGTACGCGCCGACGTAGGTCAAGATCGGGTGCCGGTCTTCCGGCGGCGTGAGGATGGTCGACATCTCGCGGATGCCCGCCAGCGACATTTCGAGCGTGCGCGGGATCGGCGTGGCCGACATGGTGAGCACGTCGACGTGCGTGCGCAGTGCCTTGATGTGTTCCTTGTGCTCCACGCCGAACCGCTGCTCCTCGTCGACGATCACGAGGCCGAGGTCCTTGTAGCGGATACCGGTCTGCAGCAGCCGGTGCGTGCCGATGACGATGTCGACCTCGCCGTCGGCGAGCTGTTCGAGGATCCGGTCCGATTCCGCCTTGTGCGTGAACCGCGAAAGGCCCTTGATGGTGACCGGGAACGACCGCATGCGTTCGGTGAACGTGTTCAGGTGCTGCTGCGCGAGCAGCGTGGTCGGCACGAGCACGGCGACCTGTTTGCCGTCCTGCACCGCCTTGAACGCCGCGCGCACCGCGATCTCGGTCTTGCCGTAGCCGACGTCGCCGCAGATCACGCGGTCCATCGGGACGCCGCGCTCCATGTCCGCCTTGACCTCGTCGATGGCCGCGAGCTGGTCGTTGGTCTCGGTGAACGGGAACGCGTCTTCCAGCTCGGACTGCCACGGCGTGTCCGGTCCGAACGCGTGGCCGGGCGCGGCTTGCCGGGCGGCGTAGAGCTGCACCAGCTCGGCGGCGATCTCCTTGACCGCCTTTTTGGCGCGGGCCTTGGTGTTCTTCCAGTCCGAACCGCCGAGCTTGTTGAGCGTGGGCAATTCGCCGCCGACGTATCGGGACACCTCGTCGAGCTGGTCGGTGGGCACGAACAGCCGGTCGCCGGGCTGGCCGCGCTTGGACGACGCGTACTCGAGCAGCAGGTACTCGCGGGTCGCGCCGGCGACCGTGCGCTGCACCATTTCCACGAACCGGCCGATGCCGTGCTGGTCGTGCACCACGTAGTCGCCCGCCTTGAGCGCCAGCGGGTCGACCGCGCCGCGGCGGCGCGACGGCATCTTGGTGTTCAAGTCCTTTGTGGACGATCCAGCGGTGGCGCCGCGGCCGGTGAGGTCGGCCTCGGACAGCACCACGAGCGCGCGCTCCGGCGAGACGAAGCCCTCCGCGAGCCCGCCGCAGGTGACCGTGACGACCCCGGCCGGCGGCACGTCGGAGAGCACCTCGACGTGTTTCGCCGGTACCTCGGCCGCCATCAGCTGCTCGACCGCGCGGCTGGCGGTGCCCTGTCCGGCGACGACGAGCACGCCGGTGCCGCCGGCCGCGAGGTGCGCGCGCAAGTCGGTCATCGCGCGTTCCAGCTCGCCCCGGTAGGCGGGCGCGGGCTCGATGCCGACGCGGTAGACGTCCGGGTCTTCGCTGGTCAGCTGGGTGAGCGTCCACCACGGACGCTTCGTCTCCTGCGCGTGCGACGCGATCTCGGACAGCTCGCGGTACGCCGACGCGCCGAGGTCGATCGGAGCCTGCCCGCCCGCCGCGGCGGTGGTCCAGGAGGCCTCGAGGAACTCCTGCCCGGTGCGGACGAGGTCGGCCGCGCGGGCGCGGATCTTCTCCGGGTCGGCCAGCAGGACGTGGCTGCCCTGCGGCATCGCGTCGGTGAGCAGGGCCAGTTCGCCCTCGCAGAGCACCGGGATGAGCGCTTCCATGCCCTCGACCGGGACGCCGCCGGAGAGCTTGGTGAGCATTTCTGCCAGGTGCGCGTCGGCCTCGTAGGTGGTGGCCAGCTCCGCCGCGCGCGCCTTGACGTCCGGCGTGAGCAGCAGTTCCCGGCACGGCGGCGCGGTGACCCGCTGGATCTCGCCGGGCAGCGAACGCTGGTCGGACACCGCGAACGCGCGGATCTCGCTGACCTCGTCGCCCCAGAACTCGACGCGGACCGGATGCTGCGCGGTGGGCCCGAACAGGTCGAGGATGCCGCCGCGGACCGCGAACTCGCCGCGCTTCTCGACCATGTCCACGCGCGTGTAGGCCAGCTCGACAAGCCGTTCGAGCAGGTCCTCGAAGCTCTGCTCCTCGCCGACGACGAGGTCGATCGGCGCGAGCGAACCGAGCCCGGGAGCCATCGGCTGGATGAGGCTGCGGACGGTCGCGACCACGACCCGCAGCTGCTCGTCGCCGGTGTGCAGGCGGTGCAGCACTTCCAGCCGCCGGCCGACCGTGTCCGCGCGCGGGGAAAGGCGCTCGTGCGGCAGCGTCTCCCAGGAGGGGAAGTCGGCCACGCGATCGGGGCCGAGCAGCGCGCTGAGCGACGCGGTCAGCTCGTCGGCCTCGCGCCCGGTCGCGGTGACGGCCAGCACCGGACGGCCCGCACCGCCGCGCTCGGGGTCTTCGGCCAGCGCGGCGGCGACGAGCTGCCGTACGGCGACAGCGCCTTGCAGTTCGAGCAGCGGGGCGCCGGCGCGCTCGACAACGCCGCGCAGCGCCGGGTCGGGAAGGATGGCTTGGAGGAGTCCGGACAGTACAGCGTCGGTCACCAACCCAGACTACGTCGTGGGACCGACATTACTTTCGATCACCGCTGCCGAGGCTGCCCGCGAGCACGGTCAGCAAGCCGATCGCCGGGGCCGCCGCGGACACTGACCAGCACCAGGAAGCTCGCCGCGGCGACCACCGCCCAAACCAGCACGACGGAGCCGGTCTTCTTGCGGGCGACCAGCGTCGCGACCGCCAGCAGGGTCGCTGCCGTCATGATCCCCGGCCACGGGGTAATTCCTGCGACCCACGCTGATCAACACGGCGCAACGCTGGGCAACGACGAGGAAGCTATCGAGTCGATCACCTCCGCCAACAGAGGCAGCTGCCGCTCGACCGAACCGGGTTCCAGGGAGCCCACTCGCAGCAGTACGTGCTCCGCTCCGGCCTCCGCGTATCGGCGCACCGTTGCCGCGACCTCCGTGATCGGGCCGGTCACCGTCGCCTGGATGGTGCGGATCTGCTCCAACGGGCGCCGGTAAGTCGCCTGTGCGTAGTCCTCCAGGACACGGAGGCCGCGGCGCGGGTCGGGGTCTACGTAGGCCGTCAGGAACAGCGACGGGGTGACCGGGCGATCGCTGGTGGCGCGGATCGTCGCCAGGCCGGACGCGTAATCCGCGGGGTTCGGCGGGTACGGGAGCCAGCCGTCGTAGTGCAGCGCGGTGCGGCGGAGCGCGGCTGGCGTCGCGCCGCCCAGCCAGATTGGCGGGCCTTTGGGGCGCGCGGGGCGGACCGCCGGGGGCAGCCAGTCGTAGTGGAGAACCTTGCCGTGGAACGACTGGGACTGGCCGGTCCACAGCTCGCGCCACAGGGTGACGACGTCGTCCAGATGCGAGAACCTCGTCCGGAAATCGACCCCGGCCAGCTCGAATTCGAGCTCGCTGAAGCCGGGGAAGCCCGCGCCGACGCCGACTGCCAGGCGTCCTTCGGAGAGCAGCTCGAGGGACGCGAGGGTCATCGCGGTCTGAACCGGGTTGCGGTGCGCGGGAAGCAGGACGGCAGTACCGACGGTGACGCGTTCGGTGGCCTGTGCGACCGCACTGAGCAGGGTGAGGGGTTCGATCCGGGGGCGGGAAAGCGAGTCACCGGCCCAGATCGACGCGAATCCGAGTCGTTCGGCTTCGCGGGCCAATGCGACCAGGGCACGCGGGGTGCCGCCTGCTTCGAGCTGTGCCTGTCCGGCGGGGAGAAGAAGTCCGAATTCCACGCCGCCGACGATCCAGCGCGGCCCGGTGTCCCGGCAATTCCCTGCGGGGAATGGCCCAGCGCAAGAAAGCTCCGCCAGAATCGCGCACGTGCCCGCTTCGTTCGCCGACGCCTTGCGCGACGCCCGTTCCCGCCGCCGGCTCAGCCAGCTCGACCTCGCGCTGAAAGCCGGGACGACGCAACGCCACGTCAGCTTCATGGAACGCGGCCGTTCGCTGCCTGGTCGCGGCATGGTGGTGCGGGTCGCCGAGGCGCTCGGCCTGCCGCTGCGCGAGCGCAACGC
Source organism: Amycolatopsis sp. AA4 (assembly GCF_002796545.1). Taxonomy (GTDB): domain Bacteria; phylum Actinomycetota; class Actinomycetes; order Mycobacteriales; family Pseudonocardiaceae; genus Amycolatopsis. Next base: position 7,318,473 of record NZ_CP024894.1, read on the forward strand.
CTTGCTGCTGACCGCCGGATACGCGCCGGTCTATCCCGAGACCCGGCTGGACGACCCCGCGTTGACGCCGGTGCTGGAGTCGTTGCGCGCGCTGCTCGCCGGGCACGAGCCGTACCCGGCGCTGGTCGTGAACCGCTACGGAGACCTCGTCGCGGCGAACGACAGCTTCGACCTGCTGACCGAGGGCGTCGCGGCGGACCTGCTGGAACCGCCGGTCAACGTGCTGCGGCTGGCGTTGCACCCGCGCGGGATGGCTCCGCGCATCCAGAATTTCGCCGACTGGGCGCAGCACGTGCTCGAACGCCCTCGCCGCGGTCTGGCCAACGGACCCGACCCGCGGCACCAGGCGTTGCTGGACGAACTCACCGGGTACCTGCCCTCGCCCGGCGAGCCGTCCGGCGACCATCTCGGGTTCGCCGTGCCGCTGCAGCTGTCCAGCTCTGCGGGCGACCTGCGGCTGCTCACCGCGATCACCCAGTTCGCCACCGCGGTCGACGTGACCGTCGCTGAGCTGAGTCTCGAAACCTTCCTGCCCGCCGACGCTTCCACCGCGGAACTGCTCAAGGCGCGACCCAACCGGTGACCTGACCCATCGTCAGCTCCACGCCCGCCCACAGCACTGCCGCGCACAAGCTTCCGACGAAGAAGCGTCGGTACGACAGTCCGGCCGAACCCGCCACGCGCGGCACGAGTGTGCGTACGCCGGCGAGACATCGTCCTAGGACGACTGCGGGCACGCCATAACGCGCGACGGTCGCTTCAGCCTTGTCCCACTTCGCTTCGCCGATCCGTTGTCCTACGCGCGAGCGACGCAGCTTCGGACCCCACAGTCGTCCCTCCCAGTACGCGAGCTGGTCCCCGGCTAGCGCCGCCGCGACGCAGACCGTGAGCGCTGGCCACAGCTGCAAAGTCCCTCGCTGCACAAGGAAACCCATGAGCAGCAAGGTGGACAGCGTCGGCAGCACGATGCCGGGCAACAGCGCTGTCTCGGCCATGATCACCAGCGCGCAGATCAGGTAGACAAGCGGCGCGGGAGCGTCAAGAAGTGGCTGAAGCAGGCTGTCCATACCGGTCCAGTCCCGACCGCACGGGCAAGGCCGCGCGGTACACGTACGCCGGCGGCAGGTTCCGCCAAACCACACTGGTGCGTTCGACAACCGCGAAGCGGCTTCGCAGCAACCACGCGAACCGACGCGCTGGCGGGGTCCAAGCGGTGTGCGCGTACGCGAAGGTGGTGAAGCGGCCTTGTGGAGAAAGCACGTCGCAGACGGCATTCAGTACCGCTGCCTGCGGTGCGGCGTGCATCGCTGTCCACGGCAGACCGGAGACAACCACATCGACCGGCATGGTCACGTACGCAGCGACGTGTTCCGCGGAACCCTCCGCAACGTGCAGCGACGGGAAGCGTGCGCGCAGCTCCTGTACGAGGTGGGGATTGATCTCTACCGCCGTGAAGTGCGCGTCGCGCTGAAGCATGCGAAGCAGCATTTCGGTGAACACACCTGTTCCTGGCCCCAGCTCCACGACGCTGTGCGCGCTTTCGACGCCCAGCCCGGCAGTCATCACTCCGGCCAGCCGTGCCGAACTGGCCGCGATCGCGCCGGTCCGCATCGGGTGCCGGAAGAACTCCCTGGTAATCGACATGTTTTCGACGGTAGGAAGCACTTCGGTCATCGCGGATCGGCTCGGTCGGCGGGAAAAGTCGTCCGCTCGGAGGACCACAGCCATCCTCCCGAACGACGCGCCCGACGACGACCGCGCGTTACGTTCGTTTCGTGCGTGGACTGGTCATGTGGGTACGCAAGCAGCGTTGGTTGCTGGACTTGCCGCTGTACGCCGTCTTCGTCGCCTTCGGCCCCAACATCGCGGATCAAGAGACGTGGCCGATCCGCATGGTTTCGATGCTGTTCCTGCTGCCCCTGTTGCTGCGTCGCCGCTACCCGCGCACGGTCGCGCTTCTGATCCTCATCGGAGTCGCTGTCGTCTACGCGAACGAGATCTGGGCCTACGACCGCGGCCGTAGCGACCTCGCGATGGCAGTCATGCTGTACACGCTCGTGAAAGCCGGTGACAGATGGTTCATCGGCTTCGCGGTAGCTATCGTCGGCCTGGACGCCTTCTGGGGATTCACCTGGGGCACCAACACCCTGAACCCGACGCTCACCGTCTTCGGCACACTGCCGCTGTACTTGGCGGCGTGGGCGCTAGGCGCGTTCTTCCGCACGAAGGAACAACTCGCCGAAGAAGAACGACTGAGAACTGAACTGACGGCGTCCGAGGAACAAGCCCGCAGTCGCGCTTCAGTCGCCGAAGAGCGCACACGGATCGCGAGAGAACTTCACGACGTACTCGCACACAGCATGAGCGTGATCGTCCTGAACGCCGAAGGAGCGAAGCTCGCGCGCCACCACGACCCGGACGCTGTCGACCGTACGCTCGACACCATCAGCAAAACCGGCCGTTCCGCGCTCGCTGAGCTGCGGCGGCTGTTAGAAGTGATGCATGCTGGCGAACCCGCGCGCGCTCCGCAGCCGACGCTCGACCAGTTGCGCACGCTCGTCGCGCAGTCCGGCCGCGACATCACGCTCGAAGTCAACGGCGACATCGCCGACCTGCCCGCCGGCGTCGCGCTTCAGGCGTACCGCATCGTCCAGGAGGCCTTGACCAACATGCTCAAACACGCGCCGCCCGACGCGACCGGCCGGGTCCGGGTCACCTTCGCCGGTCCGGAAATCCAGGTCGAGGTCACCAACTCCGGCGGACGGCAGCCGGTCGCGGCGGGACTGCCCGGGTCCGGACGCGGGCTCACCGGCATGGCCCAGCGCGTCGCGATGTACCACGGCAAGCTCGAAACCGGCGCGCTGCCGGACGGCGGCTACCGCGTGTCGGCCACCCTGCGGACGGACGCCGCATGACGTCCGTGCTGATCTGCGACGACCAGGAACTGGTGCGCGTCGGGCTGCGGATGATCGTCGACAGCCAGCCCGATCTGGAGGTGGTCGCCGAAGCGGGCGACGGCGCGGAAGCCATCGAGCTCGCCCGCGCGCAACGGCCGGATCTCGTGCTGATGGACGTCCGGATGCCGGTGCTCGACGGCGTCGCGGCCACCGCGCAGATCTGCGCCGAGCTGCCGGAAACCTCGGTGCTGGTGATCACGACGTTCGACCTCGACGAGTACGCCTACTCCGCGCTTCGCGCCGGGGCCAGCGGATTCCTGGTCAAGGACGCGCCGTCGGACGAGATGCTGGTGGCGATCCGCGGCGTGCTGCGCGGCGACGCGATGGTGTCGCCGTCGGTCACGAAACGCCTGCTCGACCGCTATCTCAGTGCGCATCGGACGCCGCTGGACGAGCAGAAACTCGAGACGCTGACCGAACGCGAGAAGGACGTGCTCGGCCTGATCGCGCGCGGACTGTCGAACACCGAAATCGCCGGAACGCTGTTCATCGGCGAGACGACGGTGAAGACGCACGTCGGACGGTTGCTGAACAAACTCGGGCTGCGGGACCGGGTGCACGCGGTCGTCTTCGCGTATGAATCCGGATTGGTACGTCCCGGCGGCTGAATCGGGGCATGCTGGACCCATGCGTCTCGTCGCGTTGCTCGCCGCCGTCCTGCTGCTCGCCGCCTGCTCGGCCGCGCCGGCGAGCGCACCCGCGAAGCCCGAACCGGACCGGTTCGCCGTGCAGGAGGTCGCGGACGGCCTCGAACACCCCTGGGACGTCGCCTTCCTGCCCGACGGTTCGCTGCTCGTGCCGCAGCGGCCCGGCAAGCTCGCGCTGGTCCGCGACGGCCGGGCGACCGCCGTGCGCGCCGATTTCTCCGACGTCCTCGTGCAGGGCGAAGGCGGCCTGATGGGCCTGGTCCTGGCGGCGGACTTCGCGACCTCGCGCGAGTTCACCACCTGCCAGACCCACCAGGAAAACGGCCGCGCGGCGGACGTCCGGCTCGTCACCTGGCGGCTCGCCGACGACGGCACGAGCGCGGCGAAAGTCCGCGACCTGCTGACCGGCCTGCCGGTGAACCCGAGCGGACGCCATTCCGGCTGCCGCCCGACGCTGGCTCCCGACGGCGCGCTGCTCGTCGGCACCGGCGACACCGCGCGGTCCACCGTCGCGCAGGACCGGCACAGTCTCGGCGGCAAGGTGCTGCGGATCGACGCGAAGACCGGGGAACCATTGCCGGGCAACCCGTTCCTGTCCTCCCCCGACCCGAACGAGCGCCGGATCTACACCTTCGGGCACCGCAACGTGCAAGGTGTCGCGATCCGGCCGGGCACCGGCCAGGTCGTCACCTCCGAACACGGACCGGCGTTCGACGACGAGGTGAATCTCCTGCGCCCAGGAGGAAATTACGGCTGGGATCCGTCGAAGGGCGGCACCGATTCCAGCTACGACGAGAGCGTGCCGATGACCGACACCAAGCGGTTCCCGGACGCGGTTCGTCCACTGTGGACCAGCGGCCAGGTCACCGAGGCGATCAGCGGCGACGCCTTCCTCACCGGCAAGCAATGGGGTGCCAACGAAGGCGCGCTGGTCGTGGTCGCGTTGAAGGGACAGAAGCTTCTGCTGCTGCACCTGGACGCGGCCGCGAAGGTCACCGGAGTCACACTGCCCGCGGAATTCAACGACAAATTCGGCCGGTTGCGCGCGGCCCGAAGCGGACCGGACGGCTCCCTGTACGTGACGACTTCCAACGGCAGCAACGACAAAGTGCTGCGCGTGACCCCCGGCTGAGGTCAGCCGACGTACGCGCCGCCGTTCACGTGCACGACCTGACCGGTGACGTGCCCGGCCTCCGGGGATGCCAGGAACCGCACTACCTCCGCGACGTCGTCCGGCTTGCCCGCGCGTTTGGTCATTGTGTTCTCGACCAGCCATTCCTGGCGTTCGGCGGAGAGTTTCCCGCGAAAGAATTCAGTGTCCACGATCAGCCCCGGCGCGACGATGTTCGCGGTGATTCCGCGCGGCCCGAATTGCCGTGCGGTTTCGGTATTCCACACCTCCACCGCGGCTTTCGCCCAACCGTACGATTCGGCGCCGGTGTGCCCGGCGATCGAACCGATGGTGACGATGCGGCCGTTGTCCGCGAGCCGGTCCTTCAGCGCCGTGGTCACGAACGCCGCGCTGAACAGGTTCGCCCGGAGGTTGGCCGTCCACGCCGCGTCGAGCGCTTTCAGTCCGCCGCTGTCCGCATGCAGGAAATCCGTGTTGCCGCCAGCGTTGTTGACCAGCACGTCGACCCGTTCCGGCAGCTGATCGAGCGCCGCCTCGACCGCCTCGGGATCACTCGCGTCGAAGCTCACCGCACGCGCGCCGAGCAGCGACGCCGCCTCGGTCAGCACGTCCTCTCGCCGTCCGGTGATCGTCACCTGATCACCAGCCCGGGCCAACGCCGACGCGATCGCGTACCCGATTCCGGTGCCGCCCCCGGTCACTACCGCTTCCCGTTTCATCCCACGTCCTTTATTGCTAAAGTACCTCTCGTGGACGACGGTACCGGCGGCGGCGAAAACCCGTCAAGCGACGAGGTGGACGAGATCCAGCGGGCGTGGCTGCGCGAGCGGCCGGGCACGCCGGTGTCGTCCATCGGCGTGATCACGCGGATCTGGCACATCGCGAAACTGCTGGAGGACGACCGGCGCGCGACCATGCTCGAACTCGGGATGGACGCCTCGACCCGCACCCTGCTCAGCACACTGCGCCGGGCCGGGCCGCCGTACCGGCTCAGCGCGGGCGAACTCGCGAAACGCTGCCGGGTCAGCCCCGGCGCGATCTCCCAGCAAACCGCGCGGGCCGAACGCGACGGCCACGTCCGCCGGGTCAAGTCCACTTCGGACCGTCGCGGAGTGTACGTCGAACTGACCGAGGCCGGGCACGAGCTGATCGAGCGCACCGTCGGAGACCTGCTGGAGCACGAGGAAACCCTCGTGTCCGCGTTGTCCCCGGCGCAACGCGACCAGCTCGCCGATTTACTGCGCATCCTGCTCGCGGACCTCGACCGGCGGGCGCGGAGGTAGGGTGACCGGCATGCCCACCATCGACAAAGTCGCCTGGCTGCACGTGGTCGACGGCAAGCTGCTCGCCGCGCGCTCGGCGGGCAAGGACACCTGGTACCTGCCGGGCGGGAAACGCGAGGAAGGCGAGTCGGACGTCGAGACTCTGGTCCGGGAGATCGCCGAGGAACTGAGCGTGACGCTGGACCCGGCTTCCGCGCGGCTGGCCGGAACCTGGGAAGCACAGGCGCACGGCAAAGCGGACGGCGTCGTGGTGCGGATGACCTGCTACACCGCGGAGTATTCCGGCGAGCTGAAGCCGAGCAGCGAGATCGAGTCGTTCGGCTGGCTCGCGCACGCCGACCGCGACAAGGTGTCGGCGACGGTCCAGCTGATCCTCGACGACCTGCACGCACAAGGGAAACTGGCCTGATGCTGCGGCTCGGGACCACGGTGCTCGGAGTCGCCGACGTCGACCGCGCAACACGGTTCTGGTCTGAGGCGCTCGGGCTCGTCGAGGACCCGGAATGGGCGAGCGAGACGTGGCGGACGCTGGCCCATCCCGGCGGCACGCACGCACTCGGCCTGATGCGCAGCGATTCGCCCGCCGAACCGCGGCCGCGGCTGCACCTGGACCTGTACACCGACACCGCGGAGGAGCAGCGCGCCGAGGTCGAACGGCTTATCGGGCTGGGCGCGCAACGGGTCGACTGGCCGCATTACCCGCCGAAGCCGGATTTCGTCGTCCTCGCCGATCCCGACGACAACCGGTTCTGCGTTGTGGACCTCAGCAACGCGCCGTCCGGCAGCTAGGGAATCAGCCGAGCAACCGGGGCTTGTTCTCCAAGTGGGACAACCCGTTCCAGGCGAGATTCACCAGATGCGCGGCCACTTCGTCCCGCTTCGGCTTGCGCGCGTCCAGCCACCACTGCCCGGTCAACGCGACCATCCCGACCAGCGCCTGCGCGTACAGCGCGGACAGCTTCTCCTCATACCCGCGCGCGGCGAACTGCTGCGCGAGGATGTGCTCGACCTGGCTCGCGATGTCGTTGAGGACAGTCGAGAAGGTGCCGGTGGAACTGGCGACCGGGGAATCGCGGACGAGAATGCGGAAACCGTCGTGGGAATCCTCGACGTAGCTCAGCAACGCGACGGCCGCCTGCTCCAGCATCACTCGCGGGTGTCCACCGTGGAGGGTCGAGACCATCCGGTCGAGCAGCAGCTGCGTCTCGCGGTCGACGACGACGGCGTAAATGCCCTCCTTGCCGCCGAAGTGCTCGTAGACCACCGGTTTCGACACGTTCGCCCGCGCGGCGATCTCCTCGACGGAGGTGCCGTCGAAACCCTTTTCGGCGAACAACGCGCGCGCCACGTTGAGCAATTGCTGCCTGCGCTCGGTGCCGGTCATGCGCACCCGGGCGACCGGTGCGGCCGGCCGCGCGCCGGTGACCGCCGCTTCTCGCTTCGCCCGTCGTCTCGCCGCCATTCGCAGCAGGGTAGCGGGCTCGGCCCCGGCCGGCTTCAGGGAGCCGCCGGTCGAGACGAACGAACCCCGCCGGAGCGACGGGGTTCGTTCGGCAGAGCGGGCCGGGAAAACCAAGCCCGGCAAGGAAAACTACTTGGCCTGCGCCGCGATCCGGGCGAGCCGCTGCGGGGTCGGCCACCGCACGTCGTGCACCCAGCCGAACTTTTCGAAGATCCAGATGAGCCGCGCCGACATGTCGATCTGGCCGCGCTTCACGCCGTGCCGGGCCGAGGTCGGGTCGGCGTGGTGCAGGTTGTGCCACGACTCGCCGAAGGAGAAGATCGCCAGCGGCCAGAAGTTCGCCGAACGGTCGCGGGCGGCGAACGGGCGCTCGCCGATCATGTGGCAGATCGAGTTGACCGACCAGGTCACGTGGTGCAGCACGCAGATCCGGACCAGGCCCGCCCAGAAGAACGCGGTCACCGCGCCCCACAGCGACCACGAAAGCAGGCCGCCCAGCAGCGCCGGGCCGAACAGGCTCACCAGCGACCACAGCCAGAACAGGTCGTCGACCTTGCGGATCGCCGGGTCCTTCACCAGATCCGGCGCGAACCGGCCCTGGTTGCTCTTGTCGCGCTCGAACAGCCAGCCCATGTGGGCGTGCCAGAAACCCTTGGCGATGGCCAGCGGCGACGTGCCGTACGCCCACGGCGAGTGCGGGTCGCCGTCGCGGTCGGAGAACGCGTGATGGCGCCGGTGGTCGGCCACCCAGGTGATCACCGGTCCCTGCAACGCGATGCTGCCCGAGATCGCCATCACCACGCGCAGCCACGGCTTCGCCTTGAACGAGCCGTGCGTGAAGTGCCGGTGGTAAGCGACGGTGATGCCGAGGCCGCTGATCCCGTAGAACACGACGAAAAGCGCGACGTCCAGCCAGGTCAGCCCCCAGCCCCAGGCGAACGGAACCGCGACCAGCAGCGCCACGATCGGCAGCAGCACCCCGAAGTACACCGACAGCTGGACGCCGATCGACCGCTGTCCTTCGATGATCGGCTTGGGCCCCTTTGGCGGGTCGCCCGCTGACTGAGAACGATCGAGGGTGGCCGTCATGCGCTCACTTCTTTCCTCTCACAACCCCTTGCGAAGGGTGCCCTTACCTACGGTGTCGTAAGTTACGGTACAGGAGGTTTCCGGCGCTGTGGAGGCCCGAAAAGTCCGATTGCCCGGTGCCCGGGACGGGTCTGTGGCGCACGCCTCCCCCTCCTGGCGCCGCCGTCCTCGATCATCGCTATCCTGACCAGGACCGATCCGCCGTAGTGTAATCGGCAGCACTTCAGATTTTGGTTCTGACAGTTCAGGTTCGAATCCTGGCGGCGGAGCTGCACATCCGGCGAGGGCGATGGGAGTGGGGGCGGCTGAGCGAGGAACCGAGCGACCCCGCGGGCGCCCGCCGCCCGACCCTGGTCGAGATGTCGGACGCGTGGCTGGTCGGGCGCGCGCGGGAACTCATCGCGGCCGTTCAGCGCCAGGAGCACGAGAACCAGCTCGAGATCGTCAAGATCATGGACGAGCTGCTCGAAGAAACCCTCCGCCGGGGTGAACCCACGCTCGTCGCCCAGCTGCTGCGCGCCTCCGCCTTCTCCCGGCTCGTGACCCGCGGCCTCGCCGCCGAGGCCGAACCCCGGCTCGACGAAATGCTCGCGCACACCCGCCGGCACGGCCTGTCCCTGCTGCGCGCGGACGCGCACGCGCTGCGCGGGCGCCGGCTCGTGCTCGCCGCGCAGGAGGACGCCGCGCTCACCGAGATCGCCCGCGCGCTCGCGATCCTCGACGATTCCACGATCCCGGACCGCCAGGTCGGCGTCCGCAACTGGAACCGCATGCAGTCGATGGCGCTCATCGACTGCTGGATCGTGCTCAACCAGCTCGGCGTCTACGAGGCCGCCGAGGAGGTGATCGGCCGCGCGCACCAGGCGATCCGGGAAAGCGCGAGCCCGCACGAGATCACCCTGCAGCTGATGAACCGCGTCAAGATGCTGCTCGGCTGGGGCCTTCGGCTCGAGCGGATCGAGCAGTACGACGAATCCGCGGAGAAGTTCCGCACCGCCGCGTCGATGGCGGTGGCCGCGGAGGGCCCGTTCGCCGAATCGCTGTTCCCGCGCAAGATCGGCGTGTCCGCGGTCGACCAGGTCGGCGTGCTGGCCGCGGCGCTCGCGCTGCACAACCCGTCGGCCGAGCACGTCGACCGGCTTCAGGGCATGCATCTCGGCCACCACTACCCGCACGAGCAGGAACTGGTCGCGATCGCGCTGGCCCGCTGTCTCGACGCGGCCGGCCGCCGCTCGGACGCGCTGCAGGTGCTGCGGGAGTCGCGCGAGGTGCTGGCCAAGGACGTCTCGCAGCCGTCGATGCGGCTCACCCTCTCCCGCGAACTCGCCCGGCTCGACCCGGAAGCCGCGAGCCAGTCGCTGATCGACTACGCGACCGCGCTGGAAACCGAAATGTGGGCGCTGCGCGAATCGCAGATCGCCACGCTGAACGCGCGCCGCGAGCATGAACGGCTTTCCGCCGAGCACGGCGCGATCACCCAGCAGGCGCTGCAGGATCCGCTCACCGGCCTGCCGAACCGCCGCGCGCTCGACGAACGGCTGCGCGCGCTGGCGTCGTCGGCGGACGCGCAGCCGCTCGCGGTCGCGCTGGTCGACCTCGACGGGTTCAAGGGCGTCAACGACAAGCAGTCGCACGCCGAGGGCGACAACGTTTTGCGTGTTGTGGCAAGCACTCTGCGCGATGCCCTGCGCGGCGACGACGTGGTGGCCCGCTACGGCGGCGACGAGTTCATCGTGCTGCTGCCCGGCGCCCCGGCGTCGGCGGCGAAGATGGCGCTCGGCCGCGCGGCCAAGTCCGTCGCGACGCTCCCGCACCACCTCTCGCACGGGGTGACGCTGTCCATCGGCTTGGTGTCGCTGCGTCCGCAGGAGCGGGCCGAGCAGGTGCTCGCGCGCGCAGATGCGGCGATGTACGAGGCGAAACGCGGCGGCGGCAACCAGGTCGCGTCGGCCAACTCGATGGCAGGCGACGGCACGGGCGGCTGGCCTGGGGAAACGGCTCCGACCGACCCCGCGTGGAGCGCTGAGGACCCCACGTAGGATCGTTGGTGCTCGTCAACGCACCGGTGAATCGTTGGGAGACTCGTGAGCGGCCCGCTGAGCACGCTGATCCTCGCTGCGGGTGAGGGCACCCGCATGCGTTCCTCCACTCCTAAGGTGTTGCACCCGATCGCCGGAAGGCCGCTGGTGGAACACGCAGTGCGCGCCGCCGCCGGCCTCGCGCCGCAGCATCTGGTGGTCGTGATCGGACACGGCCGCGACGCCGTGCGCGCCGAACTCGACCGGGTCGGCGAGACGCTCGGCCGCGAGGTCGCCACCGCCGTGCAGGAGGAGCAGAAGGGCACCGGGCACGCCGTTTCGTGCGCGCTGGCCGAACTGCCGGAGGGGCTCACCGGCACCGTCCTCGTCAGCTACGGCGACGTTCCGCTGCTGGACACCGAAACCCTGGAAGCGCTGCGGGCCGAGCACGCCAAGACCGGCAACGCGGTCACCGTGCTCACCGCCGAGGTCGCCGACCCCACCGGCTACGGCCGCATCGTGCGCGGCGCCGACGGTTCGGTCAGCGCGATCGTCGAGCACAAGGACGCGACGCCGGACCAGCGGGCGATCACCGAAATCAACTCCGGCGTCTACGCCTTCGACGCGGCCGTGCTGATCGACGGCCTTTCGCGGCTGTCCACTGACAACGCGCAGGGTGAGCTTTACCTCACCGACGTCCTCGGCATCGCGCGCGAGGACGGCAAGGGCGTCGGCGCGCTGGTCGTGGACGACCCGTGGGTGACCGAAGGCGTGAACGACCGCGTGCAGCTCTCGGTACTCGGCGCCGAGTACAACCGCCGCATCGTGCGCCGCTGGCAGCGCGAGGGCGTCACGGTCACCGACCCGAACACCACCTGGATCGAGGCGGACGTCACGCTCTCCCGCGACGTGCTGATCGAGCCGAACACCCAGCTCAAGGGCCGTTGCTCGGTCGGCGAGGGCTCTGTTGTGGGCCCGGACACCACGCTGACCGACGTGCGGATCGGCGCGGGCGCTTCGGTCGTCCGCGTGCACGGTTCGGGCTCCGAGCTGGGCGACGGCGTGAATGTCGGCCCGTACACGTACCTGCGCCCGGGCACGAAGCTCGGCGCGAAGGGCAAGCTGGGCGCGTTCGTCGAGACGAAAAACGCGCAAATCGGCACCGGGACGAAGGTGCCGCATCTCACGTATGTGGGCGACGCGATCGTCGGCGAGCACAGCAACATCGGCTGTTCCAGTGTCTTCGTGAACTACGACGGGGTGAGCAAGCACCAGACCGTCGTCGGTTCGCATGTCCGGCTTGGGGCGGACAACACGCTGGTCGCGCCGGTGCGGATCGGGGACGGCGCTTACAGTGGAGCCGGTGCGGTGATCCGCGACGACGTTCCGCCTGGCTCACTGGCGCTGTCGGCCGGTCCGCAGCGCACCATCGAAGGCTGGGCGGTCCGGCGCAGGCCGGGTACGCCCGCGGCGGAGGCGGCGGAAGCCGCTCTCGCCGCCCAGCAGCAGGACACCGTTGTGTCCGAGTCAGCAGCAGGAACCGACGGGGAGTCGCCAGCATGAGTCCGAAGTCAGGTACGCCGAAGAAGAATCTGATGCTCTTCTCCGGGCGTGCGCACCACGAGCTCGCGGAAGAGGTCGCGAAGCACCTCAACGTGACGATCACCCCGCAGACCGCGCACACGTTCGCCAACGGCGAGCTGTTCGTGCGGTTCGAGGAGTCGGTGCGCGGTACCGACGCGTTTGTGATCCAGGCGCACACCACGCCCATCAACGAGTACGTGATGGAGCAGCTGATCATGGTGGACGCGCTCAAGCGCGCGAGCGCCAAGCGGATCACCGTGGTCATGCCGTTCTATCCGTACGCCCGCCAGGACAAGAAGCACAAGGGCCGCGAGCCGATCTCGGCGCGGCTCATCGCGGACCTGTTCAAGACCGCGGGCGCGGACCGGATCATGACGGTCGACCTGCACACCGCGCAGATCCAGGGCTTCTTCGACGGCCCGGTCGACCACCTCATGGCGCAGACCGTGCTCGCCGACCACATCAAGGCGACGTACGGCAACGCCGACATCACCGTGGTGTCGCCGGACTCGGGCCGCGTGCGCCTGGCCGAGAAGTGGGCGCAGCAGCTCGGCGACCGGCCGATCGCGTTCATCCACAAGACCCGCGACCCGGACAAGCCGAACCAGGCCGTCGCCAACCGCGTGGTCGGCAAGGTCGAGGGCAAGCTCTGCGTGCTGATCGACGACATGATCGACACCGGCGGCACGATCGTGAAGGCGACGGAGGCCCTGCTCGAGGAGGGCGCGGCGGACGTGGTCATCGCGACCACCCACGGCATCCTCTCCGACCCGGCCACCGAGCGGCTCTCGCAGTGCAAGGCCCGCGAGGTCATCGTGACGAACTCGCTGCCGATCCCGGAAGAGAAGCGCTTCCCGGGACTGACGGTGCTGTCCATCGCCCCGATGCTGGCCGAGGCCATCCAGCAGGTCTTCGAGGACGGTTCGGTCACGTCGCTGTTCGACGGCAACGCCTGAGTCTCAGCAGTTTCTGACGACGCGGCCCGAGTTGGCGGCGCGGCCTGGAGCAGGTCGTGTCCGCTGGCTCGGGTCGCGTCGTTTTGACGACCACGCCCGTTCGCCGGGACGAGGCTCGCCCGACCAACGCCGCTGTGCCTGGGCAGATTCCTCCGGACGACAGGGTCACAAGCGGACCGCACCATCGCAGGCAGAAGCACGCCTGACCCCAGGCTGCCGATCCGAGCTGACTGCCTTCGCCAGAAATCCGCGCTCCACGCCACGCGCAGACGGCACCTCGCTCGGGCGGAACCGCACGCCTCAGCACCGCACCCGGACAGACTGCGGACAGCCAGCGCACGGACAATGCCGTTCGCGGGCAGCGCCATACGCGGGCAGGGCCGCACTCAGGCAGCGCTGCACGCAGGCAACGCCATACGCAGACAACGCCATACGCAGGCAACGCCGCACGCAGGCAACGCCGCACGCAGGCAACGCCGCACGCAGGCAACGCCATACGCAGGCAACGCCATACGCAGGCAACGCCGCACGCAGGCAACGCCATACGCAGACAACGCCATACGCAGACAACGCCGCACGCAGGCAACGCCATACGCAGGCATGACCGCCGCGGCAGCGACGCCCTTGTCCGGCACCACTTCGAGCAACCGCGCCACCCTAGTCAGCCAAAAGCACCCCTCACCCTTCCGTTCTCGCTTCCTCTCTCCCTCCCCCCTCCCCCGAACCCACCCACCCACCACCACCGCGAAGCCCTCACCGCAAGCCCCGCATCAACCCCCTCACACCGCGCCCATGTCCGACGACAGCCACCTCTCCGGGCGCATGTGGAACGCCATGTGCTCGCCCAGCTGGGTCCGCTCGAACTCCACGTACCCGGCCACCTTGTCGGCGGGCAGGTAGCGCGACGCCATCTCCCACGTCAGCTCGTAGCTGCCCGGCCGGGTCCGCACCACCGGGCCCTCCACCGACACGTACCGGACCGTCGGCTCGACCCGTTGCGCCATCAGGCTGAACCGGCCCGCCGCCTGGATCGCCTTCCCCTTGCGCGAGTCCGGTTCCGTGATCACCCACAGTTCGCCGCCCGGGGTGTACTGGTACCAGATCGGCACCGTCAAAGGCGCGCGGTCCGGGCGCTCGACCACCGAGAGCGCGCCGATGTGCGGTTCGGCCAGAAACTGTTCCCGTTCTTCCTTCGACAACACCATGCCCCGAAGCTAGCGACCGGGTACGACAAAAACCGGGTTCCGCCGGGGGCGAAAACCGATGCGTCACCCGTCCGGGACTGGCTAGCGTCACAGCATGGGGAAATTCGAATTCGGCGTCAGCCTGCGGCTCACGGCCAACGGCACGGAGTGGACCGAAAAATGCCGGCGGGCCGAGGAACTCGGCTACGACCATCTGACCGTTCCCGACCACCTCGGGCCGGGGCGGCTGTCGCCGTTTCCCGCGCTCACGGCCGCGGCGGCGGTGACCGAGCGGGTGCGCGTCGGCACTTTGGTGTCCAATGTGCCCTTCTACAACATCGCGCTCTTCGCCCGCGACGTCGCCACCACCAACAAACTCACCGGAGGCCGCTTCGAACTCGGCCTCGGCTCAGGCCACATGAAGCACGAGTTCGACGACGCCGGACTGCCGTGGCGCAAAGCCGCCGACCGCATCGCCTACCTCACCGAAGGTCTCGACGAACTGCGCACGCGCGTCGAGGACGAGGGCGGCATGCCAAAGCTCCTGATCGCGGGCAACAGCGACGGAGTGCTGAAGCTCGCGGCGGAACAGGCGGACATCGCCGGGTTCGCCGGGCTTCGCCAGGACCGCGGCCGTCCGCCGGGCACGTTCGTGCTCGACAACGACGTGGCGATGGACGAGCGCGTCGCGTATTTCCGTTCCCTGGCAGGGGATCGCGAGATCGACTACAACATGCTGATCCAGCGCGTCGTGGTCACCGACGACCGGCGCGAGGCCGCGGCGGAATGGCACGCCGAAACCGAGGAACGCAGCGCGGCGAACGTCGACGAACTCCTCAAAGCACCGCAACTTCTCTTCGGCACGGTGGACGAAATGGTGCAGCAGCTGATCGCGCACCGCGAACGCTACGGCTTCTCCTACTTCACCGTGTTCGAGGCGATGATGGAGACTTTCGCTCCGGTGGTGGCGGAACTGCGGGGCCGCTAGCGGCTGCCTGCACCTTCGCCACGGCGTCTCCGGCGATGAGCGTCAGCACCTTGCCAAGGAGACCGTCCGGCACAGCTTCGTCGTCGATGTCGGCTTCCACCGCCAAACCGTTGCTCAACGCGAGCAGCACGACGGCGAATTCCTCGGCAGGCAACGGAAGTTCGAGGTCCAACCCCTCGGCTAGCCGGTTCAACGCACGCGCGATCGTGTCGCGGACCTCCCGGCGGCGCCGGCGCAATGCGTCGCGCCGCCGGTCGTCCTGGTGCGCCATCGCGAAAAACTCGGCCAGCAGCCGGTGCCACACCGCGTCGGCGCGCATTTCGTACATCAGCACCGCGGCGACGTTCGCCAGCCCCGCGCCGCCGTCATCCGCCTCGGCGAAACTCGCCAGGCTGGCTTCGAGCCGGTGCGCGGCGTGCTCTTCCATCAACGCCAGCACCAGTTCGTCTTTCGACGCGAAACTCGAGTAGACCGCGCCCTTCGTCAACCCGGCCGCCGCGGCCACCTCGGTCAGTTTCGTCGCGGCGATGCCCTGTTCCCCGAACACGGCGAAGGCCGCGTCGAGGATGCGCCGCCGGGTCTCCGCCCGCGTCGGCCGCGTCCGGCCGGTCATCGGCTTCTCCCTCGTCCGGGGGTTGACACTGGCTCAGCCCGCTCAATACCTTCAGGTATCCAATACCTCCGGGTATCGACTGTCAAGGACGACAGGGAAGGACCGCTCCGATGAGGTTGCGCATCGTCCTGGCCGCCGCGGCATTGCTGACCGCCGCGTTCGCCGCCCCAGCCACCGCCGCCACGGCAGGCGGCGTCAACGATCCGGCGTGCCGGCCGAGCGCGGCGCATCCGCGTCCGGTGGTGTTCCTGCACGGACTCGGCGCGACGTCCTATGAGGACTTGAACTACCTGCAAGACCACGTCGCCGCCAAGGGATACTGCACCTTCAGCCGCACTTACGGCGCGTATCCGCAATTCCCGCTCGTCGGCGGACTTCGCCCGATCGCCGACTCCGCAACGGAAATCAAGCAGTTCGTCGGCGAGGTGCTGGCGGAAACCGGTGCGGCGCAAGTGGATCTGGTCGGCCACTCCGAGGGCGGATTCCAGACCCTGTACGTCACCAAGACGCAGGGCATCGCCGACCGCATCGGCTCGGTCGTCGCCATCGCGCCGCCCACGTACGGCACCACCTTCGCCGGACTGACGAAACTGGCCTATCTGCTGGGTGCGCGGGACCAAGTCGGCCAGGCGCTCACCGCGTTCGGCTGCCCGGCTTGCGACAACCTGATCACCGACGGCAGCGCGGTCCGAACGCTCACGAACGGACCCATCGCGCAGCCCGGCGTGCGCTACACAATGCTCACGTCGCGGTTCGACGAACTGGTCACGCCGACCGAAACGTCCTTCGTGCGCGAACCGGGCGTCACGAACGAATACGTCCAGGACACCTGCCCGTTCGACCCGGTCGGGCACATCGGCGAGGCCTACGACCTCAACGTCTGGAACCTGGTGACCAACGCGCTCGACCCGGCGCACCCCGAGAAATTCGTGTGCACCGCAGGATCTCCTGGCTGACGAGCACCCGACAACCCGGTGGTGCCGAACGAAACCGCACCACCGGGTCCGGTGCTCAGTACGCCAGCGTGAACCGGGCGCGCGAGTGCTTCGGCTCCTCGATCTCGTCCAGGAACGCGATCGCCAGGTCCGCGCCGCTGATGTGCGAGCGGCCGTCGGCGTCGCTGACCAGCACGTCGCCGCCGAGGCGGAACTTACCGGTGCGCTCGCCGGGGATCCAGGAACCGAACTCGGCCGCCGGGCTGACGTAGAACCAGTCGACGTCGTCCGGCAGCTCGCGCAGCGCCTCCAGGACGAGGACGTGGCTGCCCGCCTCCGGCTTGTACTCCTCCGGGAAGTCCGGGGTGTCGATCACGCGCGGCCCGTCCTCGCTGACGCGCAGCGAACCGGCGCCGCCGACGAACGCCAGCCGCGCGCCGTTCGCGCGGGCCGCTTCCACCAGCGCCGGCAAGGCGTCCACCAGACGGCGGCCCTGGTCGTCCGCGCGGCCCGGCGTCGCGATCACGAGCACGTCCGCGCCCTTGGTCACCGAAGCGACGAATTCCGCGTCGTGCATCGACCCCGACCGCGCTTCGACCTCCGCCGGCAAGCCCTCGGCCTTGCGCGCGACCCCGGTCACCGAGTGCCCGCGCCGCAGCGCCTCGTCGACGATCCGGCCGCCGGCGAATCCCGTCGCGCCGAATACCACCAGCTTGCTCATTTGCCGCTCCTTGAAAGAAAGCCCGTCTCGATGCCGCCGATGGTAGGGACGGATCTTCGGCTACTTCAACGGAAGCAACGCACCTGGAGGTGAGCGTGCAGGTCAGCCGCCGATCGCGGCGAAAGCGGCGGCCAGCTTGGCCTTCACCGCGTTCGCGTCGACCGGTGACCGCACCTCGGCGACCGCCGTCGGCTTCGCCAGCACCTGATAGCTCGCGGTGCGGTTGGGCAGGGTGAATTTGACCGAACAGGACATCGTGATGGTCGCGTCCGCGGCGGCGTCGCCTTCCGTGGCGCAGCTTTGCGAGCCGAGCGTGTCCGCGCTGATCTCCACCGAAAGCTTGATGTGCACATTCGGTTTCGAGCCGGGCTGATTGCCGACGACGCTGTTCGAAACGTCCACTGTGGTCTTGCAGGAACCGACGTAGTCCTGGCAGTCGAGTTTGTCGTTGAGCACCGTGACGCTCGCCTGCGCGAGCCCGTCGAACGGCTGCCCGATCGCGTCGACCGCGGCGTTGAAATCGTTGTGGAACTGCTTGATCTCGGCGTCGGCCAGCGGCCGGACGCGGAACGCCGCCCCCAGCTTCGGGCCGCCGCGCGGATCGAGCAGCGCCGGCGCGAACCCGGTGACCCGGTGCGGTTCGGCGGTGGTCACCTGCAGCGCGCCGCCGAGGTCGTACACCTCGGTGCCGTCCTCCAGCTTCTGCTTGCGCGGCGCGCCGGACCCGAGTCCGCCGAGCGCCTTGCGCAGTTCGGCGGCGAGCTTCGGCGGGGCCATCCGCGCGGCCGGATCGACCGGCAGTTCGCTGCCGACGGTGTGCACCCATCCGCCGCCGAACTGGGTGCTGTTCTCCTCCAGGCCGTGCGACTTCCAGTAGTCCGCGTCGGCCGCGAGGTACAACTGCCCGTCCGGTTCGGCGATCCGCACGGACTTGCCTTCGAGCGGCAGCGCGCCGAAGCCGTTGCCGTCGCGCGCGACGCGGTACGTCAGCGTCGCCGGATTGCCGGAGCCGTCCTTCAGCGTCGCGTCGTACTGCAGCGCCGGCGCTTGCTCCAGCGCCCGCAGCGCGGCATCGACCGCCGTTTGCTGCTGCGCACGCTCAGCAGCCAGTTGCCGGTCGGCATCGGACAGTCCCGCCGTGCCGGTCACCGCGACCTGGCAGCCCGCGAGAAGCCCACCAAGCAGCACCAGTGCTGTCGCAGTCCATCGAGCCCGCATGTCGGCCGCCCCTCTTTCCGCGGAAATCATGCCACCCCCGCGGGATCGGCGGGCGGGACGGGATTTGTGTCGTCACCCACCCGCCCGGGGGAGCCTGCTCAGACCCGGTGCACGCCGGGACGGACCGGCTGGTTTACACTTCTCGGGTTGTCTCGGCGAGGCGGGTGCGCCTGTAGGTGCCCGGCGTGATCGACGCGGCGGCTCGAGAAGCCCCGTGGTCTGCTCACGCCCGCAATCTCGCCGCCGTGCACAACCGCCCCCGAGCAGAGATCGACGATCCCGCCGCCCCCTGCCGCACGTCGTGTGATTGAAGGAGTGCTACACCGTGTCCGAGGTACGTCTTTCCGTCGAACCGCGCACCGAGTTCGGAAAGGGTGCCGCCCGCCGCACCCGTCGCGCCGGCAAAATCCCCGCGGTGCTCTACGGGCACGGCTCGGACCCGCGGCACTTCGCGCTGCCGGCCATCGAGTTCGCCCGCGTCGTCCGCGAGAACGGCACCAACGCCGTCATCACGCTCGACCTGGAGGGCTCCAGCGAGCTGGCGCTGACCAAGACCATCGTGGTCCACCCGCTCAAGAACTACATCGAGCACGTCGACCTGCTGGTCGTCAAGCGCGGCGAGAAGGTCACCGTCGACGTCCCGGTCGTCGTCACCGGCACCGCCGCCCCCAGCACCCTGGTCGCCCAGGACATCGACACCATCCAGGTCGAGGTCGAGGCGCTGCACATCCCCGAGCAGTTCGAGGTCTCCGTCGAGGGCATCGAGGCCGGCACCCAGATCACCGCGGGCCAGATCAGCCTGCCGGCGGGCGCCGAGCTGGTCACCGACCCGGAGGCGCTCGTCGTCGCCGTCAACGAGGCCCCGCGCGGCACCGCTGACGAGGACGCCGAAGCCGAGGAAGCCGCCGCCGAGGCGGCCGAATAAACTCGCTTTCGTGAGTGAAGACCTGCCCGGGGCCGGCGAGCTGATTCTGCTCGCCGGCCTTGGCAATCCCGGGCCCCAGTACGCCGGGAACCGGCACAACGTCGGGTTCATGGTGCTGGACGAGCTGGCCGGCCGGATCGGCGGGAAGTTCAAGGCCCACCGCAGCGGGGCCGAGGTGCTCGAGGGCAGGCTGGCCGGTGCCCGCGTGGTGCTGGTGAAACCGAGGTCGTTCATGAACCTCTCCGGCGGCCCGGTCGTCGGCGCGGCCCGGTTCTTCAAGGTGCCGCCGTCCGGCGTCGTGGTGGTGCACGACGAGCTGGACGTCGATTTCGGCGCGCTGAAGCTCAAGCTCGGCGGCGGCGACAACGGACACAACGGACTGCGGTCCATCACCAAATCGCTCGGCACGCGGGACTACTACCGCGTGCGGTTCGGCATCGGGCGGCCGCCGGGCAGGCAGGATCCGGCGGATTTCGTGCTGAAGGACTTCTCGACGG
This sequence comes from Amycolatopsis sp. AA4, assembly GCF_002796545.1. Lineage (GTDB taxonomy): Bacteria > Actinomycetota > Actinomycetes > Mycobacteriales > Pseudonocardiaceae > Amycolatopsis. Next base: position 7,338,682 of record NZ_CP024894.1, read on the forward strand.
TCGAGCGCAAGGAGCTCCCGTTCGAGATCGACCGGTGCGCGGACGCCACCGAGGCGTTGATTTCGCGGGGTCTGGCCGCGGCGCAGAACGCGTTCCACGCCGCCTGAGCGCTTTGCCCGATCCGCCCCAATGTGGCATTGGGTGCGCTCAACGCACCGAACGCCACATTGGGTGCATCTGACGCACCCAATGCCACATTGGGGGGTTCCCAGCAGCCGTCGCGCATGGTGGCGTGGCTGAAGGTCTGTGAGGGGCTCCTTGAGGGAATCTGATTCCCTCAAGGAGCCCCTCACGGACGTTCGTGCCGTGGATCGCCGGGGAGCACAAAGCGGCTCCGTTCCGGTTGTGCGTGTGGGTGAGCCGCGGTGGCGGTGCGTGATGGAATTCTCACTCGATGGGCGTCTTCTGCGACCCTGATCGAGTCGTCCGGGCGGGTGCGGGCTTCCCGGGGTGGCCGGGACCGGTTAGGACGGACGGCAGGAGTTCGCACCACCCCGACCCTGAATCGGAGAATGATCCATGCCGTTCACCGCCGAGGATCTCGCTGAGGTCGCTTTCGGTAACGCCCCGATCGGCCGCCGCGGCTACGCCAAGCAGGAGGTCGACGACTTCGTGCGGCGGATCGCCAAGACGCTCGCCGACGAGGACGATCTCACCGCGGCCGAGGTCCACCACGTGCTGTTCTCCAAGCCGTTGATCGGCAAGCGCGGATACGACGAGCGCGAGGTCGACGAGTTTCTCGACGAGGTGGAGACGCAGCTGGCCGAGAGGTCCGGAAGGAGGGCTCCGGTGATTCCGGGGAGCCGGGACCATACGGAGGCCACTGCGGGGCGGGCTGCTTGGCCAGTGGTCGCTGAGGCGCCGGTGGAGAGGTTGCCGGGGAGGTGAGCGCGGGCCTTCGCTGACTGCTCGTGCTTCGCACATCGCGTTCTAGTGGTTGCGTGGGCACCCCGAAGCTGGATCGTGACGACGGTCTGGGGGTGCTTGTCAAGGCGGGAAAGATGCCTTGACGAGCACCCCCAGACCGCGTTTTTGGCTTCGTATCGGGGTGCAGGGCCGGGTCTGGGTGCCTGGCTGGTTGAGTGCAGCGGTGCCGGTTAGGCGTCCGCGTTTTTCGCGATTTTGTCTGCGTACTGGACTGCGGTCGCGGCGCGCTTCACCTTGCCGGACGGGGTCTTGGGCAGGCTTCCTGCCGGAAGCACCACCACTGCGAAGGGGCGCATGTCTACCGCGTCTCGGACCCGGGCGGCGATTTCCTTCGCCAGGCGGTTTTCCTCGGTGGCGTCACCGGCCAGTTTGGACTCCACGACCACCGCGAAGCGTTCGCGGCGGCTGCCTGCGTCCAGGCGGACCGCGACGGCGTTGCCTGCCCGTACTCCCTCGACCGAGCCCGCGGCGCGTTCGATGTCGGTCGGGTACAGGTTGCGGCCGCCCATGATGATGACGTCCTTGCGACGGCCGCAGATCACGATCTGGCCGTCGACCAGGTAGCCCAGGTCGCCGGTCTTCATCCAGCCGTCCGCGTCCTGGGTGTCCAGCGGGCCGTTGACGGTCAGGTAACCGGGGGTCACGGCCTCGCCGCGCAGGCGGATCTCGCCGACCTGGCGTTCGCCCAATACCGCACCGGATTCGTCGACGATGTCCGATTCCAACCCGTCCAGCGGGCGGCCGAGCAGGGCGAACGAGCGCACCTCGTCCGTGCCGCGGCGGGGGTCGCCTTCGGGCACCGGCACCGCGCGGTTGTCCGCTTCGAGCGCGTCGGCCTCGACGACGTCCAGCGTGAGACCGGTGAACAGCGGCGCGAACGAGACCGCCAGCGTCGCCTCTGCCATGCCGTAGGCGGGGAACACGCACTCGGGCGGCATCTTGAACCGCTTCCCGGCGTCCACGAAGGTCGCGACGGCCGTTTCGTCGATCGGCTCCGCGCCGTTGAGCGCGATGCGCAGCTTCGACAGGTCGTAGGCGTTGTCGTCCTCGACCCGGGCCATGCGCTTGCCGACGATGGCGTACGCGAAGTTCGGCGCGGCCGTCGTGGTGCCGCCGTACTTGCTGATCAGCTCCGGCCAGATCAGCGGACCGGTCAGGAACTCGACCGGCGTGATCTTGACCAGTTCGACGCCGAACGTCATCGGCACGGTCAGGAAGCCGACCATGCCCATGTCGTGGAAGGTCGGCAGCCACGACACCATCACGTCGGTGTCGAACTCGAACTCGGCGCGGTCGACCATCGCCTTGACGTTGGTGTACAGGTTGCCGTAGGTGATCCGGACGGCCTTCGGCTCCGCGGTCGATCCGCTGGTCAGCTGCAGCAGGGCGGTGTCGCCCTCGTCCGTCTTCACGATCTCGGCCAGCGGTTCCGCGTCCGCCAGCTCGGAGATCAGCCGGTAGCCGATGCCCTTGCCCTCGAGCACCGGGGCGAGCTGGTCGAACGGTTCGCCGAGCACGACCAGCTCGGCCCCGATCATCTCGAGCACCTTCACCGTGTCCTCGGCCCATTCGGCGAGGTCCGTGCGCGGCGTCGGCTGGTGCAGCATCGTCACGCTGCCGCCGGTGAGCCACACCGCCTGCACGGTCGGGGCGATCAGCACCGGCGCGGCGGCCAGCACCGCCACCGCGCTCCCCGGCTTCAAACCGCCGCTGACCAGCCCGCCCGCGATCCGGCGCGCTTCCTCGTGCACCTGCGCCCAGGTCCGGCGCACCGGCTCCTTGGGCTCGCCGGTCACCATGCCGCGCCGTTGCCCCCGGTCCGTCGCGTTCCCGACGAGTGTGTCCACAAACCGACTCATGTGCGTCAGATTACTGTCCGGTTTCCCGGGGCCTGCCCGCGGCGGCGCGAACAGCGGATGTCCGGACGCGGACAGCTGGCGGACGCACCCGTCACTCGGCGAGTTCGGACGTCTCCAGCCAGCGCGCCTCGACGTCGTCCTTCTCCGCCAGCACGGCCTTCAGCTCGGTGTTCAGCTCGATCAGCTTCTCCGGGTCGGTGGCCGCCTCCGCCAGCGCCGCGTGCAGTTTGTCCTCCCGCTTCGCGAGCTGGTCCAGCTTCCGCTCCAACCTGCCCAATTCCTTTTGCGCCGCACGGGTTTCCGCCGCACTCCGCTTGGCCTCGGTCTTCTCCGCCGCCGGTGCCTCGCGACGCGGCGCGGCCTCCTTCGCGCGGGCGCGGCGCTGCAGGTACTCCTCGATGCCGCCCGGCAGGTGGGTGACCTTGCCGTCGCCGAGGAGCGCATACGTGGCGTCGCAGACGCGCTCGACCAGGTACCGGTCGTGCGAGACCACCACCATCGTCCCCGGCCAGCCGTCGAGCAGGTCTTCGAGCTGCTGCAGGGTGTCGATGTCCAGGTCGTTCGTCGGCTCGTCCAGAAGCAGCACGTTCGGCTCAGCCATCAGCAACCGGCACAGCTGCAGCCGGCGCCGTTCCCCGCCGGACAGGTCGCCGACCGGCGTCCACTGCCGGGCCGCGGGGAAGCCGAGCTTCTCGCCGAGCTGCGACGCGGTCATCTCCTGCTTGCCGAACACGACGCGGCCGGAGACGTGCTCGATCGCTTGCAGCACGCGAAGATCGGCGGGCAGGTCGTCCAGTTCCTGACGCAGGTGCGCGAGCGCGACCGTCTTGCCTTGCACGCGCCGTCCGGTCGGCGATTCGACGTCGCCGCCCAGCAGTTTCAGCAACGTGGTCTTGCCGGAGCCGTTCACGCCGACGAGACCGATCCGGTCGCCCGGGCCGATCCGCCACGTGACGTGGTCGAGCAGCGTCCGGTCGCCGACCGCGAGCGAAACGTCTTCCAGCTCCAGCACCGTTTTGCCGAGCCGCCGCTTCGCGAACGCCATCAGCTCGACGGAATCGCGCGGCGGCGGCACGTCGGCGATCAGCGCCTCGGCGGCCTCGACGCGGTAGCGCGGCTTCGAGGAACGCGCCTGCGGACCGCGCCGCAGCCACGCCAATTCCTTGCGCGCCAGGTTCTGCCGCTTCTCCTCCGCGGTCGCGGCGAGCCGGGCGCGTTCGGCGCGCGCGAAAATCCAGTCGGCGTAACCGCCTTCGTACTGCTCGACCCGGCCGTTCGCGACCTCCCAGGTGAGGCTCGCGACGGTGTCGAGGAACCACCGGTCGTGCGTCACGACCACGACCGCGATCCGGCGGCCCAGCAGGTGATCGGCGAGCCAGCGAACGCCTTCGACGTCAAGGTGGTTGGTGGGCTCGTCGAGCACCACGAGGTCCAGTTCGCCGGTCAGCGCGGCGGCCAGCGCGACGCGCCGGCGTTCGCCGCCGGACAGGTTCGCGGTCGGGGTGTCGAGGCCGATCGCGGTGATGCCGAGACCGTCCACAATAGACCGGACGCGCGCGTCGGCGGCCCATTCGTGCTCGGCTCCGTAGCGCTGCAGCACCACGTCGCCGACCGTGCTGCCCGCGGGCAGTTCGGTGCGCTGGGTGACGACGGCCATCCGCAGGTCGCGCACCTGGCTCACCCGGCCGGAATCCGGCTCGCTCAGTCCGGAAAGGACTTCGAGCAGCGTCGTCTTGCCGCCGCCGTTGAGCCCGACGACCCCGATGCGCTGCCCCTCGGCGACGCCGAGGGAAACGTTGTCCAGCAACGGCTTCACACCGTAGGACTTGCTCACCGATTCCAGGTTGACCAGGTTGGCCATCCGGATCCTTTCCACTGTGGACTATTGAGGCAAAGTTTCAGGCGTGCACGCGCGGCGGCGCGTTGCGCGGCGCGTCGTCGCCGCCGACCACCCGGGCGCCGGGCACCGGGCCGTGCGCGACCCGCACCGTCCGGCACACTCCCGCGCCGGACAGCTCCGCGGCCACCTCGACCGCGGTTTCCGCGTCGGAGCACAGGAACGCGCACGTCGGCCCCGAGCCGGACACGCATCCGGCCAGCGCGCCGGCGTTCACCCCGGCGCGCAGCGTGCGGCGCAGACCGGGCCGCAGCGACACCGCGGCCGCCTGCAAGTCATTGCCGAGCAACAGGGCGAGTTGGCGAGGATCTCCCGACGCCAGCGCCTCCACGACCGGCGTGTGCGACCCGATCCGCGGCGGTTTGCCATCGGCGCGCAACCGGTCGAGTTCGCCGAACACCTTCGGCGTGGACAAGCCTTCCTCGTCGAAGGCCAGCACCCAATGGAACGTGTGCCGCCCGAGCACTGGCACGAGCTGCTCGCCGCGCCCGGTGCCGAGCGCGGTGCCGCCGTACAGCGCGAAGGGCACGTCGCTGCCCAGACGGCCGGCGATGGTGGCCAGCTCGTCGCGGGTGACGTCGAGCTTCCACAGCGACGAGAGCCCGACGAGCGCCGCCGCCGCGTCCGCGCTCCCGCCCGCCATGCCGCCGGCCACCGGAATGCCCTTGCGCAGCACGATTCGCACCTTCGGCGCATCCGCGTCCGGCCGTCCGGCGTAGGCGGCCAGCTCGCGCGCCGCGCGCCAGGCGAGGTTGGCGCCGTCGGTGGGCACCGTGCGCTCCCCCTCGCCGTAGACCTCGAGCCCGGGTTCGTCGGCGGCCGCGACGGTCACCTCGTCGGTGAGCGAAAGCGCCTGGAAGACGGTGACCAGCTCGTGGAACCCGTCCGCCCGCAGGTCGCCGACGGCCAGGTGCAGGTTGACCTTGGCCGGGACCCGGACGGTGACTGGTGGTGGAACGACGGCGAGCACCCGTCCAGCCTACGTGGCTGCCGCGCGCCAGGTCCCGCCAGGAGAAAACGTCGGCACGGAAGTTCCCCCAGTCGTCGTCCCGAGGTGGCCAGGCGGGCTAATGTGGAACTACTTGGTAACTGGACGCGTACCGGCAGTCAACCTCCGGATTCGCCGACGGGAGAAGGACAAACCCGATCTGCTCCTGGTCACCGCCGAGCAGGCAGCGGCCGGGTTTCGGCCACCGGCACGATCCTGGCGGAGTTGACGCGCGGCAGTGCCGCGACGGTCGCGCTCGCCGCCGAGGCGCTGCCCGCCGCGTTCCCGTGGGCGCGGTATCTGTCGAAGGAAGAGCTGCACGCGTTCGTCGGCGAATTGGTCGAGACCTCGGAGCGGGCCGAATCGCTCGGCAATCCGGTGCCCTTCGCCGCCCTCGTGGCGAAGTGGAAGCAGACCGCCGAGGCGCACGCGGATCCGGAGCTAGCGGAGATTCTTCGCCGGAACGACCACAATGGACAACCTTCAGGACAGCTGTCCTAGAACTTCGCCCAGGTGTCCTGATTCCCGGGGCGAGGTGTCCCGCGGACGCGGCGAGGGCCGCCCCGCCGAAAGGGGACGGCCCTCGAAAACCGCTTGGGCAAAGGGAAACTCAGGCGGCGACGACGCTCTGCGGACCGCGGGCCGGCTGGCTCACGTGCGCGCCCCGGTCGGAGATCCAGGACAGCGCGGCGTCGGCCCGCTCGCCGCGGACGCCGAGGCGGAACCGGGCGATCGGGGTGTCCCCGATGCGGGTGAGACCGCCGCCGATGGTGGCGAGCTCCACGTCAAAGCGGCTGGCCGCCTCGGGCAGCAGGGCGCCCACCGACGCGAAACCGATCAGGACGACGTCGACCGCGCGGTCGTACTTCGCGGACTGGGCGCGCGAGGTCTCGATCGACGGCAGCACCGCCTGCGCGGTCCAGCTGTCCGGCGTCGAGATCAGGTCGAGCACCGTGCCGCGTTCGACGATCGCACCGTTGTCGAGCACCGCGACGTCGTCGCAGACCCGGCGGACGACGTCCGCGTCCGGCGTGGTGACGACGACCGTCACACCCAGCTCGGCCCGCGCCCGGTCGAGCACGGCGAGCACCGCGCCGGCGTCCTCGGCCGCGATCCCGGCGGTCGGGTCGTCGGCGAGCAGCACCGCCGGTCCGGCGGCGAGCGCCTTCGCGACCGCGACCCGGCGGAGCTGGCCTTCGGTGAGTTCTTCGGGCTTCTGCGCGGCGCGCGGGGTGAGGCCGACGAGGTCGAGCAGCGAACCGACCCGGCTGCGCCGCTGCGGGCCGTCGACGCCGAGCTGCTCCAGCGGGCTGGCGATGTTGCCGGCGATGGTGCGCTCGGCGATCAGCTCGGGCTTGGTCCCGACGACACCCAGCTGGCGGCGGATCTCCCGCAGCCGCTTGCCGTCGAGCGTCGCGGTGTTGAGGCCGTCGAGGCGCACGACGCCGCGGTCGGGACGCTCCTGCAGCGCGATGCAGCGGGCGAGGGTCGACTTGCCGGAACCGGACGGACCCACGATCCCGAACAGGGAACCGGCTTGCACGTCAACACTCACGTCGCGCAGCGCGGCGACACGATTTCCGTGGAAGGGAAAGGACTTGGACACGTTTTCGACAGTGATCACGAAAGGGCTCCAGGCAAACGAGGCGCAGCGCCGTTTCCGGGCGCGCCAGGCGTCATCGAATTACCGTCCACTGTGGACGGCGCAAGAAAACTGCGGAAAAAACGATCAGGCGATGACCATGGAGCGTCGACACGCACATACCGAGCGGCGACCTTCGTCGACTACGCGCCGGCGGGTCAGCAGGAGCGGGCGGGTGACCCTCTTCATCGAAAACAGCCTCCATCGGTCCTGGCGGTAGCACCTGCCCTGCGGAGGGTGGTTGCTGCGACTTCGGCGAGCCAGGTCTCTCAGTCGCTCGGGATGGACGCTTTCGAGTAAAGCCGATCCCATTGGCTGAACGCAAGCGCGTTGGTGCAGATCACACGTCTGGTGGTGCCCGCATGCCGGGACCCGGCGTCCAGGACCCGGAAACCCGGAAGCTCGGTCGCCGAACAGTGCCTCGACCTGCGAAACGCGCGCGGCGGAGCCCGGCGGCGAACAAGTTCGTTCCACTGTGGACGATCAAGGAGCTTTGTGGAACAAGAGTTTTCTCGTTGTCAAGTGGGGGTCGCTCGCGGGCCGCGTGGCCCGGACAATCGGGTTCGCAGCGGGGCCGAGATAGGTCAGGGAAGCGAAGCACCTTCGGGCGGGGCCGCTGAACAATGCGGGGTGTGGAGCAAGCAAGCTCCCCCGAATGCCGAGCCGCTCGTCACAGGTGGCGGGCGGTTTCCGGGGTCCAGGCACGATCACCGAGCGTAGCTCTACGACGACGAATGACCCACAATCAGCGACGACCCAAGATCACCGGACAACGCAGCGAAACTAATGGGCTCCATCCGGAATACCCGTGGTGGCACCGCCGTTGGACGTCGCAAGGCGCACACCGTGGGAGGGGGTCACTTTGCGGCAGCCGCGATCCGCGCGAACGCGTGCACGTCCAGCTGCTCCCCGCGCGTCTTCGGATCGATCCCCGCCTCGGCGAGCAGCTCGCCGGCCCGCTCGGCGGAACCCGCCCATCCGGCCAGCGCGGCCCGCAAAGTCTTGCGCCGCTGCGAGAACGCAGCGTCGACCACCGCGAACAACCGCGCGCGATCCACTCCGGCGACCGGGTCGGTCCGGGTGAACGAGACCAGCGCGGAATCGACGTTCGGCACCGGCCAGAACACCGCGCGCGGCACGGCGGCGACCTTGCGCGCCGGGCCGTACCAAGCGAGTTTCACGCTCGGCACGCCGTAAGTCCGGCTGCCCGGTCCGGCGGCCATCCGGTCGGCGACCTCGGTCTGGACCATGACCAGCCCGCTGCGCAGCGACGGCAGCTCGGCCAGCAGGTGCAGCACCACCGGCACCGCGACGTTGTACGGCAGGTTCGCCACGATCGACACCGGCTCGGCCGGGAGGTCGGCCGCCCGCACCCGCAGCGCGTCCGCGCCGACGACGGTCAGCCGGTCCGCTGCCTCGGGCGCGCGCTCGGCGACCGTGCGCGGCAGGCGGGCGGCCAGCACCGGGTCGATCTCCACGGCGACGACCTGAGCGCCCGCGGCGAGCAGGCCGAGCGTCAGCGACCCGAGACCGGGCCCGACCTCCAGCACGACGTCCCCCGGCCGCACGCCGCCGAGTTCGACGATGCGGCGGACCGTGTTGGGGTCGTGCACGAAGTTCTGCCCGAGCTTCTTCGTGGGCCGGACGTCGAGTTCGTCGGCCAGCCCGCGGATTTCGGCGGGCCCCAGCAGTTCCACCACCGGACGAGCCTACCCAGCGCTGCCGGGGCGGACGAAAACAGGCGGCCGGGAGCACGAGGCTCCCGGCCGCCCGCCGGTAGATCAGGGAGTGCTCAGGCCTTGTAGCCGCAGCCCCAGGCGCTGTAGCCGCCGCGCGCGTCGCGCACCTTCTCGGCGATCGCGATCTGCTGCTCGCGGGTGGCCTTGTCGGCCGTCGGGGCGTACTGCTGGCCGCCGTAGGCGTTCCAGGTCTGGCGGTCGAACTGGAGGCCGCCGTAGTAGCCGTTGCCGGTGTTGATCGACCAGTTGCCGCCCGATTCGCACTGCGCGATGCGGTCCCACGCGCCAGTGTCGCCGATGGCCGGGGCCGGCGGCTTCTTGGTGCCGACCTTGATGATCTTGGACTTGGCCTCGACGAGGACCTTCTCCGAGACCTGCTCGCGAGCGATCTCCTCGCCGTTCTTCTTCGTGACCTTGTAGGTCACCAGCTTCTTGCCCGGCGTGCCCGGGTCCTCGACGCTCTGCTGGCCCTGCAGCTGCGTCGGGTCGTCGACCTTCTGCACGTCGGGGTCGATGGTCTCTTCCTGGTTGACCATCGACACGCCCATGCGGCTGACGTGGACCTCGGCGCCGTTCTTGAGGCTGACGTCGAGTCCGCCCTCGATCGCGTCGTCCGGGCCGAGGTTCAGCTTCAGGTCGGAGACGAGCTCCTTGGTGGTCACCGCGTTGGTGTCCACCTGGCGGGGCGCGTTGGTGCCGTCGAAAAGCGTGATGTGCTTGAGGGTCTTGACCTGGACGGTCGAGCCCTCGAGCGGCAGTTCGCCGGACGACGGCATCGACGTCCACGCGCCCTGGGAAAGCATGCTGCCCATGCCGAGCTGGTTCATGGCCTCGCCGAGCGTGGTCGCGCGGACCCAGGAGGGCCGGGACACGCCGTCGACGACGAGGTTGAGCTGACGGCCGCGCTCGAGCTTGATGACGCCGCCGTCGCCGACCGCCGCCTGCGGGGAGGGCGAAAGCGCGTCGTGCTCGCCGACGGACAGGCCCGCGTCCTTGAGGACGTCGCCGACGGTGCCGCCGAAGCTGTGCACGGTCTGCTGGTGGCCGTCGACGTCGACGGTGATGCTCTTGTTCATCGCGAGCGCCGCCGCGCCGCCACCGCCGACGGTGACCAGCAGCGAGAGCACGGCGCCCTTGAGGAAGCGGCGCTTCCAGGTCTTGGTCGCCTCGCGCAGCCCTTCCTCGACCGCGGCCTTCTTGGCCTGCGGCGAGGCGGTGCGGTCCTGCTCGAACTCGTCCGGAAGGACGAGCGGCGGAAGCATCGTGGTCTCCGCGTTGATGAGCCGGATCAGCTCGTCCACGTCGACGTCGATCTCCGACATCAACAGGTCGGCGTCCGGGCCGAGCGCGGCGAGCACGTCCTGCTCGGTCACGCGGAGTTCGTCGGAGAAGTCCAGCTGCCCGTAGGCGGTGTCCTCGAGCTCGCGGTCGAGCACGGCCACCGAGGACTCGGAGGAGGAAAAATACGCCGAACCCGCGTCAAGACGCGAGTCATCCTGCCGACTACCAGTCACCGGGTCGTTCCCTTTCCCAAGACACCGCGCGTGTTTCGCGCGTCGTCCTTCGTTCGCGACGCACCCTCGGGCGCGCCTCTCAAGTCCGACACCCCCAGCCAGCGCCATCGTCACGGTTCCAGGTCGTACCAACCCCGGTTCCGCTTCCCCGACGTGCACTGACGTGACTGGTGGGCGTATCAGCCGGCTTCGCTGTGCGATACCGACCGGCACGATCACGGGACAGTAACGGGTGTCGGCAGGTTGCGCAAACACCCCCCGGAGTGTCGTGACTTGCGTCACTCATCAGGTGGACGAATGCAAGATCTCGAATGTCGCAATCCGTGCAACCCGTTGTGACAGTGCGGAATCATGAAGGCAGCTGGTATGCGCGTTCGGCAGTGGTCCGGACCGCTTCGGCCACCTCGTGGACCGCTTCGCCGCGCAGCTGAGCAAGGAAGCGGACGGTGTAAGCGGTGCAGAACGGCTCGTTCGGCCGCCCACGGTAGGGATGAGGCGTCAGAAAGGGCGCGTCAGTCTCGGCGAGAAACTGCCCGCGCGGCACCATGCGCGCGGCCTCGTGCAGCCCGCGCGCGTTCTTAAAGGTGACCGTGCCGGCGAAGGACAGGATGTAGCCCTTGTCGATACAGCGACGCGCGATGTGCTCGTCGCCAGAGAAGCAGTGGAAGACGACCGTCTCGGGCGCACCTTCCTCATCGAGGATGCGAAGCACGTCTTCGTGCGCGTCGCGGTCGTGAATCATCAGCGCCTTGCCAAGCCGCTTCGCAAGATCGATGTGCCACCGAAACGCGGCTTGCTGCGCATCGTGCGGCGAGTAGTCCCAGTAGTAATCGAGCCCCGTCTCGCCAACCGCGACCACGCGCTCCCCTCGCGCCAGACGCTCCACTTCGGACTGTTCAGCGGCTCCGAATTCCTTGGTACGAGTAGGATGAATAGCCACCGCGCCAAACACCCGCGAGTCCCACGTGGACGCTTCAGCCGCCCACCGAGCAGCCGCGAGATCGTCCGCGACAGTAACAACGCGAGCAACCCCAGCCCGCTCGGCACGATCAACCATCTCGGCAACATCAGCCGCAGTCTGCGCACCACACGCGTCGAGATGAGTGTGCGCGTCAACCACCGTCACCGGCAGCCGATCGGGAATCGGGGGAAGTTCGCGCTTCTCGTCACCCATGCTCCCCAAGCTACTGCGCCCCACCCCGCAGATGCCGTGAGGGGAACCCTCACAGACTCAGAGTCCCTCAGGGTTCCCCTCACGACACACGCCCCGCCACCCAGGCGCGCCCCAACGCCACATTGGGTGCGTCGCATGCACCCAACGCCACATTGGGGCGCTAACAGCACGCCGCGAACCCCAAGCCCCACGCACCCAAGCCGCGAAAAACCGCCGCCGATGCACCCAAACACCGGGGGCACCCACCCCTCCCCCAACCCCGATACAAAGCCGCCCTGCGGTTCGGGGGTGCTTGTCAAGGCATCTTTCCCGCCTTGACAAGCACCCCCGAACCGTCAGCACAATCAAAAATCGGGGTGCCCCACGCAACCAGGAGAGGCGCAATGTCGCCCGCCAGGGCGACGAGCCGACCGAACCCTCAATCAGTCACAATCGGAGCCCACTCAGGCCCAGTCTCCCCCAACTTGGGATCCAGCTTCGCGAACAACGGCGTCGGCTTCTCCAACGGCCGCCCCACCTCCACCGGCCGGGACTCCCACCGAGCCTGCTCACTGGCATAGTCCCCGGTAAGGATGGGATTGACCCGGTCCGGCAGATCCAGATCCTCAACCTCCCGAAGCTCGGGCTGCGCAGCCCAAACCCCAGTCCCGCCCAGCGCCTCATGCACCTTCTGCGCCGAATGCGGAAGGAACGGCGTCAGCAACGTATTAGCGTCACTGACCACCTGCAACGCCGTATGCAGCACCGCGTCCCGCCGATCCGGATCATCCTTGAGCTTCCAAGGCTCCTGATCCGACAGATACCGGTTGGCCGCCGTAACCACCCGCATCGCCTCGGCCGCAGCCAGCTTGAACCGCGACCGAGCCAGATGCCCCCCAGCAGTCTCGAACGCCTGCCGGGACAACGCCTTCAACTCCTCATCCGCAGGCGCAGGCGCGGTCGGAGCCGGAATCGCCCCATTGTTCTTGTGCGCCATCGAAATCGACCGGTTGACGAGGTTCCCCCACTCGTTGGCCAGCTCGAAGTTCGTCCGCCGCACGAACTCGTCCCACGTGAAGTCCGTGTCCTGCGTCTCCGGCCCGGCCACCGAGATGAAGTACCGCAACGCGTCCGGCCCGAACTCCCGCAGGAAGTCGTGCACGTAAATGACGGTCCCCCGCGAAGTCGAGAACTTCGACCCGCTCATCGTGAGGAACTCGCTGGACACGATCTCGTCCGGCAGGTGCAGCTTGCCGTACTTGCCCGGCTCGCCGCCGCGGTCCCCGGCTCCGTTCTGGCCGAGCAGCAGCGCGGGCCAGATCTGGGCGTGGAAGGTGATGTTGTCCTTGCCCATGAAGTAGTAGGCGCGCGCGTCCGGGTTGGCCCACCACTCCTGCCAGGCGTCCGGGGTCCCGTTGCGCCGAGCCCATTCGACGCTCGCCGAGAAGTAGCCGATGACCGCGTCGAACCAGACGTAGAACCGCTTGAGCGGCTGGTCGCGCCAGCCGTCCAGCGGGATCTTGACGCCCCAGTCGAGGTCGCGGGTGATCGGCCGCGGCCGCATGTCGTCGATCAGGTTCTTGGTGAAGTTGAGGACGTTCGGGCGCCAGTCGGTCTTGGTGCCCAGCCAGTCGCCGAGGGTCTGGGTGAACGCGGGCAGGTCGAGGAAGTAGTGCTCGGTCTCGACGAACTTCGGCGTCTCGCCGTTGATCCGCGACTTCGGGTTGATCAGCTCGGCCGCGTCGAGCTGGTTGCCGCAGTTGTCGCACTGGTCGCCGCGCGCGCCGTCGTAGCCGCAGATCGGGCAGGTGCCCTCGATGTAGCGGTCGGGCAGCGTGCGGCCGGTGGACGGGCTGATCGCGCCGCGCGTGGTCTTCGGGACGACGTACCCGTTGCGGTTGAGCGCGAGGAAGATCTCCTGCGTCACCGCGGCGTGGTTGCCGGTGGTGGTGCGGGTGAACAGGTCGTAGGAAAGGCCGAGTCCGCGCAGGTCCTCGTCGATCTGGCGGGTGTACTTGTCCGCGGTCTGCTGCGGGGTCATCCCCTCTTTGTCCGCCTGGACGGTGATCGGCGTTCCGTGTTCGTCGGTCCCGGACACCATGAGCACCCGGTTGCCGGCCATTCGCTGGTAGCGGGAGAAGACGTCGGACGGGACGCCGAATCCGGACACGTGGCCGATGTGGCGGGGGCCGTTGGCGTAGGGCCAGGCCACCGCGGTCAACACAGGGGTGCTCATACCTGTTTAGCCTACGGATGCGCTCCAGGGCGTTTTCCGGACGGTCGGGGAAGGGAGAGCCGGTGTCGGCGACGCGTCTGCTGGTGCTCGGGGTCGTGCGGATGTTCGGCCGCGCGCACGGCTACCAGGTGCGCCGCGAACTGCTGTCGTGGTCGGCGGACAAATGGGCCAACGTCCAGCCCGGTTCGATCTACCACGCGCTCAAGAAGATGGCCGCCGAGGACCTGCTGGAGAAGATCGACGTCGAACCGGGCGACGGCGGACCGGACCGGGTCGCCTACCGCCTCTCGCCCGCGGGCGAGCAGGAGTTCCAGATCCTCATCGCGAAGGGTTTGTCCGATCCGGCCGCCGGCAACGCGGAACTGTGCGCGGCCGTGAGCCTGATGCCCGCGCTCCCGCGGAAGTACACGATCAGCCTGCTCAGGCAGAACCTGGTCCACTTCGAGGCGGAAGAGCGCCGGTCGCGGATGAGCCTCGAGGACGACACCTGGGGCAAACCGGCGCACGTGAGCGAACTGTTCCGCCTGTGGGGCGGGATCGCCAGCGCGAGCCGGGAATGGCTCACCGGGCTGATCGGCAGGCTCGAGGCGGGCGAGTACGTGATGGCCGACGACCCCGGTTCGGCGTTCGCTCCGCCGGCACCTAAGTAATCAAATTTGACTAAGCCACCTCTCTCGGGCACAGTGTGCGCGTCAGCTAGTCAAGATTGACTAGCTGACCTTCTGGGAGGAGAGGGGTTTCCATGATCACGGCACGCGGACTCGAGCGGCGGTTCCGCCGCAAGGGCCGAGCCGGTGGCGAGGTGCACGCGGTGAAGGGGGTCGATCTCGACGTCGAGGCGGGCGTACTGGTCGGCTTCCTCGGCCCGAACGGGGCGGGCAAGACCACGACGCTGCGCATGCTCACCACCCTGTTGAGACCGACCGCGGGCACGGCGACCGTCGGCGGGCACGACTTGCTCACCGACGCGGCGGGGGTGCGCCGCAACATCGGGTACGTCGCGCAGGGCGGCGGGACCGCGCCCGAATCGCGCGTCGGCGAAGAGCTTGAGCTGCAGGGCAGGCTGTACCGGATGAGCAAGGCCGACGCGATCGCGCGCGGCAAGGTGCTCACCGAGCAGCTCGACCTGGCCGGGCTCGAGCAGCGGGCCACGAAGACGTTGTCCGGGGGTCAGCGGCGCAGGCTCGACATCGCGATGGGGCTGATTCATTCGCCGGGGCTGGTCTTTCTCGACGAGCCGTCCACCGGGCTCGACCCGCAGAGCCGGGCGAACCTGTGGGAGCACATCCGGCGGTTGCGCGCGGAACAGGGCGTCACGATCTTCCTGACCACGCATTACCTCGACGAGGCGGACGCACTGGCCGACCGGCTGATCGTGATCGACGACGGCCGAATCATCGCCGAGGGGCATCCGGACGCGCTGAAAGCGCAGGTCTCCGGCGACAGCGTGGCGATCGAGGTGGATCCCGAATCCGCCGCGACCGCCGCTGATCTGGCCCGGCAGCTGCCCGGCGCGCACGAGTTCGCCGTGCGCGAGGGGTCGATCCGGTTCCGGGTGCCGCGCGGCGACACCGCGATGCCGGAACTGCTGCGCGCGCTCGACGCCAAGGACATCGTGACCACCGCCATGCAGGTCACGCGACCGACCTTGGACGACGTGTTCCTGACCCTCACCGGCCGGTCGCTGCGCGAAGCCGAGCAGCCCGCTCCGACCGAATCGGAGGTGTCCGATGCTGCGTGACACCTGGCTGATCTTCCGCCGCGACATGACGGGAGCGCTGCGGAATCCGGCGTGGCTGCTGATCGGCCTCGCCCAGCCGTTGCTGTACCTGTTCTTCTTCGGTCCGCTGCTGGTGAAGTCGCTCGGCGCGCAGGGGATGTCCGAGGTCGACGGCTGGATGGTGCTGACCCCCGCGCTGATCGCGCAGCTGGCGCTGTTCGGCAGTTCGTTCGTCGGCTTCGGGCTGCTGGCCGAATTCCGGTCCGGCGTGGTCGAGCGGCTGCGCGTCACCCCGGTGCACCGGGCCGCGCTGCTGCTCGGGAAGGTGCTGGCGAACGCGTTGCAGGCGGCCGTGCAGGCGGTGCTGATCATCCTGCTCGCCTACCTGGTGTTCGACCTCAACGCGCCGTTCGGCGGCGTGCTGCTGAGCCTGGCGATCGTCTTCCTGCTCGCGCTCACGCTGGCGTCGTGCTCCTACGCGCTGGCGCTCACGCTCAAGAGCGAGGAGGCGTTCCCGGCACTGCTCAACGCGGTGCTCATGCCGTTGCTGCTGCTGTCCGGGATCCTCATCCCGATCACGGCCGGGCTGGCTCCGAAGTGGCTGTACACGATCTCGCAGATCAACCCGTTCCGGCACGTGGTCGACGTGGAGCGCAACAGCTTCCGCGGCGACTTCTCGATGGACGCGTTGTTCACCGGGAGCGTCGTCGTGCTGGTCATGGCCGTTTTGGCGGTCTGGTGGGGAACGCGCACCTTCAAACGGGAAAACGCCTGATCAAGCCTATCGACACGCCGGGAAAGGTCACCCCGCTCCGGGTATCCGGACGTAGGGTGGCCTTTCACCCGTCGTGGGGCTGGTCAGGGGTGCGAGGTGGCGGAACCGGAGAGTGAGCGCGGACTCACGCTCACTCATCGCGAGCAGGTGCTCGACTGGGCGGCGGTGCGCGGCGCCGACGTGCGGTTCGCCTCGGTCACGATCAGCGAAAACGTCAATTGGAGCGATCCGGGCGCCGAGCGGATGCTGGCCGCGGCCCAGCACGCGGGCATCCACACCGGGGCCCGGCACTACGCGCGGCCCGGTGCGGTGCACGACCAGGCCGACCATTTCGTCCGGACAGCGAGCAGGCTCGGCGCGTTCGCGCCCGGATCGCTCGCCCCCGCGCTGGAGGTGGACGCGCAGAGCGTCGACGACCGGTTCGTTAAGGCGTGGATCAAGCACGTCCGGCACGCCGCGAGGATCCGCCGGGTGCTCGTGTACGCCGGGCACGACTGCTGGGCGCACCGGCTGCACCCGGACCGCTGGGCCGATTCCGACGTCGTGCTGTGGCTCGTGCGGCACAACGGCATCCCCGGGCGGCCCGGCTGGTTCCATTCGCGGCTCGGGCTGCACCAGCACGCCTTCGCGCCGAACGTGCCCGGAGTGGACGGGCCGGTGGCGCAGGACGCGGTGGTGTATCCGTTCGCGTTGTCCGATGTGCTGCTCTGATCACCTTTTCCGCTGGTCATCGCCGGTTTCCGGCACAATGGCGCGATGCGTTTCCAGCGGCTGCGGACCGACCTGACCCCTTCGCGGGTCCTCGTTCTGCTGTCCGCGTACGCCCGGGCGCACGGCCTGTCCGAACCCGCCGCGGTCTGCGGGAACTGGTTCGGCTCGCGGGCGGTGGTGGCGCCATTCGTGGCGGTCACTCCGCGGCCGTTCCCGTCCGTACCGCCGGCTTCGGGTCCGTCCAGCCGGGTCGGCGGTGGCTGGTTCGGCTTTCTGGCTTACGACCAGGCGGATCCGTCCGGTCGCTCCACCGGGGTTCCGGAGTCGGCCTGGGGATGGGCGGACCACGTGCTGCGTTGGGACTCGACGGGAGAGTGCTGGTTCGAGTCGCTCGAAGGGGACGCTGACGCGCAGCTTGCCGTGGTGGAGCGGGCGTTGGCCGGATCCGCGGAGTTGTCGTGGTCCGCGAGCGAGTTGGACCGGCCGTCCGGGCACGAGCAGGCGGTGAAGGCGTGCGTGCACGAGATCGAAGCGGGCGAACTGTTCCAGGCGAACATCTGCTCGCGGTTCACCGGGTCGTTCGAGGGCTCGCCCGCCGCGTTGTTCGCCGAAGGGGTGCGGCGGCTGGCTCCGCAACGGGCGGCTTACGTCACCGGTGACTGGGGTTCGGTGGTTTCGCTGTCACCGGAGCTGTTCTTGGAGCGCCACGGCCGACGCGTGCGCTCGTCGCCGATCAAGGGCACGCTGCCGCGCCGCGGTCCGGCGGACGACGGCAACGCGCTCCGGCTGCGGCAGTCGGCGAAGGACGTCGCGGAGAACGTGATGATCACCGACCTGGTGCGCAACGACCTCGGCCGGGTGTGCGAGGTCGGCAGCGTCGTGGTGCCGGAACTGCTCGCGGTGCATCCGGCTCCGGGGGTGTGGCATCTGGCGTCCACTGTGGAGGGTCGACTGGCGGACGGCGTGCCCGATGCCGGGTTGCTGGCCGCGACGTTCCCGCCGGGTTCGGTCACCGGCGCGCCGAAGATCCGGGCGCTGGACCTGATCGCCGAGCTGGAACCGGCCGCGCGCGGGGTCTACACGGGCGCGGTCGGGATGGTGTCGCCGCTGGCCGGGCTGGAACTGAACGTGGCGATCCGGACGTTCGAGATCGCCGGGGACCGGATCGCGCTCGGGGTCGGCGGCGGGATCACCGCGGACTCCGACAGCGCCGCGGAATGGCAGGAATGCCTGCACAAAGCCGCGCCGCTGGAGGATCTGCTGGCCAGCCCTCGTGAGTGCTAAAGCCGGTTCTAACCGGCTTTAGCACTCACGAGACCTACTTGCGCGGGTTGAGCAGGAGTTTCCCAGTGGTGCCACGGGAACGCAGCGCCTCGTGCGCTTTCCGCGCGTCTTCCAGCGCGTACTCGCCGCCCGCGATCGCGCGGAGTTTCCCGTCCTGTACCATCGAGAACAGCTCGCTGAGCGCGGTGCCGAACACGTTGCCCGGCAAGCGGAACACGTGCGGCAGCCACATCCCGGCGACGGTCGTGCTGTGGCCGAGCAGGTTTCGCAATTCGATCGGCTTCGGCGAACGACGGCCAGCCATCCCGTAGAACACCAGCCGGCCGAACGGGGCCAGCGCGACGATGCTCTGGTCGGTCGTCGGGCCGCCGACCATGTCGAGAACGATGTCGACGCGCTTGCCGCCGTTGGCTTCCCGCAGGACTTCGGTCATGTTCTCCGCGCGGGAATCGACCGCGACGTCCGCGCCGAGTTCGATTGCCAGCGCGCGCTTTTCCTCGCTGCTCGCGGTCGCGATGACGCGGCCCGCGCCCCACGCGTTGGCCAGCTGCACCGCGATCGACCCGACCCCGCCCGCCGCGGCGTGCACCACCACGGACTCGCCGGGCTCGAGGTGGGCGTTCTTGCGCAGCATGATCCACGCGGTCGCACCCTGGACCAGCATCGACAGCGCGTTCAGGTCGTCGACGCCGTCCGGGACCGGGAACGTCATCGCCTCGTCGGCCACGACGCGTTCGGCGTACCCGCCGCCGTCGTTGAGGAGCGCGACCACGCGCTTGTCGTCCGCCGTGCGCCCGACTACCTCGCCGCCCGGCACAAGCGGCAGCTTGCTCGGGGCGAGATACGAGTTCTCCGCCTGGTGCGTGTCCGCGTAGTTCAACCCGACGCGGTCGACCTCGATCAGCACCTGCCCCGGTCCGGCCACCGGATCCGGCAGCTCGACCGGCTTCAGCACCTCGGGACCGCCGAACTCGGTCACCTGCACAGCACGCATCTTCGCGGCTCCTCTCACTCTGGTGAGACATTCTGCCATATGTCTCATCCTCGGGACACTCTCTGCTAACGTCTCACCCATCGACACGCCACTCTCCACCCGCACCTCGCGACCCGACGCCGTCGCGGCCTTCCGCCTCGCCCGCGCCCGGTTCCTCGCCGGAGACCGCGTCGACATGCGCGACCTGGCCGCGGACCTCGGAGTAAGCCGCGCGACTCTGCACCGCTGGGTCGGCAGCCGCGACCACCTGCTGAGCGAAATCCTGTGGGCGGAGACTGCTTCGGTGCTGGATAACGTCAGTTATGCAGGCCGCGGTGGCGACGGCATCGCGGAGGCGATCGGGGCGTTCGTACGGACGGTCAATGCTTCCCCGCCGTTTCGCGCGTTTTTGCGCCGGGAGCCGGAGCGTGCGCTGAGATTGCTGACGACCAAGGCGAGTCTGGTGCAGTCGCGGACTATCGAGAAGCTGCAGGCATTGCTGACCGACGAGGTCACGGCCGGACGACTCGAGTCACCGTTGCCGGTGGCGGATCTGGCGTATCTGCTGGTGCGGGTCGGCGAGTCGTTTATCTATACCGACGCGATCACCGGGGAAGAGCCGGATGCGGAGAAGGCCTTGGTAGCAGCGAAAATGCTGTTGCGCGGTCGGTAAAGTCTTCCGGTGACTGCTGTCCAGGCCATTGCCCGGATCCCCACCGCTTCGATCGGCAAGCTGGTGTGCCATCCGAAACTGCCGCTCGTCGCCGGGATCGACCGGGACCGGCCCGCGGTGCACCTCTACTACGCCGAGCGGGTGCTTCGCGAAATCGGCGCGGTGGGCGCGGATTCCCCGGAGTACGGGAAGTTCGACCGCTGGCCCGTCATCGCCTGGCACCCCGAGCGGCCGGAACTGGTCGTGTCCGTCGGCGGGGAAACGGTGCGCTGGACCCGGAACGGCACCTCGGCGCTGGACGTCGCCGTCTCCTTCGACGTGGCCTTCAGCCCGGACGGCCGGTCACTGTGGACGTCGCCCACCCCACCCGAACTCTACGACCGTTCGGATGTGATCGACCTCGACACCGGGGCCGTCACGCCTGCCCCGGTGTGGGACGGCGGCATCGCCGCGCATCCGGCCGGCGGGCTGATCGCCACGCTGCAAAGCGACCAGGGCGCGAGCTTCGTGCTCTTCTCCCGCCCCGGCGACCGGCTGCGATTCCTTGACCTGGCCCTGATTCTGGAGTCCAACTGCTGGGGGCTTCCGGTCTTCAGCTCCGACGGGCGGTACCTGGCGATTCGCGGCAACACCTACGAACACCAGGTCCTGGTGTTCGAGTTCCCTTCGCTGCGCCGGGTCAGGAAGATCTCGCTCGACAGCCCGAAACGGCTCAAGCGCAATGCCTCCTGGTCCTGGGACAACGTCGCCTTCGGCGCGCGGCCCGGCGCACTGTGGATCGGGACGCCGTCCGGCACCTTGCTGGAGTTCGACGTCGAGCGAGAACGAACTACGAAGCACAAACTGCTCCGCTCGGCAGTGACCTCGCTGGCCGCGACGTCGAGCGGTGACCTCGTGGTCGCCGGAGACGCCGAACTCGCGCTGGTCCCCGTCACCGCTTCGCACACCGTCGCGGATCCGGTCACCGTCGCCGAGTTTCTTGCCCGCACCAAGGAGATTCCCGACGAGGGCCTGACGGAAGACCACGTCGTGCACACCGACGGTATCGGCACTTGGCGGCCGGAGGACCTGGCCACGATCACTAAAACCGCACGTAGCGACCCGAAATGGCTGCAGTTCCTAGCCGAAGACAACGCCCGCCGATACTGACTCACTTCCGAGCCGCGAGCACCGCCGCGTAAAGCTCCTTTGTAGACACCCCGGCCGCACCGGCGACCTCGGCCGCGACGGTCTTCAGCCGCTCCCCCGAAGCGACCCGTTCCGCCACCTCCGGCACCAGCTCCGCCACCGACGCCTGCCGAGGCGTCGCGCCCTCCAGCACCACCGAGATCTCTCCGCGCACCCCGTCCGCTGCCCACTCGGCAAGTTCCGCGAGGGTGCCGCGTTTGACCTCTTCGTACGTCTTCGTCAGTTCCCGGCACACCGCGGCCCGCCGGGAGCCGCCCAGTGCGGCGGCGGCGTCGGACAGCAGGGAGGCGATCCGGTGCGGCGATTCGAAGAACACGACAGTCCGGCGCTCGCTCGCCAGCTCCGCGAACCACTTCGTCCGCTCGCCGGGCTTGCGCGGCGCGAAGCCCTCGAAGCAGAACCGGTCGCACGGCAAACCGGACAACGCGAGCGCCGTCGTCACCGCCGAGGGGCCGGGGAGACAGGTGATCGGCAGGTCCTCCTCGACGCAGGCGGCCACGAGCCGGAAGCCCGGATCGGACACGCTCGGCATCCCGGCATCGGTCACGACCAGCACCGTCTCGCCGCCGTGCAGTGCCTCCAGCAGCTTCGGCAGCCGGGCGGTCTCGACGTCCTCGTAGAAGCTGACCACCCGCCCGGCGGGCGACACGCCGAGCGCGGAAGCGAGCCCGCGCAGCCGCCGGGTGTCCTCCGCCGCGATCACGTCCGCCGAGCCCAGCGCCTCGATCAGCCGGGCGGACGCGTCGCCGGGATCGCCCAGCGGGGTGGCGGCGAGGACGAGCCGTCCGGACGCAGAAGTCATGGCAGTCAGCCTAACCAGACGCCACCGGTGGATCAGGCCGTACTATCGGGCCCCGTGACCGCGCTGCTGACCCGTGCCGACGACGAGAGCGTGCGGCCGGACCCGGTCGACGCGCGCCGTCCCCCGACCGACCGCGAAGCCACCCTGCTCGGCCGGGCCATGCCCGCCGACCGGCTGCGCGGCTGGATCGTCACGATCGTGCTGACCGTGATCGGCGGCGTCGTCCGGCTGCAGAATCTGGGCTTTCCCACTGACCACGGCAGTCCCGTCTTCGACGAGAAGCACTACGTGCCCCAGGCCGCGCAGATGCTGCGCAACGGCGGGTACGAGGACAACGCCGGGTACGAGCTGATCGTGCACCCGCCGCTGGCCAAGGACTTCATCGCGCTCGGCGAGTGGCTCTTCGGCTACAACGGCTGGGGCTGGCGGTTCCTGTCGGCGGTGGCCGGCACGCTGATCGTGCTGCTCACCGTGCGCGTCGCGCGCCGGCTGACCCGCTCGACGCTGCTCGGCGGCATCGCGGGCGTGCTGGTGATCTGCGACGGCGTGCTGCACCTGCAGTCGCGGATGGGGATGCTCGACATCTTCATCGCGTTCTTCGTGCTCGCCGCGTTCGCCTGCGTGCTCTGCGACCGCGACCAGGTGCGGCAGCGGCTGGCCGTCGCGGTGCGCGAGGGGTGGGTCAACGAATCGCCGTGGGGGCCGAAACTCGGCTTCCGCTGGTGGCGGTTCGCGGCCGGGCTGATGATCGGGCTGACCTTCGGGGTCAAATGGTCGGCGCTGTACTACATCGCGGCGTTCGGCCTGCTGACCGTGTTCTTCGACGTGGCGGCCCGGCGCGCGGCGGGCGTGCAGCGGCCGTGGGTCGGGACGATCCGCCGCGACGTCGCGCCCGCGCTGTGGGCGATCCTCGTCGTGCCGGTGTTGATGTACCTGGCGGCGTACTGGGCGTGGTTCGCCAGCGAGACCGCGACCGACCGGCACTACACCGAGATCAAGAACCTCGACCCGGGCATGTTCGGCTGGATCCCGCCCGCGCTGCGCTCGCTCGGCAGCTACACCGCCAACGTGCTGCATTTCCACGAAACCCTGGTGACGCCCAAGGACAATCCGCATCCGTGGGAGTCGAAGCCGTGGACGTGGCCGATGGGCCTGCGGCCGATGCTCTACTACTACGACGGGGCCGTCACCGGCTGCGGCGAATCGCGCTGCCTCGGCGCGACGATGCTGATCGGCACGCCCGCGATGTGGTGGCTGGCCGTCCCGATGCTCGGCTGGGGCCTGTGGCGCTGGTTCTTCCGCGCGGACTGGCGCTATGCCGCCGTGCTGACCGGCTACTTCGCCGGCTACCTGCCCTGGTTCACCAACATCGACCGGCAGATGTACTTCTTCTACGCCACCCCGATGGCCCCGTTCCTGGTGCTCGGCCTGGTGCTCGCGCTCGGCCAGATCCTGGGCCGCGCCCAGCGCGGCTTCGAACGCCGGGGCACCGGCCTGCTGGTCGTCTCGCTCTACGTCGGGCTGGTGGTCGCGAACTTCGCCTGGCTGTGGCCGATCCTGAACGGAATCCCGATCACGAACGCCCATTGGCAGGCGGAAATGTGGCTGCCTTCGTGGCGCTGAAATAAGCCCCCGGCGGCACCCCGACCGCTCGGCGGAAGGCGGCGACGAACGCGCTCGCCGTCGCGTAGCCGACCCGGTGCGCGACGGTCGTCATCGGCGTTCCCTGTGCCAGCAAAGGCAATGCCGCGCGCAGCCGGGCTTGCGTGCGCCAGGTGCCGAACGTCATGCGGCAGTCGCGGACGAACGCGCGGGCCAGCGTTCGCTCGCTCGCGCCGACTTCCCGGCCCAGTTCGGCCAGGCTGCGCGAGTCGGCGGGGTCGGCGAGCACCGCGTCGGCGACGTCCTTCGCCCGCGGATCGATGGGGGCTGGCACGACGATCGGCGCGACGTCCATGGGCTCCAGCAAGTCGAACGCGACCGCTTCGGCGCGGCGCCGGGCGTCGTCGCTGATGCCATCCGCGGACAGGTGCTCCAGCAGTTCCCGCAGCAGCGGCCGGACGATGACGATGCGCGGGGACGGCCAGTCGACCGGGCACTGTTCGGGATCGGCGTAGATGCCGCGCAGTTCGACGTTCCCCGCCGCGCCGGTGCGATGCCGCGCTCCGACCGGGATCCAGAGCGCGCGCGTGGACGGCAGCACCCATTGCGCGTCCCGACCATCACCGCGGCGACCCCGCGCGCCGCCCAGACCAGCTGGTGCGCCGGGTGCTCGTGCCAGGGGAACCAGGCTCCGGCCGCGATCGGGAGGTCGCCAAGCAGCATCGCGCCGGTTTGACCGTACTGCGACATGAGGTGACAGCCTATCGTCTTCCGGTCAGCGCGGCTCGTCCCTAGCGTCGGGGCCATGCCGATGAACCTGATGCACCGCAAGCTCTGCAGCTCGGAAAAGTGGGCCGCCGCGGTGGCCGGAGTGCTGCCGGACTGGCTCGCCCGTTTCGAACTCGGCGACGACGTGCTGGAAATCGGGCCGGGTTTCGGGGCCACCACGCGGGTGCTGGTCGACGCGCTGCCGCGGCTGACCGCGTTGGAGATCGATCCGGCGTCGACCCGGCTGTTGCGGGAGAAATACGGGGACCGGGCGGACATCGTCGAGGGCAGCGGCGCGGAAATGCCCTTCGAGGACGGCCGGTTCTCCGGGGTCGTGTGCTTCTCGATGCTGCACCACGTGCCGACCGACGAACTGCAGGACCGGATCTTCGCCGAGGCGTTCCGGGTGCTGCGGCCCGGCGGCAGCTACCGCGGCGTGGACAGCCAGCTCAGCTTCGGATTCCGGCTGCTGCACCTCGGGGACACGATGAACGTCCTCGACGCGGACACCCTGCCCAGCAGGCTGAGGGCGGCCGGGTTCGAGCAGGTGCGTGTGGAGTGCGAGCCGAAGCGACGGCTGGAGTTTTCCGCGGTGAAGCCGTCGTGAGTGGCTACGCCGGTTAGAACCGGCTCAGCCACTCACGAGACTCAGCGAGGCGAGCGGCGCGGCACGATCTGCGTGACCGGTCCGTCCAGCGCCTTGCCCTGCCGGCTCAGCCAGCCGTCGACCTCGCGGCGCACCGAGTTCAGCGTCGGGCGGCGGCGCGGCTCCGGGTCCAGCGAGGCCGCCAGGATCCGCGCGTGCACCGAACGCTGCGGCAGGTGCGTGACCGGATCGGCGCGCGCCGCGGCCATCAGCGCGGCCATCGGCGTCTCGCGGGTGCCGCGCGGCGGCTGGCCGGACAGCGCGTAGCTGACCGTCGCGGCGAGCTGCCACGCGTCCGACGCCGGGCTCGCCGGGGAGCCCATCGCCTGTTCCGGCGCGACGAAATCGGGCGTGCCGATCATCATCCCGGTGGCGGTCATCTTGGAATCGCCCTGGCTGCGGGCGATGCCGAAGTCGATGAGGTGCGCGATGCCCGCCGGGTCGAGGATGACGTTGGACGGCTTCACGTCGCGGTGCAGCACGCCCCGCTCGTGCGCGGCGACCAGCGCGCCCGCCATCGTCGACCACAGCCGTCCGGCGGCGACGTCGTCGATCGGGCCCTGCGCGTCGACCACCTCGGCGAGCGGGCGGCCCTGCAGGTACTCCATGACGAGCGCGAGCCCGTCCGGCTCCTCGACCAGGTCGTACACGCGGACGCAGTTGGGGTGGTTCACCACGGCCAGCGCCCGCGCCTCGCGCTGCATGCGCTCCTCGGTGTCGCGGTCGGGCGCGTGCGCGATCTTGAGCGCGACAGTGCGGTTGAGCTGCGTGTCGACGGCTTCCCAGACGGTGCCGAACCCGCCGTGCCCGAGCTGGCGGACACGGCGGTACCGGCTGCCGCCGGCGTTGCGCGAACCGGGCGGCGGCGGGATCGCGCCGGGCGCGGCGGCCAGCATCCCGACGGGCGGCGGCTCCGGAGCGGACGCCAGCGCGGTGGCCGGGTACGGCTTGTTCTGCGGCGGCGGAGGCGGCGGCAGCTGCTCCCGGCGGGACGGCGGGGGCGCGGCGGGCGGTTCGTCGCGGCGCGGCTCCGGCCGGTTGATCACCGACCACGGCGGCGGGCCGACCAGCGCGACCGGGATCAGTCCCAGAACGCTGAACGGCAGGAACCCGAGCCAGAAGTGCACGGCGGTGTTGGCCGACATGCCCGCGGTCGCGACCGCCATGACCACGAAGGGGATCCAGAAGAACCGCGACGGCCACTTCGGCCCGCGCCGGAAAGCGGTGCGCGCCTGCAGCATCACGAACAGCAGCGAGCCGACCGGCAGCACGGTGAAGGCCAGCAGGTACAGCGCGTACGACAGCTTGAGGCCGCGCGGGTAGAAGAGCGTCTCGAAGACGTTCGACCCGCCGCCGAGGTAGGTCTTCTGCACGCCGACGAACGAGCAGTAGTTCGTGCTCAGCGTGGACGCCTCGGAGGCGGACAGCCCGCTCGCGCCGCCCGCGTTGGCCGCGCGGAAGGTCTCCGAGATGCCCGAGGCCATCAGCCACGGCAGCACCAGCACGCTGACCACGCCGATGAGCCCGAACACGGTGAGCGTCGTCGCGTCGTACCGGTTGCCGGTCCCCTTGCGCACGATCGCCACGATCAGCGCCCCCGCCGCCGGGAAGAGCGCGACGAGCGCACCCGCTGTGGTCGTCGCCCACACCCAGTCGCCGGGGCAGAAGCCCGGGCCGAACAAGGTGTGCGCGAACGAGAGCAGCGCGCTCGCGATTCCGCTCACCGGCTGGTTCCCCTCACTGTCAGTGTTGTCCACGTGCCGCTGCGCGGCCGATCCCCACGGTCCAGCTTAGGACGCACACGGCCTCCGCGGGGTTGCCGGGTCACGGCGGGAACGTGATCCACTGCATGGATCTTGCCCGACTTCGCTGACCTGCGTTCCGCCGCGCGAAAGGCCATCATGAGGGCAGATTCGGCCGTCTGTCGTCAAAGGAGACCTCGTGGGCGCGTACACCGAGACGTATCGGCGCAGTCTGGACGACCCGGAGCACTTCTGGCTCGAAGCGGCCCGGGCGATCGACTGGACGAAGCGGCCCACCCGCGCGCTCGACTCGTCCGCCGCGCCGTTCTACCGCTGGTATCCCGACGGCGAGCTGAACACGTCCTACAACGCGCTCGACCGGCACGCCGACGGCGGCCGCGGCGGGCAGGACGCGCTGATCTGGGATTCGCCGGTCACCGGCCGCAAGCGCCGCTACACCTACGCCGAGCTGCGGGACGAGGTCGCGACCTTCGCCGGCGCGCTCGCGTCGCTCGGGGTCACCCGCGGTGATCGCGTGATCCTCTACCTGCCGATGATCCCGCAGGCCGTCATCGCGATGCTCGCCTGCGCGCGGATCGGCGCGGTGCACTCCGTGGTGTTCGGCGGGTTCGCGCCCAAGGAACTGGCCGCGCGGATCGAGGACGCCAAGCCGAAGCTGATCCTCGCCGCGTCGTGCGGGATCGAGCCGACGCGGGTCGTCGAGTACAAGCCGATCATCGACGCCGCTCTCGAGACCACCGAGCACCAGCCGGAGCACGTCGTGGTGTTCCAGCGCGAGCAGGCGCGCGCGGAGCTGTCCGGCTCCGACCTCGACTGGACCGAACTCGTCGCCGACGCCGACCCAGTCGATCCGGTCCCGGTCAAGGCGACCGACCCGCTCTACATCCTCTACACGTCCGGCACCACCGGGCGGCCGAAGGGCGTGGTCCGCGACGCGGGCGGGCACGCGGTCGCGCTGGCGTGGTCGATGGGCGCGCTGTACGACATCCACGCCGGGGACGTCTGGTGGACGGCTTCCGACGTCGGCTGGGTCGTCGGGCATTCGTACATCGTCTACGCGCCGCTGCTGGTCGGGGCGACAACCGTGCTGTACGAAGGGAAACCCGTCGGAACGCCGGACGCCGGCGCGTTCTGGCGGGTCATCTCCGAGCACGGCGTGCAGGCGCTGTTCACCGCGCCGACAGCGTTGCGCGCGGTGAAGAAGGTGGACCCGGACGCGGACGAACTCAAGAAGTACGACCTGTCCCAGTTCCGCACCCTGTTCATGGCGGGCGAACGGCTCGACCCGGAGACCTACCACTGGGCGCACGACATCCTCGGCACGCCGGTCGTCGACCACTGGTGGCAGACCGAAACCGGCTGGCCGATCGCGGCCAACCCGCGCGGGCTCGAGCCGATGCCGGTCAAACCCGGGTCGGCGACGAAACCGGTGCCCGGCTGGGACGTCCGCATCCTCGACCAGGCGGGCGAGGAACTGCCAGCGGGCCGAGAGGGCGCGATCACGCTGAAACTCCCGCTGCCGCCGGGTTCGCTGCCGACGCTGTGGGGCGACGACGAGCGCTACCGCGAGGCGTACCTGTCGCGCTACCCCGGCTACTACCTGACCGGCGATTCGGGCTACCTCGACGAGGACGGCTACCTCTTCGTCATGGGCCGCACCGACGACGTGATCAACGTGGCCGGGCACCGGCTGTCGACCGGTTCGATGGAGGCGGTGCTGGCGTCGCATCCAGCGGTCGCGGAGTGCGCGGTCATCGGGGTGGCGGACCAGCTGAAGGGACAGGTGCCGCGCGGTTTCGTGGTGCTGAAGTCCGGGGTGGACCTGCCGGAGGACCAGCTGCGGGACGAGTTGGTTGCGCTGGTTCGCCGGGACATCGGGCCGGTGGCGGCGTTCCGGGACGTCTCCGTGGTCAGCGCGCTGCCGAAGACGCGCTCGGGGAAGATCCTGCGCAAGACGATGCGCGGGATCGCGGACGGCCGCGACGAGGCGGTCCCGTCGACGATCGAGGACCCGTCGGTGCTCGACGCGTTGCGGGCGATCTTGCGGCCCTGAGCGTCGCTCCAATGTGGCATTGGGTGCATGCGACGCACCCAAAGTGGCGTTCGGTGCGTGCAGCGCACCCAATGTGGCGTTCGGTGCGTGCAGCGCACCCAATGTGGCGTTCGGTGCGTCCAGCGCACCCAAAGTGGCGTTCGGTGCGTGGGACGCAACCAATGTGGCATTGGGGCGCCGCGGGCATCCCGGCGAACGGGACATCAAGCGTCAGCCGACCCTTTCGGGCGTTGTCAGCGCCCCGCGGAGTGGTCTATACCTCTTGGAGTCCGCCTTCTCCGCGACGCGACCGGAGGTATGCCGTGAGGAAGTCCCTGTCCAGGGCCGTGCTTGGGGTGACCGTGCTCGGGCTCGCCGCGGTGGGAGTGCCCGGGCCGGCCGCGGCGAGTCCCGCGCCCAGTGAACGGCAGGTCACCGACCTCGTACCGGCGCCGGTGCACGCCGTGGCGAAGGCGGACGCCACCTTCCGGCTCACGCCGCTGACGGTCATCCGGGCCGGGCACGGCACCGGCGACGTCGCCTCGTATCTGCGCGGCCTGCTGCGCCCCGCGACCGGATTCCCGCTGCCGGTCGTCCCGGCGAGCCCGGGACTGTCCGCGATCTCGCTCGACCTCGGCCACGCCGACCCGCGCGTCGGCGACGAGGGATACCAGCTCGACGTCACCAAGAACGGCGTCCAGCTGCGCGCCAACACCTCCGCCGGGCTGTTCACCGGCGTCCAGTCGCTGCGGCAACTGCTGCCGTCGGCGATCGAGGCGAAGAGCGTGCAGCACCGCACGTGGACGATCGCGGGCGGCAGCGTCCTCGACTACCCGCGCTTCGCCCACCGCGGCGCGATGCTCGACGTCGCGCGGCATTTCTTCACGCCCGCGCAGGTGAAGAAGTACATCGACCAGATCGTCCAGTACAAGATCAACACGCTGCACCTGCACCTGAGCGACGACCAGGGCTGGCGCATCGAAATCAAGAGCTGGCCGCGGCTGGCGACCGAGGGCGGCAAGACCGCCGCGTACGGCGACCCGGGCGGTTACTACACGCAGGAGCAGTACCGCGACATCGTCGCGTACGCCGCGAGCCGCCACATCACGGTTGTGCCGGAGATCGACATGCCCGGACACACGAACGCGGCACAGTCGGTGTACGCGGAACTCAACTGCGACGGCAAGGCAGTCCCGCCGCGCACCGACATCGAGGTCGGCTACAGCTCGTTGTGCATCAAGTCGCCGACGACGTACCGATTCGTGGAAGACGTGATCCGCGAACTCGCCGCGATCACGCCCGGCAAGTACCTCGCCATCGGCGGCGACGAAGCCCATTCGACGTCCGCCGAGGACTACCGGGCCTTCTACGAGAAGGTGAGTCCGATGGTCGCCAAGTACGGCAAGCTGATCACCGGTTGGCACGAAATCGCGAAGACGCCGCTGCCGACGTCGGCCGTGCCGCAGTACTGGGACCAGGGCGGCCCGAACAAGGACGTGGCCGCCGCGGCGGCGCGCGGGAACAAGTTCGTCATGTCGCCCGCCAACCACGCGTATCTCGACATGAAGTACACGGAAGCGACGAAACTCGGCCAGGACTGGGCCGGCCTGGTCGAGGTCCGCGACGCTTACGAATGGGACCCGGCGACGCTCGTGCCCGGCGTCGGGGAGAAGTCCGTGGCCGGGGTCGAGGCTCCACTGTGGACGGAAACCATCCGGACCAGCGAGGACATCGAGTACATGGCCTTCCCGCGCCTGCCCGGCGTCGCGGAAATCGGCTGGTCGCCGCAGACGGCCCGGACCTGGCATGGTTACCGGGACCGGATCGCCAAGCAGGCGCCTCGCTGGGAAGCGCAGGGAATCGGCTTCTACCGCTCACCGCAGGTCGACTGGAAGTGACGCCTTAGCTCGCTCCACTTTGGACTGGATGCCCGTGCGGTAGCCCTCCGGCAACGTTTCCGTCGACAGCACCCGCTCGGCCAGTTCCAGCACCGGCCCCGGTTCGGGCAGCTGCGCGTAATTCGCCGAGGCGACGAGGAAGGTCTCCGCGACGGTCGGCCCCTCGGCCCGATCCACGAGGTCGAGCGGCCCGGCCGTCGGGACCGTGCTGGGGCGCAGCACGCGCAGATACCAGCCGCACCGCTGGGTGCTGATCATCGCGGGAACGACGTCCTTGCGGCCGGTCCGCATGGCGAGCTTGAAGCACGGATGGCGCGGCTGGGCGATCTGCACGAGCGCGTCGCCCCAGGCCCAGACGTCGCCGATCCGCGCGTCGGTCTCGAGCGCGCCTTGTACGGAGAGGTTCTCGCCGAAGTCGCCGTGCGCCACGGAGTAGCCCTCCGCGGTCCACGTCAGATAGTGCTCGACCGGGTAGACGTAAACGGCTTTGTCGGGACCGCCGTGCACCGAAAGGTCGGCTTGGCGGTCACCGGCCAGGTTGAGGTCGGACAGCGCCAGTTCCGGAGTGTCGACGCGGGTCTTCCGGATGGCGCTCAGGACCGGCTGGTCCCGCTGGTGGCCGAGCACGGCCGGTTCGCCCACGTAGACGTCTTTCAGCGACAGCATGGGATGAACCTAGCAAGCGACCCTGACAATTTGGCCGGGTCCGGGAAGCCGGAGAGCAGGCGCCCGGTGCGCGGGACACGCGCACCGGGCACCGCGATCAGCCGTTCAGCTCGGCCGATTCCTCGTCGCTGAACAACCGGGACCGGATCAGGAACCGCACCCCTTCCGGCGCCTCCAGCGAGAACCCACTCCCCCGCCCCGGCACCACATCAATAGTCAGATGAGTGTGCTTCCAGTACTCGAACTGCGGCCCGGACATCCACACCGGCACCGCGTCGATGCCGTCTACCGTCAGGTCGCCCAGATGCACGTCGCGGGACCCGACCCGGAACTCGCCGACCGGGTAGCACATCGGAGCGCTGCCGTCGCAGCATCCGCCGGACTGGTGGAACATCACCGGTCCGTGGACTGGCACCAGCCGCCGCAGGAGGTCCGCGGCGGCCGGCGTCAGGGCGACCCGTTCGCCCATCAGAAGAAGCCCAGCGCCTGGTCGGAGTAGGAGACCAGCATGTTCTTCGTCTGCTGGTAGTGGTCCAGCATCATCTTGTGGTTCTCGCGGCCGATGCCGGACGCCTTGTAGCCGCCGAAAGCCGCGTGCGCCGGGTAGGCGTGGTAGTTGTTCACCCACACGCGACCGGCCTGGATGTCGCGGCCCGCGCGGTAGGCGGTGTTGCCGTCGCGAGACCAGACGCCGGCGCCGAGGCCGTACAGGGTGTCGTTGGCGATCTTCAGCGCGTCGTCGTAGTCGTCGAACTTCGCCACCGACACCACCGGGCCGAAGATCTCCTCCTGGAAGATGCGCATCTTGTTGTCGCCCTCGAAGACGGTCGGCTGCACGTAGTAGCCGCCGGAGAGGTCGCCGCCGAGGTCGGACTGCTCGCCGCCGGTGAGGACCTTCGCGCCCTCCTGCTTGCCGATGTCGATGTAGGACAGGATTTTCTCGAGCTGGTCGTTCGAGGCCTGCGCGCCGATCATCGTCTCGGTGTCGAGCGGGTTGCCCTGCTTGATCTTCTTGACGCGCTCGACCGCGTCGCCGAGGAACCGGTCGTAGATGCCGGACTGGATCAGCGCGCGCGACGGGCAGGTGCAGACTTCGCCCTGGTTCAGCGCGAAGAGCGCGAAGCCCTCCTGCGCCTTGTCGTAGAACGCGTCGTTGGCCGCGGCGACGTCGTCGAAGAAGATGTTCGGGCTCTTGCCGCCCAGCTCGACGGTCACCGGGATGATGTTTTCGCTGGCGTACTGCAGGATCAGCCGCCCGGTCGTGGTCTCGCCGGTGAACGCGACCTTGCGCACGCGGTTGCTCGACGCGAGCGGTTTGCCCGCTTCGACGCCGAAGCCGTTGACGATGTTGAGCACGCCCGGCGGGATCAGGTCGCCGATGATCGACAGCAGCAGGTGGATCGACGCCGGGGTCTGTTCGGCGGGCTTGAGCACGATCGCGTTGCCCGCGGCCAGCGCCGGGGCGAGCTTCCAGACCGCCATCAGCAGCGGAAAGTTCCACGGGATGATCTGGCCGACGACGCCGAGCGGCTCGTGGAAGTGGTAGGCGACCGTGTTGTCGTCGATCTGCGAGATGCCGCCCTCCTGGGCGCGCAGGGCACCGGCGAAGTAGCGGAAGTGGTCGATCGCGAGCGGGATGTCCGCGGCGAGGGTCTCGCGGACCGGCTTGCCGTTCTCCCAGGACTCGGCGACCGCGATCTTCTCGAGGTTCTGCTCCATCCGGTCGGCGATCTTGAGCAGGATGTTCGCGCGCTCCTCGGGCGAGGTGCGGCCCCACGCGGGCGCGGCGCCCTCGGCCGCGTCGAGCGCCCGGTCGATGTCGGCCGCCGTCCCGCGGGCGATCTCGGTGAAGGTCTTCCCGGTCACCGGCGTCGGGTTCTCGAAGTACTGCCCGCCGGCCGGCGCGACGTATTCGCCGCCGATGTAGTGGTCGTAGCGGGTCTCGTAGTCGACGACGGAGCCGTCGGTGTTCGGTGCGGCGTATACGGCCATCTTGCCCTGCCTCGTTGCTGGTCGGTGACGGTCGGCGGCGACCGTAGGCCGGGCAACGTTGCGCCGACGTTGCAGCCTTGTGACCAGGGTCTCTACTCTCGTCCACGTGGCAGAGCCGCCCGAACCCGACCTGCTGCGCGACCCGGAGTCGTACGCGCAGCTGCTCCGGCACGTCCGCGAGGCGGTGCTGTCCGGGGCCACCGCGCCGCGTTCGCCGCGCTCGGTGGTGTCGGCGTCGTGGGAGCGCTCGCTGGCCGCGCACGTCGACCCGGACGCCGGCGAGGCCCCGCTGATCTGCGAGGCGGACGAGCTCACCGACCTGCGCGCGGAGCATCCGCTGGCCCCGGTGCTTCCGCTGTTGCGCGAGATGCTGGTGAGCATCGCCGACGACGCCGAGCACATGATGATCGTGACCGACGCGAACGGGCTCATCCTCTGGCGCGAAGGCGCGACCGGCGTGCTGCTGCGCGCGGACCAGGTCGCGCTCACCGAGGGCACCCGGTGGAGCGAAGAGGCGATCGGCACGAACGCGATGGGCACCACGCTCGCCACGGGGAAGCCGGTGCAGATCTACTCCGCCGAACACCTCGTCCGCCGCTATCACACGTGGACCTGCGCGGCGGCTCCCGTACGCGATCCGGACACCGGCGCGCTGCTCGGCTCGATCGACGTCAGCGGTCCGCTGCGGACAGTGCATCCGGCGATGTTGTCGCTGGTCACCGCGACGGCACAGCTCGCCGAGGGACGGCTGCGGGCTCAGCTGGCGGTCCGCGACGAGAAGGTGCGGCGGGCGAACATGCCGCACCTGGCGTCGTTGCGCGGCCGTCCCGGCGCGCTCCTCTCGGCGGGCGGACGGGTGCTGGCCGCCGAAGCGTGCACCCTTCCGTCCACTGTGGAGGTACGGAAAGGCGGCGGCACCGTGACGCTGCCGGACGGCCGGGTCGCCACCGTCGACCCGCTCGACGAGGGCTACCTGCTGCGGATCGCCACGTCCGGTTCCGCGCCCCGCCGCCGATTGACGCTCGAATACCTCACCGATGGCCCCGGATCGACCACTGTGGACGGTCGAGACATTCCCTTTACCTTGCGGCACGCCGAATTGCTGACCCTGCTCGCCCTGCATCCGCGCGGTTTGTCGGCGGAGAAGCTGGCCTTGCAACTGTACGGCGAGGCGGGCAACCCGGTGACCGTGCGCGCCGAAATCCACCGGTTGCGCACCCAGCTCGGCACCGGGGTGTTGCAGACGCGCCCGTACCGCCTCGCGGCCACCGTGGACGCGGATTTCCTGCGCACCAAAGCCGCCCTGCGCGCCGGAGACGCCGCGGCGGCGGTCCGGTCGTTCCAGGGTCCGCTGCTCGCGGAGTCGGAATCGCCCGCGATCCTGGAGGAACGCGAGTCGATCAGCGCGCAGGTCCGGCAGCTGGCGTTGAACAGCCGGGACGCGGATACGTTGTGGGCGTTCTGGGAAACCTCCTGCGGCGCGGACGATCTGGCGATTCTGGACGCGCTGTCCGCGGTGCTGTCACCGTCGGATCCACGGCTGGCAGCGGTGCGGACTCACCGCGCCCGGCTGGGTTAAGCGCGGGCCGTCTCCAGGAGCGCGGCATCGACCGGAGCGGGATAATTCAGCTCCAGATACAACTCCCGCAACAGCAGTCCGTCCATGTGCTGCACCGTCAGCCCCGGCTGCTTGCCGCTCAGGCCGTTGAGGAACCCGCCGAGCTTGAACGCCCCGCGCACCGGCCAGGACGGCATCGCCCGCACCCGGCGCGGATGTCCCGCTGCAGTGGCCAGCCGAGCGAACATGTCCGTCCACTGCAGATTTTCCTCCGCCACCGGAATATCAGCGCCCGATGCTTGCTCCAGCGCATCCACCGTCGCGACACCAACCCCGCGCGCACTCGTCGCCGCAGTCCCGCCCTGAGGCGCGAAGAGCGGCGAGTTCGAACGGACCCACTTCACGATCGGCACCGACCACTGCGGCACCCGATCCTCTGCGACACCAAAGACAAACGGCACCTCGATCACCGCCACCGGCAACCCCGACCCCGCCGTCTCACGCGCGACGCGGGCCTGCTCCAGCCGACTCCGCACGTACGGATGCTTCGCGGCCAACCCCCATTCAGGTCGTACGCGGTCGAAGTACGTGTAGTACGACCCGAGCACCGCCGCGCGCGTACAACCGGCTTCGCGCGCCGCGCGCAACAGCGCGGCGACAGGCGCGACGTTGCCCGCGCGCAACCGAGGCTCCACCGGCCCCCGCCCGACCGCACGGTCGTCCATGCCGCCCGCGAAGACGACACCGTCGTGTCCGTCGAGTGCTTCGCGCAGCTCGGCGTGCGAAGCA
This sequence comes from Amycolatopsis sp. AA4, assembly GCF_002796545.1. Classification (GTDB taxonomy): domain Bacteria; phylum Actinomycetota; class Actinomycetes; order Mycobacteriales; family Pseudonocardiaceae; genus Amycolatopsis. The sequence continues at coordinate 7,374,477 of NZ_CP024894.1, forward strand.
CTCGAGACGTCGAGCGTCCGGTCGACTCCCACACGTGCGGTACGCGCGACCGCCGTGGTCTCGTGACCGCGTTTCCGCAGCTCGTCGAGCACGTGCTGGCCGAGCAGGCCGCTGCCGCCGACCACCAAGATCTTCATGGTTGCATCCATTTCGGGCTTGTCGTCAGCCGCACTGCATCAGGCAGCGGGCCGCGTCGAACCGGCCCGCTTGCAGATCGTCGAGCCGGATGAGCCAGTACAGCATCCCGACGTCGCCCCACATCAGGTCGGTTTCCTCGTCGCTGTCGAACTGGGCGAGCAGCACCCAGCGGGCCGCTTCCTCCTTGAGCCGCGGATCGTCCCATCCACCCTCCAGCACCGCCGCCGCGATCTGCTTCTCCACCGCGCCCTGGACTGGCGCGGCGAGGCCGCCGACCTGATGGCGTGGCGTGCCCTGGCTGACTTCCCAAGTCATCTCGCCGAACACATCGGTGCCGGCCCGCCAAGGACCGAGGACGTCCTTGACCGCTTCGGCCAGGGACATTCCGCTCGCGACCGCGGTGCGGTCCAGCAGGAGGTGCTCTCGCTCCGGAGCGGTGGCCACGATCTCCGCGAAAACGTCCCGGCGCGGATATGGGTCGAGGCCGGACGGAGGCGTTCGTTCGGCGACCGGGGCGCCCGCGGGCACGAAGAGCACTCGGTAGCCGTCGGCATCGTCGGGCAGGTGGTGTTCGTAGTCCTCGGGCGCGCAGCGTTCGTCGAAGCAGAAGAACAACAGCGTGCCCGCGTCCGGCAGCGGGATGGTCACGAACTCGCGCGGCAGCGACGCGCAATCCACCGCCGCGACGAAGGCAAGCGGCCCTCGGTCCTCCCAGACCGGCCATTCCGCCGCGTCCGGCAGCGCCGGGTTTCCGCCGAGCTGCCCCACGCGCGGCCCGGTGCCCTTGGCGGCGAGCCGGATCCCGGGTTGGAACAGCTCGATCCATTTCGCCGCCGCCTCAGCGGGAAGCCGGTCTTGAGCGAGTGTGCTGAGTCGATCTCTCCATGCCGTCACTCCGCCATAGTGGCGCAAGGCACCGACAAAACTTGATCACCGCTATGGCTGGAGGTCGGGATCCGGCTTGGCGGCGGCCGCGCGCTCGGTGGCCCACCGGCCGTGCCGCGGTCGGAAACCTCGCCGAGGCACCGGGATTCCCAGAGCGACAGGTGCTTGACCATCCCGAGAAGGCTGGTTCCGGTCCGGGTCAGAGTGCGGCGGATTTCGTACTCGCCCCTTCGAGCTTCCAGAGCAGCACCTCGCAGATCGCTGCGCGACTGCTCTTTCACGACCTCGCCGATCATGCGGCGAGCCCTGCCGCGCACCGAGTCCCGCAGTCCTTTCCAGCCGAAACCGACCGCCCCTCACCAGGCTCGCTCAGGCGCGGCGCTCCGCGGTCAGCAGGTCGAGCAGGCCGGGGAGCCGGCGGTTGATTTCCGCCCGGCGCAACCGGATTCCCTTCCGGTTGCCGTAATTGATCTCGTGGATCAGCCCCGCCTCGCGCAAAACCCGGAAGTGGTGCGTCTGCGTCTGCTTGGACACCGGGAGATCGAACGAGTTGCAGGTGCGCTCGCGGTCGCTGCCGTCCGCCGCCAGCTCCGCGATCACGGTGCGGCGGTGCTCGTCGGCGAGCGCGCGGAACACCGTGCCCAGATCGGCGCACCCGGCGTCGTCCTCGGCCGGACCGGACTCGGTCATCGCCTCACCTCTTTCAAGTACGTCTTGCATCGTACCTCACGGCCATGCTTCACTGCAGGTACGACGAGATACGTACCTGAGGGTGCAGCCGGGCTCGACGCCCGCTTGCGGTGCTCGTCGCTTCCCTCTTCGAAAGGTGGCAGCCATGGCGCTTTCGCGCGTCCTGATCCACGGTGCCGGCATCGCCGGCCCCGCTCTCGCCTACTGGCTGGCCCGGCACGGCTATCGGCCGACGGTCGTCGAGCAGGCCAAAGAGCTGAGGTCCGGCGGCAGCGCCGTCGTCGTCAAGGAACCGGCGCTGACGGTCGCCAGGAGCATGGGCGTCCTCACGCAGTTGCGCGAAGTCGCCACCAGCTCGAGCGCCCTCTCGCTCCTCGATCCGGACGGGCGGCAGCTTCTCCGGGTCCCCACGGCTTCCCCGCAGGCGGTCGAGGTAACCCGCTCCGACCTGTCCGCGGTGCTCCACCGGGCAGCGCGCGACGACGCGGAGTTCCTCTTCGACGACACGATCACCGACCTCCAGCAGGACCGATCCGGGGTGGACGTCACTTTCCGCCGGTCCCCGCCGCGCCGCTTCGACCTGCTCATCGGCACGGACGGCATCCATTCCCCAGTGCGCCGCCTGGTTTTCGGACCGGCGGAGCAGTTCACGACCGGCATGGGCATGTACAGCGCGACGGTGCCAATAGCGCCCGGCGCACTCGACGACCCCTCGGTGGCGGTGATGCTGACCGCGCCCGGCCGAATGCTCGCCCTCCATCCGTCCCGGGGAAAGCCACTCGCGATGTTCACCTTCCGCGGCGGGCCAGTGCCCGGCTACGACCGTCACGACACCGCGCTCCACAAGCGAATGGTGACCGAGGCGTACGCGGGAATCGGCTGGCGAGGCCCGGAACTGGTCGAGGCGTACCAGAACCACCCCGCCCCCTTCTTCGATCCGCTCGCCAACGTGCGGATGGACAAGTGGTCGCACGGCCGCGTGGCCTTGCTCGGCGACGCAGCCTCCGCGGTAGCCCTGCTCGGCGACGGGTCAAGCATGGCGATGACCGGCGCCCACACCCTGGCCGAAGCGCTCGCCGAGCATCCCGGTGACCATGCGCGAGCCTTCCAGGCCTACGAGGCGAAACACCGGCGGCAGGTGGACCCGAGGCATCGACGGGTCAACCTCGTCGGCAGGCTGCTCGTGCCGCGAACTCCGCACGGGCTGGCGCTGCGCAATACCGTCGGCCGGGCCGTGGGTTTCGTCACCCGCACCCGGAACACCTTGCCCGCCAAGCAGAACAGCCGGACGTGAGCGGTCGGCAAGAGCACCCGCGACCCCTCGGGTAGACACCGTCTACATACTTTGATAGACAGTGTCTACAAGATGAACCAGGGGTTACGGAGAGCGGAATGGGTTTCCACACGTTCGTCGCCGTCGGCGACAGCTGCGCTGAAGGGCTGGACGATCCCTACCCGGATCACAGCCGGTACCGCGGCTGGGCGGACTACGTCGCCGGGCGGCTCGCGCGCGACGAAACCTCTTTCCGGTACGCCAATCTGGCCGTTCGCGGGCGGCGGCTCGACCAGATCGCCGCGGAGCAGTTGCCCGCCGCCGAACGGCACGAGCCGGACTTGATCGCGTTGTTCGGCGGCGGCAACGACGTGATGAGCCGCGGCTGGGACGCTCGCACGGTCGCGCGTCGCGTGGACACCGCGATCCGGCAGTGCACCCAGATCGCCCCGACTGTCGTCACGTTCACCTTGAGCGACATCGCGCATCGCATGCCGATGGGCGGGCGGATGCGGCCGCGGGTCACCGCGCTCAACGACGCTATCCGCGAGGCTTCGGTCAGTTACGGCGCGAAGCTCGTCGACCTCTGGCCGGACCAGGCCGCCCACGACTCGCGTTACTTCGGGCCCGACCGGCTGCACCTGTCGCAGGCCGGGCACCTGCGCGTCGCCGGCCACGTGCTCGACCGGCTCGGCGTCGCGCACGACGGCAGCTGGCTGCAGCCGCTTCCCGGCGCTCCGGCCCCTGGCAGCGCGCTCGCTGACCTGCGCTGGCTGTGGCAGGAAGTGCTGCCGGTGGGCATCACGCGGCTGCGCAACCGCCTCACCGGCCGGTCCCCGGGCGACGGCTTCCTGCCGAAGCGTCCGGAGCTGCTGCCGGTGGCCTTCTCCGAAGCTCAGGTATGAGCGCGCGACAGCGGTTGATCCGCACCGCGGCGGATCTGCTTGTCGGCTCCGGCGTCGAGGCCGTGACGCTGCGCGGGATCGCGAAGGCAGCAGGCGTATCGCACGGTGCGCCGCTTCGCCACTTCTCGGGACGCGCGGAGCTGCTGTCGGCCGTAGCGACGCTTGGCTTCACACAGCTGCTCCATCGCGGCGCACAGTTGCCCGACGGCACCCCGCGCGAGCGCGTCACGGCCGCCTGTCACGCGTACGTCGACTTCGCGGTGGCGAACCCCGCCATGTTCGAGCTGATGTTCCGTCGCGATCTCATCGACCCGGAGGAACCAGGGTTGGTCGCAGCCAGCAGTGCCGTCTTCGACACCTTCGCCGAGCTAGTGCGTCTCGACCGCGCCGAAGCGGACGACGACCGACTGCGTCCGGGTACGGACCCTCGGCTGGTCGCAGCGTCACTGTGGGCCGCGTTGCACGGTCTCGCGCAGCTGTGGCTGTGGGGTGGCCTCGCCGGAGCCAGCTTCGCGCCTTCGCCGGAATCGGCGCTGGCGGTGACGCTCGACGCGTATCTGGGGTGAAGCTCAGCGGAGAGCCCGGAATCCTCCCCACCCCTGGCTCTCCGCCGAACATCGGGAATGGATGACCATTCGAAACCGAAGGTAACCGCTCGCTCCCCTCCGCGGAATCCTCCTTTCGCCGCAGCGGCGGGCAAACGCTGGCGGCACCCGGCCTGCCGAGGTCGCGGCACGGAAGGGGGAACCGCTGGTCAGCGCGGTAGTTTCGGTGCGTGCCGCGGCTCTGCTGGCGGTCGCAGCCGGACTATTCCGTTTCCCGGAGCAGCGCTCCACCACGGCACCCTCGGCGACCGGGGTGCGCCTGCCCGGTCCGGCGCGGGCGATAACCGAATTCGTTGCGCACCACGTGTTCCCGGCCACGACCAGCCCCGCAGCCGTCCCCGCTCCGGCGGCTGCGACGAACCGGGCGCCCAGTGTCACTCCCGAACATCTGATCGAATATTGTCGTACCCCACGCCTACCGTGCACCCCATGCCGGTCCGCACGGGCCGCGCCTGCTGGAGAGGGGGGTCATGCCCGACCACGACACGTTGCTGGAGCGCGTGCGGAAGCTGCTGGCCAAGGCCGAGGACCCGGCCGTCACGCCCGCCGAAGCCGAGCTGTACAACACCAAAGCGGCGCAACTGATCGCGCGGCACGGGATCGACAACGCGATGCTGGCCGCGTCCGGGCAAAGCGGCGACGACATCACCGTGCTGAAGCTGCCGATCTTCAATCCGTACAGCCGCGACAAAGCCAGCCTGCTCACCAGCATCGCGTACCCGTTGCGCTGCCGGACCTTGCTGCACCGAGTCGGCCAAGGGGTCGAAGAGGTCACCGTGTTCGGTTTCCGCACCGACCTCGCGCGGGTCGAGCTGCTGTTCACCAGTCTGCTGCTGCAGGCGAGCACGCAGCTCACGCGGGTGCGGCCGGAGGAACGGGTCTTCCGCGAATCGCTCGCCGCGTACCGGCGGACGTGGCTGCACGGGTTCGCGCGCGCGGTGCACGAACGATTGAGCGCGGCCGAGGAGAACGCCGCGCGGACGTATTCCGATGTCGCCGGCGGGAAGTCGGCGGAGCTGGTGGTGCGGGACCGGACCGCGTTGGTGCAGCAGGCTTTCGACCGCGAGTACGGCGACCTGCGCTCGGCGGCGCCGCGCCGGTTGTCCGGCTCGGGGTACCGGGAGGGGCACCGGGCCGGGACGCGGGCGAATCTCGACCCCGCGGCGCTCGGCCGCCGGAGGTCCGCGCTTCCGGTGCGGTGAACGTCCGTGCTGCGCATCGAAGACCTGGTCACCCGGCCGGAGCTGCGAGTTCCCGCGCTCCAGCTGGGATTCGTCGGCGGGGAGTTCCTCGGCCGAGGGCTCACTGCCGGGCTGGCCAGCTCGCAGCGGATCGCCGCGCACTGGCCCGAGTTCTTCGTGGTCCTGCTCGACGACGGCGTTCCGGTAGCGCGGGCGGCGGCGATTCCGGTCGCCTTCCCGGCCCCGGAACGGCCCGAACTGCCTGACCACGGCTGGGACGGCGCTCTCGTCTGGGCGGCCGAAGACCATCTCGACGGACGGGAACCCACCACGCTTGTCGCGCTGGAGGTGTACGTCACGGAATCCGCGCGCGGACAAGGTGTTGCCGCGCAAGCGCTGGCGGAGCTGAAGAACCGGGCACGCCGGGCTGGGCTCAACCGGCTGGTCGTGCCGGTGCGGCCGACCGGCAAGCCACCCCTGGAGTCCATTGTGGACTACCTGGCCCGGGGCACCGATCCGTGGCTGCGCAGTCACGAGCGGCTGGGCGCGGAGTTCCGGAAGGTCGCGCCGTTCGCGATGACCGTCACCGGCACGCTCGCGCAATGGCAGCAGTGGACCGGTGTCCGGCTCAACGACGGCCACACCGTCGTGCCCGGCGGAATCGCGCCAGTGCTGGCGTCGACGGAACAGGATCTGGGCGTCTACGTCGAGCCGAACGTCTGGTACGAACACCCGCTCTGACTAGGCCTGCTCCCAGCTGGGCAGCCAGACCCCGTCGCCCGGCTCCAGCCCGGTCACCAGGTAATCGCGCAGTTTCCGCACGTCCGGATGCGCGGGTTCGCGTCGCCACAGCAGCGACATCGGGTACACCGGCGTCGGGTCGACCACCAGCACCCGGCGGAGGTCGTACTCGTCCGGCCAGAAGTACCGCGAGCCGGCGCCGACGAAGGTCGACAGGTCCGGCGAGGTCGCCAGTTCGTCGAGCATCGTCTCGTTGCCGAAGACCGGGCCGGACACGTCGATGTCCAGGTCGAACGCCTCGGCCAGCTCCGCGTAGTACGCGCCCCATTCCATGTTCGCCGACAGCCCCGGCATCCAGATCCGGTGGCCGGCCAGTTTCGCGATCGGCACCGACGGCAGGTCCGCGAACGGATGCCGCGGGCCGACCAGCAGCTCGTGCGCGTCGTAGTCCACCACTCCGCTGGTCACGCCGCCGGGCAGGTCGCGTTTCCGCACTCCGCGGAACGCCGCGTCGACCGAACCGGACGCGACCGCGGCGACGGCGGCGTCGAAACTCAGCTCCGCGCCGGTGGTCACGACCTCCAGCTCCACCTCGGGGAACGCCCGGTGGAAGCTCAGCGCCAGCTGCGCCGACCTGGTCCGCCGGTTCAGCACGTCCACCCGCAGCGGGCGCTTCTCCGGACGCACCGCGGCGAGCGCGCGTTTCTCCGCGTCGAGGAGCACCCGCGCGTGCGGCAGAAACGCCTCGCCGTCGCTGCTCAACCGAGCCCCGCGCGCGGTTCGGGTGAACAACTGCACGCCTAGCTCGCGTTCCAGCGCACCGACGCGTTTGGACACAGCCTGCTGCGTGATCCCCAGCTCCGCGGCCGCTTCCTGGAACTGCCCTCCGTCCACGACCGCGACGAAGGTCCGCACGAATTCCAGCTCCACGGGCCAATCCTAAGCGCTCGCGCCGCCGGGCGCGGACCCTTGCGCTAACCCCGCTACTTGTCTGAGGAGTTGTGCTACGCTCCCTCTCGATGTTCACGCGCTTCCTTCTCCTTCGCCGCCACGGCGGGGCCTGACCGGACCGGCCCCCCGCCGTGGGGCGAGCACGCGCGCCGGTCGATTCCGACCACCTGAAGGACCGCACATGAACACCGTTTGGAACCGGCAGCGAGCCTCCCGCATGCCGTCGCACCGCTACCGCGACGTCTACCAGCGCGTCGACGTCCCCAACACCGACCGGGCCTGGCCCGGCAACCGGATCACCCAGGCCCCGCTCTGGGTGCCGGTCGACCTGCGCGACGGCAACCAGGCGCTGGCCGAACCGATGGACCCGGCGCGCAAACGCCGGTTCTTCGAGCTGCTGATCGGCATGGGGTACAAGGAAATCGAGGTCGGCTACCCGTCGGCGTCGCAGACCGACTACGACTTCGTCCGGCTGCTCGCGGAAACCGACCTGGCCCCGGAAGACGTCACCATCGTCGTGTTCACACCGGCGCGGCGGGACCTGATCGAGCGCACCGTGGAGTCCGTTCGCGGCATCCGCAACGACGTCGTGATCCACCTGTACACCGCCACCGCGCCGACCTGGCGCACGGTGGTTCTCGGCCACGATCGGGCGTCACTGAAAGAACTGATCCTCACTGGCGCCCGCGACGTTCTGCGCGCGACCGGCGACCTGCCGAACGTCCGCTTCGAGTTCTCGCCCGAGGTCTTCAACCTCACCGAACCCGACTACGTGCTGGAGATCTGCGACGCGGTCACCGAGACGTGGCAGGCGAGCCCGGACCGTCCGGTGATCCTGAACCTGCCCGCGACGGTCGAGATCGCGACGCCCAATGTGTACGCCGACCAGATCGAGTACATGCACCGCAACGTCGCGCGCCGCGATTCGGTGATCCTGTCCGTGCACCCGCACAACGACCGCGGCACCGGTGTCGCCTGCGCCGAACTCGCCGTGCTGGCCGGGGCCGAACGCGTCGAGGGCTGCATTTTCGGCAACGGCGAACGCACCGGGAACGTCGACCTGGCGACGCTCGCGCTGAATCTGCACGCACAGGGCGTCGACCCGATGATCGACTTCTCGGACATCGACGAGATCCGCCGCACCGTCGAGTACTGCAACCGGATCGAGGTCCACGCCCGGCATCCGTACGTCGGCGACCTCGTGCACACCGCGTTCAGCGGCACCCACCAGGACGCGATCAAGAAGGGCTTCGCCGAACACCACGCCCGCGCCGCGGAAACCGGCGTGCCAGCCCGCGACCTGGACTGGCGCGTCCCGTACCTGCCGATCGACCCCGCCGACCTCGGCCGCGACTACGCCGCCGTCATCCGGGTCAACTCGCAGTCCGGCAAGGGCGGAATCGCGTATCTGCTGGAAAGCGAGTACGGCATCACGCTGCCGCGCCGACTGCAGATCGATTTCGCGCGCCGCGTCCAAGAGCACACTGACGGTTCGGGCCACGAGGTGACCGCGACCGAACTGTGGCAGCTCTTCGAGGCCGCCTACCTCCAGCCGAATCCGGCAATCACGTTGTCCCGCTTCGAAAATTCGGCCGACGAGCACACCAGCATCACGCTGTGCGTCGACGGAATCGAGCATCCGAGCACCCACACCGGAACCGGACCGGTCGAAGCCCTCACCGCGGCGCTCAGCGAACACGGGCGGAAGGTGGACATCGTGGCCCTGCACCAGACGAGCATCGGGTCCGGGAATGACAGCGAAGCGTTGACGCTGCTGGAATACCGGACCGACGGCGGTACACAGTGGACAGCTGGACGCGATCGTTCGGTACTCGCGGCCAGCCTGACCGCGGTGGTGAACGCGGCCTGAGCCACGGCGGTGCGAGCGTGCCCTGCGCTCGCACCGCCTCAGCCGCTACCCCGAAGAAACGCCAGCACCGCCAACACCCGGCGGTTCGCGTCGTCCGTCGGCGGCAAGTCGAGTTTCGAGAGGATGCTGCCGACGTGTTTGCCCACCGCGGCGTCCGACACCACCAAGCGCCGGGCAATCGACGCGTTGGAGTGCCCCTCGGCGATCAGCGACAACACTTCCCGTTCCCGCGCCGACAAGCGGGCGAGCGGGTCGGCCCGGCGGCGCAGCAGTTGGCGCACCACCTGCGGATCCACCGCTGTGCCGCCGTCGACGACCTGGCGCAGCGTCCCGATGAAGTCCTCGACGTCGACTACCCGGTCCTTGAGCAGGTAACCGACCCCGCGGCCCTCGGCGGAGTCGAGCAGGTCGGCCGCGTGGTGGTGTTCGACGTATTGACTCAACACCACCACCGCCAGCTCCGGCCGCGTGCGCCGCAGTTCGACCGCGGCGCGCAGGCCCTCGTCCGAATGGCCGGGCGGCATCCGGATGTCGGTGAGCACCAGGTCTGGATCGTGCTCGCGCACGGCCGCGTGCAGACCCTCGGCATCACCGACCGCGGCGACAACCTCGAAGCCGAACCGTTCCAGCAACCCGCACAATCCCTCGCGCAGCAGCACCTCGTCTTCGGCGAGGACGACTCGCATCGGCTCTCCCCTCAGCACGGCAGCTCCACTCGCACGACCGTCGGCCCGCCGACCGGACTGCGCACCCACATCCGCCCGCCCAGCACGGCAACCCGGTCGCTCAACCCGGTGATCCCCGTGCCGCGCGAAGGATCAGCACCGCCGGCTCCGTTATCCCACACCTCAAGGGTAAGCATCCGACCGACAATTCCGGCGGTCACCGAGGCACAGCTGGCCGCGGAATGCTTCGCGACGTTCGTCAGCGACTCGGCGACCACGAAGTAGGCAGTGGATTCCACGGACTCCGGCAACCGCTCCGGCACCGCCACGTCCACCGTGACCGGCACCGCGCAAGCATCGGCGAGTTCCTCCAGCGCGGCGGGCAAACCGAGTTCGGCCAGCGCCCGCGGATGGATTCCGTTGATCAGCTCACGCAGCTCGATCATCAGCTTCTTGGCCTGATCATGCGCGTCCGACACCGCTCTCGCCGCCTCCGAATCCGGCGGCAGATCCACCTTCGCGAGCCCCAACTGCAGGCTCAGCCCGACCAGCCGCTGCTGCGCACCGTCGTGCAGATCGCGTTCGATGCGCTTGCGTTCCGCGTCGAACGCCGACAGCAGCCGGGTGCGAGATTGCGACACCTCGGTGAGCTCGCCGCGAAGCTTCTCGGCGGCTCCGTCGGTGAGCAGCGCACGGGCCAGCATCGCATGCAGGCCAGCGAATCCGGACAACAGGTAGCCCGAAACAACGAGCAGCACCACCCCGGCCAGCGCGTACGGCACCGCCCCTCCGGGAGTGGAAACCTCAGTGAAGCCAACGGAAATCGTCTCATTCGGACCGACGAGCAGCGGACTTGCCACCAGAATCACGGCGAAGAACGCGACCATGCCAGCCACCGAGTACAGCGCCGGAATCGCAGTGCACAGCAGAACCGCGTATCCGAGTTCGCGCCACGACGCCGGTTCCGTGTACCGCGCCCGCATCCGGGGCCACCAGCCCACCTCACGGATTGGTCCAAAGGGGACAGTCACCGGGTTGAGGTCGACCATGCGCAACCGCTGCCGTTCGACCCCGGCCACCACCGCCGCCCACGCCGGACCCGCGCTCAGGAACACCAGCATCCCGAACACCGAGAACACCGCGACCAGCCCCAGTTCCGAAGTCTGCCCGTGCACGACTCGGCTGACCAGCACCGCGAGCGGCAACAGGCAGAACCCGAACGGCAGACCGAACAGCAGCGTCATCGGGCCGGTGCTGAGGCCGTAGAGCAGCGCTCGCCACGGCCAGGAGGAAATCAGGAATGTCCGATGCGCCAAGGCATCCAGCATTGTGCGCGGTTTCGCGGTCGCAGAGACGGTAGCCACGTGATCCAGATTAGCCAGCGGGTTGTCCGGTTTCGATCAGCTTGCCCGTAGTCTCCGAGGTGGGGCTAGGCATACCACGGCGGCAGGTTGCCCGCCCGAGTGAGCAAGCGGCGCAACGGCGTACGCGTGAACATCCCCATCACCATCGCGTTCCGCCGCGCCTGTCTCGCCGTGCTCGGAGCCCACTGCTTGAGCGTCGCCTGGCTCGCGTCGCGCTGTCCCCAGCGGACGAACCGGCGCATCCGGGTTTCGTAACCGCCGAGGTCGCCTGCCTCGATCGCCTCCGCCAACGCCTCTGCGCCCATGATCGCCATCGCGGTGCCGAGCCCGGTCATCGGCGAGCCTGCCCACGCCGTATCGCCGAGCAGCACGGCTCTCCCAGCGGACCACGCCGGAGCGGTGACCTTCACCAGCTCGTCGCAGTAAAAACCGGGGTCGTGCGCGATCGCGTCGAGCACGGACGGCAGGTGCCAATCGTCCGCGATCCCGGCCTGTTCGATGCTGTCCGCGAGGAACTTCCGCTGCGCCGCACCGTCTCGGACAAGGTCTTCGCGACGCGGTGTTCGTACCGCGAGCAACGCTTGGCCACCGACGCGGCCTGGCCGGATGGCCACCATCACCCCGCCGCCGACGGCGAACATCCGCATGTCCGAGCCGAATTCGCGCGGGTACGGCACCGCGACGAAGGCAAGATAGCCGCCCAGGTACTGCGCCTCGGCCGCGGGAAACAACCGCGCCCTAGTGGACGACCGGGTGCCCTCGGCGATCACCAAGAGATCCGCGTCGATCCGTCCGCCGCAGTTGGTCTCGACCCGCACACCAGCGGCGCCGACCTCGGCGTGCACCAGGTGTTCTCCATAGTGGACGTCCGCCGCGGACGCCTTCTCCAGTACCGCGTTCAAATCCTCGCGACCGATCTCGACGTCGGCAACGATCCCGCCGACCTGCGCGGGCATCCGCCACAGCTCGCGTCCGTCCCGGCCGACCGCGACCATCCGCTCCTCTGCCACCCGCACCGCGAGCACGTCGTCGAGCAACCCCCATTCGCGAAGCACCTCCTGGCTGTGCCCGCGCAGGTCCACCGTGTGGCCGCCGATCCGCGGCCCGTCCGCGCGTTCGAGCACGGTGGCGCTGATCCCCCGACGGCCCAGCGCGACCCCGAGTGCGTTGCCAGCGATCCCGCCTCCGCTGATCACGATCCTTGGTGTTTTCACTGGTCCGACGGTAGCGCCGGATTAGTACATTGTGCAAGACGTTGTGCGATACGCTGTGCAAGACCTCGTCTGAGACACCGGGGTAAGGTGGCTGCCGTGGGTAACCGTGAGGATCTTCTGGAAGCCGCTCGCGTCTGCTTGCGCGAACGAGGCCTGAGCACAACCGCGCGCGACATCGCGTCCGAAGCCGGCGTCAGCCTGGCCGCGATCGGCTACCACTTCGGGACGAAAGACGCGCTGCTCGCGCAAGCCGCCACCGAAGCCATCGGCGACGCACTGGGCGCCTGGATCGAGAACACCCTCCGCGAGACCCCGGCCGGAGCCGACCCGGGCCGGACCTTCGCCGAGTTCTGCGGACGACTGCCCGAGGCGTTCGCCTCAGTGCAGCCCCACCTGCTGACGTCGCTGGAACACCTCACGCGCCTTGTCCGCACCGGCGATCCGCAAACGACGATGGCCCCGGCGATGCGGCAAAGCACCGATGCCCTCGCCAAGATCCTCGGCGCCGTTCACCCGCAGCTCTCGCCGTCCGAAGTGGACGGTCTGGCACAGCTGTACCACGCGGTGCTCAACGGCGCGTCCCTGATCTGGCTCGCCGCACCGGATTCCGCGCCCACCGCCGATCAGTTCCAGCACGCCGTCTCGGCCTTGACTTCGAGTTAACTTGAGGTCTTACTTTCGGCGTCGTGACCGAAACGACTGACGCCGCAGTACGGCGCCCACCGCGATCCCTGCTGGCGACGCTGCTCGGCGTCAGCACCATGACCATCATGGCCAGCGCCACGATCACGCCCGCCTTGCCGGGCATGGAACGGCATTTCGCCGCCGAACCGCACGCGGAGCTTCTCGTCCGGCTGGTGCTCACCCTGCCCGGGCTGGCGATCATGGTGTCCGCGCCGTTGCTCGCCAAACTGAGCGGACGGACCGGACGCGTGCCGGTGCTGCTCGCCTGCCTCGCCCTCTACACCGTCGGCGGCGGATCCGGCCTGCTGCTGGATTCACTCCCCGCGCTGCTCGTCGGACGGGCCGTGCTCGGGATCGGCATCGCCGGGATCATGACCACGTCGACCGCGTTGATCGCCGACCACCACGCCCCCGAGGAACACGGCCGAGTGCTCGGTTTGCAAGGCGCGGCAATGGGTTTCGGCGGCGTCGTCGCGCTGCTGCTCGGCGGGGTGCTGGCGGCGGTGGACTGGCGGGGACCGTTCGCGATCTACCTGCTGGCGATTCCGATGCTGGCGCTCGTCCTGCGCTTCGTGCCGGACGCACCCGTCCAGCCGGCCGACCCGACGGACACCACCGCCGCGTCGCCGTGGCAACCGCGGCTGCTCGGGCTGTACGCGCTGGTCTTCATCGGTGTCGTCGTCTTCTACACCGTTCCGACGCAGGCCCCGTTCTGGCTGGCCGAGGTCGGCGGCGCGGGACCGGCCGTCGCGGGAGCCTTGATCGCGGCGGTCAACCTGGTGATGACCCTGGTGGGACTGAACTTCCGCCGGCTGCGCGCCCGCTGGTCCTTCCCGGCGCTGGCCATCGCGATGTTCGCCGCGTTCACCGTGGGACTGATCGTGCTCGGCACCGCCGGTGCGCTGTGGACCGCCGCAGTGGGCATGGTCGTGGTCGGACTGGGCATCGGGCTGCAGAACCCGACCCTCAACGGCTGGCTGGTTTCGACCGCGTCGCCAGGCGCCCGAACCCGGTCGCTGGGGCTGCTGACGTCCGCGTTGTTCCTCGGACAGTTCTCGTCGCCGCTGATCGCGCAGCCGGTGATCGACGCCGTCGGAATGGGGACGACGTTCGTTCTAGCTGGAGCTTTGGCCGCGGTCGTCGGCATCGGCGTGGCTGTCGTCCATCGGCGATGACACATAATCGACGACCTGCGCGTGCGTAGCGAACCAAACCCCGTCGTGCGAGGCGATGTGCTCCAGCAACTCGGCGAGAATCGTGATACGAGAACGATGTCCGATGAGGTGCGGATGCATGGTGAGCTGGAAGAGGCCGCCCTCGGCCAGGGCGAGGTCGAACTCGTCGCGCCAGATCGGCAGCACTTCCCGCGGCGGGGTGTACGGGCGCTGCGAGCCGTGGCGGTTCATCGTGAAATACGGCGCGTCGTCGCGGATCCATTCCACCGGAAGCTCGACCATGCCGGTCGGTTCGCCGTCGGCGAGGATTTCGTAGCAGTCGTTGTCCGCCATCAACGAGGAGTCGTAGGCCAAGCCGAGTTCTCGGATGATCGCCAGCGAGCTTTCGGAGAAGTCCCACGACGGGGTGCGGATGCCGACCGGACGCGTGCCGGTGAGCCGTTCCAGCGTGTCCGCCGCCCGGAAGGCGAGGTCGCGTTCCGCCGAGGGAGGCAGTTGCGCGTTGCTCTCGTGGATCCAGCCGTGCAGCGCGACCTCGTGCCCAGCGTCCACATAGGACTGTGCCTCGCCGTCGTGCAGCAACGCCGACACCGCGGGCATGAAGAACGTCGACGGCGCCCCGAACCGCTCAAGCAGCTTCAACACTCGCGGCACGCCGACCCGTGCGCCGTACTCGCCTTGCGAGAGCTTGCCCGGCAACACGTGGCCGTCGCGCAGCGAGATCGTCTCGTGGTCGGAATCGAACGACAACGCCACGGCCACCCGCGCCCCGCCCGGCCAGGACTCCGGCCGCAACGGCCGCCCGGCGCGTACGCGATCGACATGGCCGCGCCAGGTCTGCTCGCTCCACTGCCACGGTTCGGTCATGATTCCTCCCCCTGCGACGCGAGGCTTCATCGTATCGCTGTGCCACGATGAGGCACATGCACGACGAAGAGGCCGACAAGCGGTCCAGCGGGGTCCGGACGATGAACAGTGTCCTCAGCACGCTGCGAGTGTTCGAGGAAGTCGCCCAGCGACAGCCGATCGGCGTCTCGGAGCTGGCGCGATGCACGGAAATCCCGAAGAGCACCGTGCAGCGCGGCCTGATCACGCTTCAGCAGGCCGGATGGCTGAAGGTCGTGGACGAGGAACGCGCACGCTGGGGGGTCGCGCCGAGGGTGCTGGCGCTCGGGTTGCGCGACTGCGGAAAGCCGGACCTCAAGGAGGTCGCCGAGCCGGTTATCAAGCGGCTCGCCGCCGAGACGAACGAGACCGTCATGCTGGCCGAACGCGACGGCGACAGCCTCGTCGTCGTCGCCAGCCAGCACACCGACCAGATCGTGCGAGTCGTGCTCGACGTGGGCACGCGGGTTCCGCTGCTGGCTACGTCCGGCGGTACGGCGATCATGGCGCTGCTCGACGAAGCCGAGATCGAAGAGTTGTTCACCCACGAACTTCCGGAGTTCGCGCAGCAGCCGGATTTCGTCGCGCTCCGCCGCGACATCGCGCTGACCGCGAAGCGGGGTTACGCGCTCAACGGATCCTCATCGTGGTTCCGCCCGCAAGTGTCGTCGATCGGGGCGGCCATCACCGACCAGGCTGGACGCCCGGTGGCGACGATCACCCTCGCCATTCCCGACACGCGCTACACCCGCTCGCAAGAGAAGACCTTCGCGCCGCTGGTCGTGGCCGCGGCGGCCGAGGTCAGCCGCTTGCTCGCCGAAGACTGAGACGGAGTGTGCCGCAGTGCGGAATGAGGCGTACCGTACTGTGGCATGAGCGAGTTCAGCGCCTCCCGCGCGGAGTTCCCCGAAACCACCCCGTTGCGCTTGCGCGACGTCACCTTCCGCAATCGCGTCTGGATGTCCCCGATGGCGCAGTACGCGGCCGGTCCGGACGGGCTGCCGACCGAATGGCACCTGGCGCACTACGGCCCCCGCGCGATCGGCGGCGTCGGACTGGTCATGGTCGAGGCCACCGCGATCAGCCCGGACAACCGGTGCACCGCCGCCGATCTCGGGCTCTGGAACGAGGAACAGGCGCTCGCGCACCGGAAGCTGACCTCGTTCGTATCCGGCCACGGCGCGGTGCCCGCGGTGCAACTGAACGCCGTCGGCCGCAAGGGATCGCACCAGGTCCCGTGGGTCGGCGCCGGACAGAACGGCCCGGTGCCGGTCTCCGCCGGCGGCTGGGAGCTGATCGCGCCGTCGGCGATCCCGTTCGGGGACCTGGCGATGCCCCGCCCGGCCACCGCGGCCGACCTGGACCAGGTCGTCGAGGACTTCGCGCACGCGACCCGGATGGCCGAGCTGGCCGGTTACCAAGCCGTCGAAATCCATGCCTCGCACGGCTATCTGCTGCACCAGTTCCTGTCCCCGCTGTCCAATCGCCGCACCGACCAGTACGGCGGAAGCGCGCAGAACCGGATGCGCTTCCCGCTGCGCGTCGCCCGCGCCGTGCGGGAGGCGTTCCCCGAGGACAAGCCGGTGTTCGTCCGCATCACCGCCACCGACTGGGTCGAGGGCAGCATCGCGCTCGACGACGCCGCGGAGTTCGCCAAGGAACTGGCGGCCGTCGGGATCGACCTTCTCGACGTCACCTCCGGCGTGCTCGTGCGCGATCGCGGAGCGCGGCCGCCGAACCAGGAAGGCGTGAACGTCGAATTCGCCGCCGCGCTCAAGGAATCGTCCGGGCTGGCCGTCGCGCCGGTCGGCCAGATCACCGATCTGGCGGCGGCGGGCCAGATCATCCGCTGGGGCAAGGCCGACGCCGTCCTGATGGGCCGCTCGCTGCTGCGCGACCCGTACCTCGCCCTGCGAAACCAGCCCCAAGAGGCCTGGCCCGTCCGCTACCACCGCGCTTTCTGAGGAGCAGTCGCGTGAACCGCGAAACCCGCCGCCCGGACGGCACGCAAATCCATTACACCGCAACCGGTCCCGCCGACGGGACCGCCTTGACGCTCATCCACGGCTGGGGCTGTGACCGCGGCGACTTCGACCCGATCGTCGAACACCTTCCGCCCGACGTCCGTGTGCTGGCCGTCGACCTCGCCGAGCACGGCGACTCCCGGTCGGACCGCGACACGTGGACCATCGAGGAATTCGCCCGCGACGTGGCCGCCGTGCTGGCCGCCGAAGCGGTCGAATCCACTGTCGTGGCCGGGCATTCGCTCGGCGGAGCGGTCGCGGTCGAGACCGCCCGGCTGCTCCCGGACACGGTCACCCAGGTGATCGCGCTCGACGCGTTGCACTACCTGAACTTGTTCCCCGCGCAGAGCGAGGAGGACGTCCAAGCGTTGCTGCGGCCGTTCCGGGAAGACTTCGCCGGCGCGATGCGCGGCATGGTCGAGGGCGGCTCGCCGGAAGGCACCGATCCGTCCTTGGTGGACAGATATACCGAGAAGATGGCCTCGGTACGTCAGCCAGCGGGTCTGCACTCGCTCGAAGGTCTGGCGCGCTGGGACCTCGACGCGGCGCTGCGCGAAGTCGCCCAGCCGGTCGTGTTGTACGCCGTGCGCTCGATCATCGCCCAGGAGGCGATAGACCGCTACGGCGACCGGATCCGGATCGAACTGGTCGACCTCGGCAGCCACCACTTCCCCGTCGAATCCCCTGCGGAGACTGCGAAACTCCTGGCCAGCGAGCTTTAGGCCCGCCGTCCGCCATCGACCGACAGCGTCGTCCCGGTGACGTACGACGCGGCGTCCGAGCAAAGCCAGACCATGGCCGCGGCGGCTTCTTCCGGCGTCGCCAGCCTGCCGAGCGGAGTGATCGCCTCCTGCCGGGCGATCATGCCGGGGTCACCGGCCCACTGGTCGAACCCCGGCGTCCGCGTCGGCCCCGGGCACACCGCGTTGACGCGGATGCCGTCCGCCGCGTAGTCCACCGCCGCGACCTTGGTCAGGCCGACAATCCCGTGCTTCGTCGCGACGTACGCCGGCGCGTTCGGGATCGCGTACAACCCGCCGTTGGACGCGACGTTCACGATCGCGCCACCGTGGAGGTGCGGCAGTTCGTACTTCAGGCACAGGAAAGTCCCGGACAGATTCACCTGCACGACGCGTTCGAACTCGGCGAGGGTCAGCTGGTCGACGCGTTGGCGGGACGACACCCCGGCGTTGTTGACCGCGAAGTCGAGTCCGCCGTACGCCTCGACCGTCTGCTTGATCGCGGCCTGTACCGAAGACTCGTCGCCGATGTCGACCTGGACGGCCAGCGCCTCCCCGCCGTCCTTCTTGATCAGCTCGACCGTCTCCACCGCGGCGGCCTCGTCGATGTCCAGCACGCCCACCGCCGCTCCGGTGCGCGCGAACTCGATCGCCGCCGCCCGGCCGATCCCGCTGCCCGCCCCGGTGACGAGCCCGCGTCGCTGGTTCACGACAGCGACTCGTGGTTCGCCCAGGCCACCCGGTACGAATGCCGCGCCTGCCACCGGTCGATCAGCTCGTGCAGTTCGGGCGCGGCGAAGCTCTTGGCCAACGTGTCGAGGTCGGCGACGGTGACCTGGATGATCGCGGTCGCGATCAGCGCCGGAATAGCGTCCTCGCCCGGGATCGGCAGGTGCCGCCGGGTTTCGACCGACTCCGCGAACCCGGTCGCCAGCATCGCCTGTTTGATATCGCTGAGGTACTGATCCAGCTCGCCATCGGGGAGCGGCTGGTCGAACGAAACAATCATCGTGTGCGTGATCATGCTTCAAGTTTTGCCCTCGGATCGGCTGGACGTCCAAGACCGATTCGCTATTCGGC
The DNA here is from genome assembly GCF_002796545.1 of Amycolatopsis sp. AA4. GTDB lineage: Bacteria > Actinomycetota > Actinomycetes > Mycobacteriales > Pseudonocardiaceae > Amycolatopsis. Next base: position 7,393,547 of record NZ_CP024894.1, read on the forward strand.
GATAACCTGGAGGCATGGCTGAACTGGAGACGCGCGAACTCGAGTACTTCCTGGCAGTCGCCGGCGAACTGCACTTCGGCCGCGCCGCCGTGCGGTTGTCGATCGCTCAGCCCGCGCTGTCGAAGGCGATCCAGCGCATCGAAAACCGGCTCGGCGTGCAGTTGTTCACGCGCTCCAGCCGCCATGTCGAACTGACCGCGGCCGGCGAGGCGCTGCAGGAACACGGACGACACGCACTGAACGCGGTCAGCGCCGCCGCCCGCAACGCCCGCCGCGCCGGGGAGAGCCACCTGCGCCTGGTGCTCAAACCGGGCGGCGACGCCGGACTGCTGTCCGGAATCCTCGCCGAATACTCCCGCCATCCCGACGCCCACCAGGTCGACATCCTCTTCAGCGGCCCCGCCGACCGCACCGACTTCCTCCTCAGCGGCCGCGCGGACGTCGGCCTCCTGTTCGTCCCGTTCGACGACCTGACCGGGCTCGCCTCCGAACCCCTGCACGCCGAGGACCGCGTCGCCATCCTCCCCAGCACGCACCGGCTGGCGCAACGCTCGTCCGTCCGGCTGTCCGATTTGGACGGTGAAACGCTGCCGTCGTGGAAGGGCGTGCCCGGCGTCGAAGGAACCGGCCCCCAGGTGGCCGACGTGGTTCAGCTGCTGCACCTCGTCTCGCTGGAGCGGATGGTCGGGGTGCTGCCGCGCTCGCTGGTCGACCAGGTTCCGCCGGGGGTGGTCTGCGTGCCGATCGGGGACGCCCCGCCCAGCCAGCTGGTACTCGCGTGGAACGAACAGGACCGGCGGCCCCAGGTGGCTTCGTTCGTCCGCGCGGCACTGGATTCGGTTCGGTGAAGCGCGGTAATTCCGTGCCGCCCGGCGGCGCGGAGTGTCATGCTGGCCTGCGTGGAGGACATCATCGCCGCGGTCGGCCCCCGGCTCCGGCACTTCCGGCGGCAACGTAACTGCACCCTGGACGAGCTGTCCACCGCGACCGGCATCTCGATCAGCACGCTCTCCCGTCTGGAATCCGGCCAGCGCAAGGCCACCCTCGAACTGCTGCTCCCGATCTCCCGCGCGCACCGGGTCCCGCTGGACGAACTGGTCGGCACCTCGCCGCTGCAGCCGGTCACGCGCAGCGATCGGATCGTCGTGCCGCTCACTCAGCGGCCCGGCCAGTTCCAGTCGGCGAAGATGATCTTCGACGCCGCCCGATGCGAGCCCGACCCGCGCACTCATCCCGGGCACGAGTGGTTCTGCGTGCTCAGCGGCAAGGGCAGGCTCGTGCTCGGCGACCACGACGTCGTCCTCAAGGCGGGCGAGGTCGCCGAATTCGACACCCGGATTCCGCATTGGTTCGGCAGCACCGGCGAGGGGCCGGTCGAAATCCTCAGCATGTTCGGCAAACAGGGCGAGCGCATCCGCGTCCGGGCCAGGACGCGCTGATTGCTCCGTTCGGCGGCATAACCTCGGGCGCGCGCGAAAACTTATGCCCGCGCTGACCTGCGCCGACCCGAACACCCCGTCGAAAGTCGGTGCCTGGCACCGAAAATCCCGACCTAACATCCGTGTCCCGCGGACGGACCCCCTTTTCCCTCCGCGCGTTTCCTTCGCCTACGACGAGGAGATGCACCGATGCGGAAACTCTTCGCCCTGCTCACTTCCGCCCTGGCGGCCGCGGCCGTCGTCGCCGGCAGCCCGCCGGTTTCCGCGGCTCCGGACAGCGGGGTGGTGCCCGGGCTGACCGGCGCCGCCGCGAAGGCCGCCGCCGGGACCGCGGCGGACAAGTTCCTCCGGTTACGCCACGAAAAGGCCGGCCGCTCGGTCAAACCGCGGCTCGACGCGCAGCAGCACACTTTCTGGGGCCCCGAACCACAACTTTCCAGCGGCGCGGACGGAATTCTCGTCACGCACAGTGTCGTTCCCGATCTCCGCCTCTCGAACAGCGCGGACGTCGTCTACGCCCCGACGGTCAAGCCCACCGGGCATTCCTGCATCGAGGTCGTCACCGCGTACGGGCTCGACCAGGGCGGTCAGGTCTGGGCCTGGGACTGGTGCGGGACAGTCGGACCCGCGAAGGTCGTCCCGCTGGACGACTCGTTCCTGTCCACCTACACGTCCACAGTGGACGGACACCCGGCGTTCACCGTCCAGGAAGTCCAGACCGACGCGGGCGCCAACAGCTGGACCGCCTCGCTCTACAACGTGAAGACCGGCAAGTGGGACGACCTGTTCTCGCAAAGCGGGAGCGACCAGAGCACCCTCAACGAGGGCTGGGACATCTTCGAGCTGTACTCGACCGTCGACCCGTCGACCGGCCAGGCCTACTACTGCTCGGACGCCAAGGGCAAGGTGTTCGAATCCAGCCAGCTGCAACTGCGCATCGGCGGCCAGTGGACGCCCGCGACGGAGTCGAACTCGCCGTTGCAGCCGACCGCCAACCCGAACCCCAGCGACTACAGCTGCTCGTCGCTGCAGTTCGAGGTGCCGACGCCGAACAGCAACTGGCGCGTCACCGTCTAGCCCCCGCCCCGGCAGGAGTGCGGTGCCACCAGCGGTCGAACGCGGCACTGCACCCCTGCCGGTTGGCGTAATCACGAGCCACCTGCTGAGATATCTCGCCGACCCGGTCCGCGACCATCGTGCCCGGCCGGTAGCACAACCGCAGCTCCTGCCACAGCGGCGCGTCCTCGATCGCCCGCACCACGATCCCGTCCTGCCGGTCCTCCCGCGTCGCCAACGCCGGCGCGACCGCCATGCCCTCGCGCACCAGATCCAGCAAAGTAGCCAGACATTGCGGCCGGTGCGGCTGATCCAGCACCACGCCGTGCTGTCGGCAGACTTCCTGCAGGTACACCGACCATCGGGTCGTCCACGGCGGATCGTCCGCCCAGGGATACGCGGCAAGTTCCGCCAGCGGTATCTCGCCGCTCGCGGCCAGCGGATGCTCTTCGGCCAGAATCACGAAAACCGGCTCCCGCGCTTGTACCACGAGACTCTCGACGCCGTCCGGAACGAGCCGATCCGGAAGCGGCGCGAGGTAAATCAGCGCGAGGTCGAGGTCCCCGTCCGCGAGCGCCGCCAACGTCCGGGCCTCGTCCTGTTCCTCGTGCACCCGGACCGACGGACACCACGGCTGATCCCGCAACCACCTTGCCAACGCGAGATGCAGAAACCCGCTGTACCCGCCGAGACGAACCGCCCCCGCCGACTCCCGCCGCGCGCCCGCCCGCTCGGTCAGCGCCGACATCCCGGCCAGCACCGCGCGTGCGTCCGCGACGACGTCCTCCCCGAGCGCCGTCGGCACACAGCCGGTCGGCGATCGCGCGAACAGACTCCCGCCGACCGACCGTTCGACGCGCCGCAGCAACCCGGACAACGCAGGTTGAGACACGTGCAACGCTTTGGCCGCGCGAATGAGACTGTGCGTGTCGGCGATGGCCACGAGCGCGCGCAGGTGGCGCAGTTCCAGCTCCATGACTCCTCCGGCCGCGACCCCTCGCCCGGTCACTGTAACGCCGAAGATCGGGAGGAATTACCGACGCGAGTCGGTACTCGGCCGGAAACTCACTCCGAAGGCTGCCAGGCGGCGGTCAAGTCGCGGCACACCACGAAAACCGACCCGGCGTGGAACCCGATCTCGTGGCTGCAGCCGTGCTCGTGCGGCAGGATCTCGTCCAGCGCGAGGGTGCCCAGCCGGACGATCTCCGGCTGCTTCTCGCCGACCTCCACCGAGAACGTCAGCACGTCCTGGTACCGGATCTCGAGCGGCGCGGCGTGCGAAAACGGACTGTGCGCGAACCGCAGTACGACGTCGACCGTCTCACCCTGGTCCGCGTAGTCGATTCCGGCCAGCTTCAGGTCCTTCACCGAGTACGCGGAACTGAAGTCGTAGTGGTGCGGGTCCGTCGCGAACTCCCGCGCCCCCGGCGGAAGCTCGTCCGCCAGCTCCGGCAGTTTCGCCAGGTACTGGGTCGCGTCGAAGGGCAGCGCCACATACTTCATGTTCATTCCTTGCACTTGCCGGTGATCCTGGGCCGCTTCCACTTGTCGCCGGACAGATCGGCGCGGCCTTTCTCCGGAAGACGCCCGTCCCGGCGCATCTCCTCGATGGAGAGGTTGCGCAGTCTACCTTCCAGATGCGGCGGAATATCGTCCGGCGCGGACGCGGGCTTGCCGTGCTTGTTGAACCAGCCCTCGCTGCCCCACAGCCCCTTCTCCTCGCCGTTGCGGTACACGTGGATCTCGAAGTCCGAACCGCCGCCGATCGGGAACCGGTCGATGCCGAGCCGCCAGCCGTCGCTGTGGTCGATCCAGCGCCGCTGGTTGGCCGACAGCCCGAACGGGTCGAGCCAGCTGGTCGGGTTCGCCACGTACGCGTGCGGGTTGTCGCCGCCGTGCAGGCCGAGCGGGTCGGGCGAGGCATACCGGCCGGTCTCCGGGTCGTAATAGCGGAAGTAGTTGTAGTACAGGCCGCTTTCCTCATCGTGGTACTGGCCGGGGAACCGCATCGGCACGGAAACGCCACCCTGGCTTGCCCCGGCGCGGTATCCCCAGAGGGTCCGGTCGGCGTGCCAGGCGACGTTTCCGCCCGGGTCGATCAGCTCGGTCGCGGCACCGGCGAAGTCGGTGACGATCGCGTAGAACTCCTCGTCGACCCGGTCTTGCGGGCGGTCCGCGGCGATCGTCCGTTCGCGCTGGGCGAGCGGACGGAACTCGGCGGAATCCCAGTCCCACGTCGTCACCCGGCCCGCGGCGACCTGTTCGGCCAGCACGTGGCCGTCCCACAGGAAATCCACCCGGCCGGCGACCGAACCGTCGGCGGCGAGCCGGAGTTTCGCGATCCGGCGGCCGAACGGGTCGTACAGGTACCGCCAGCGCACGCCGTCCGGAGTCGCCAATTCGACCAGCTGATCGTCGGGATCCCAGGAGTAGCGCCAGACCGCGGGCGGCCGGGACAACCGCTTCTTGTGCGCCAGCACGACCCGGCCCTGTGCGTCGTACTGGTAGCTGACCGGTCCCGCCTCGCGCAGCAAGGTGCCGGCGTAGCCGCGCGGGCCGGACAACGCGCTCGCCGCGTGCGGATGCCCGTGCTCGGCGTGCCGCACGTTCCCGCTCGCGTCGTACTGGTACGACTCGTGCCAGCCAGCACCCGTCACCCGGGTCGCCCGCCCCAGCGGGTCGAGGTCGAACCGGCGCGCCCCGGTGAGCTGGTCCTCGATCGCCGAGACCACCCCGTCCGCCCGGAACTGGAACGCGCGGTGCTGGGTACGCCGCGCCGATCCGGCGGCTCCCGCCCGCCCGGCGACGGTGCTCACGGTCTGCGCGACCAGCCGGTCGTTGCTGTCCCAGGACTGGGCCAGCATCGCCCCGCTGTCGAGGAGCCATTCCACGAGATGCCCGGCCGGGTCGTAGCTGAACGACATCGTGCGCGCCGCGGTGCGCAACGAGGTCGGCCTGCCCGCCGCGTCGTAACCCCACCAGCTTTCCGCACCGGCGTGGGTCCGGCGCGCGATCCGCCTGCCCGCCGCGTCGTAGCGGGAAGAGACGGTCCGCCCGTTGCCGGTTTCCGCGAGCACCCGGCCGAGCGGATCGCGCTGCAGAACCACTTCCGACGCTTCGTTGGCCGCGCGCACGACCTGCCGGGCCGCGTTGTACTCGAACCTCGACACCCCGCCCGCGTGCCGCCGTTCGACGACGTTGCCCAGCAGGTCGTAACGGAATTCGACGGTCTCGCCGGCCCCGTTCGTCTGGCTGGTCAGCTGCCCCGCGGCATCGTAGGCGTACCGCACTTCCCGGCCGTTGTAGTCGATCTCCCGGATCAGCTTCCCGGCCTCGTTGTACTCGTAAGACCAGACGAGGCCCTGCGGATTGGTCGTGGACAGCAGGCGCATTTCCGTGTCGTAGCGGAATTCGTACCTCCCGCCGTCCGGTTCGAGCTGCGCGGCGGGCAGGTCGAAATGGGTCAGCCACGTCTTGGTCGTCTGCCCCAGCGCGTCGACGTAGGCGACCTCGTTGCCCTCCGCGTCGCGGATCCACCGCTCGACGCTGCCGTCGGGCATCGTCCGGGAACTGAGCCTGCCCTCCACCGTCCACCGGAACCGCCGCACCTGGCCGAGCGGATCACTGATCTCGCTCGGCCTGCCGAACGGATCGCGCACGCAGCGGGTCACGCCGCCGAGCGGATCGGTGATCTCGACCGGCAGCCCGGCCGCGTCGGCCCGGATCCGCCGGACGTTCCCCAGCGCGTCGGTGACCGACGTCAGGTGCCCGCGTTCGTTCCGGCCGTAGCTGACGACCGCGCCGGCGGGATCGGTCAGCGCGACCGGATTGCCGCGCTCGTCGTAGGCGTAGCGCCAGACGCCGCCGTCCGGATCGATCCGCACCACTGGAAGGTCGAACTCGCCGTAGGTGACCAGGGTCTGGCTGCCGTCCGGGCGTGTCGCCGTCACCAGGTTGCCGCGGTCGTCGTAGCCGTAGGCGGTGGTCCGGCCCAGCGGGTCGACCGTCGCGGCCAGCCGGTCGTAGCCGTCCCAGACCTGGCGGGTCTCGTTGCCGAGCGGATCGACCTGGCGGATCAGCTGCCGCCGCTCGTTGAAGCAGTGCCGCGTGACCCGGCCCTGCGAATCGGTCTCGACGGTCAGCCGGTTTTCGTCGTCGTACTCGAGCGTGCCGGACACCGCGCCGCCGGATCCGTCGGTGGCGACGCACCGGCCGCGGTGGTCGTATTCGTAGGAATACCATTCCCCGTTCCGGTCCACCCATTTCGTTACCCGGCCGGCGTGATCGTATGCGAAGGCATAAGGCTTGCGCGACGAGTTGACGACCTCCCGCAGCCTGCCAGCTTCATCGTAATCGAAGCTCACCAACGGAATCGGGTCCGCCGCGGTCCCGCCCAGCCGCAGCGAACGCACCAGCCCCGCCGAGCTTTCGACCAGCACCTCGTACCCGCCCGAATGCCGGACGTTGGTCACGACCCCGGTGTCGTCGCGCACGAACACGATCTCGTTGCCGTTGCGGTCCGCGATCCGGGCGAGATGCGCGGTGTTTCCGTTGCCGGCGGGGAAATACAGAGTGGTTCCGTCAGCCGTGCGGTCGAGGGAGAAGCCGTCGGGCCGCCGGGTGAGCAACCAGCGGGGTCCGAACAGCGGGCTGACCGGCCGCCCGTCCGCCGGTGGCGCGGGGAAGGTCACGATGGCACCGTCCGGTGCCGCGTAGTAGACGGCCTCGCCGTCGGTGACCACTCGCTGGTCGAGAGTCGAAGCCCAGGACGGGCCGAACATCCGGCCGGACCGGTAAGCCGAGATGTGCGTGCGCTCCAGCACGAGCGGCAGCACGCCGTCGAGCGTGACGTCGAACTGCACCAGGAACATGTCGCCGGTGGCGAGGTCGATCGGTTCCCGGCCGCCGCAGCGTCCGTTGGCCTCTTGTTCGGCTCCGGGTTTCTTGCCGTCCTGGCTGAGCGGATCGGAGTCGTTTCCCTTGGGCTTGCCCGGATTCGCGCCGTCGTCGCCCGGAGCGTTCGCGCTCGCCGGGTCGGTGCCGTCCTTTCCGCCGGGCGGTTCGTGGTCGCCGGGACTGTGCTCGCCGGGCTTGCCGGAATGCGGTTCGTCGGCCGAGGACACGTGGGTCGCATCGCCTTCACCCGGCCTGCCGTGCAATTCGGCGAGAACCTTCTTGATCGACGCGAAGATCTCCTCGAGCTTCGACATCAGCGGCCGCAGCTTCTCGACCGAATTGATCAGCTTCTTGATCAGCGCGCCGATCTTCTCCAGCCAAGCCGACACCTGCTCGACGACCTGCGCGACCACGACCGGCGTGCCGAGCCCGAGCGAGCACACCTCCTCCAGCGCGTCCTGGATGAAGTCGCCGACCGCCTGGGTGATCATGTCGCGGACCAGGCAGCGCACCGCGGCGGTGATCACGCCGACGACCTCGACCACCGTGCTGATCGTGTTCGCGCACGTCGCGGCGGCGTTGATGTGGTCGATCTTCTTCCCGATATTCGCCCGGTACGCGTCGGCCGCCGCGCCCTTCCAGTTCGCGGTGTCCTGCTGGACCGTCGCGGCCAGATCCTTCGCCGCCTGCTGCGTGGCTTTCCCGATGTTCTTCCAGGTCTCCGAATACGCCGAGATCTGGTCGCCGTCCCCGGCCAGCTGGTTGAGCGCGTCCTGCAACGGCTTCACGTGCTCGATCAGCCAGTTCAGCCCGTAGGAGATCAGCGTGCCGACCGGATTCATCACGACGGTCAGCATGTCCAGCCCGGCCCCGAGCGCGGAGATCCCCGCGTCGACCCACGAACCGGACTGCACCCCGTCGTACACGCCCGCGGCGTCGTCGAGGATGTTGATCCCGCTGTGCCAGGTGGTCGAATCCTGCCGCTGTGCCACCAACGGGTTGCTCACGAGAGCTTCTTCCCGAGACCGGCGATGGTTTGCGCGTGGTTGTGCTCGGCGTTCTGATAGGTCGTCACGGCCTGGTTCACCGTTTGCGCCACCTGGCCCATCGCCTGCTGCGCCAACGCCAGCGTCGCCAGCCCAGGCGCGCTCACCGCGAGCACGATCGGCACGAACAGCGGGCCGGTGATCATGCCGTACGCCTGCACGCCCATCGTCACCTGCTCCGCCGCGGACAACGCCTGCCCCAGCGTTTTGCCGACCTGTTCCACGGCTTTCGCGTGCTTGGCCAGTTCGTCCGGGTGGACCTCGTAACCGCTGGAACCTGTCATCGGACTCATCCCCGTGTCATGAACGATTGGCCGAAGCCGTCGTCGCCTTCGTCGGAGTCGCCCGGCGGCCTGCGCACCGGAGGCGGCTTCGGGGCGGATTCTTCTTCGAGGGCACCGAGATTCCGGACGTTCCGGTCCTCGCCGGGGTCTGGTTCTTCCGGTTCCGGCTCCGGAAACTTGGCCCGGTAGTTGCCGACGATCGTGTCCACCGTCTGCCGGTCGTCGCCGATCGTCTCGGCCATGACCTCGCCGAGCCGGTCCGGCAGCCGCGCCTGCGCCCGCCGCAAGGTCGTCAGTACCGCGGCGGCCACCTGCGCCCCGGAGAGCTCCCGGACCTGGTCGGTGATCCGCAGATCGGTCACGTTCCCCGCCGAGTCGACGGTGACCGTGACCAGCCCGTCCTTGCCGGTTTCGGTCACCGAGACCTGCCCGACCGCCGCCTGCATCGCTTGGTACCGCTGGGCTTTCTGCTTCGCCTGCGCCACCATCTGGTCCACCCGAGCCGCCGCGTCGCCCGCCCCGCCGGACAGCGGATCGCTCATCCCCCAGCCCCCCGATCTACGGTTTCGAGACCCCGAGGAAACCATCGGGATTCCGGCGAGGACGGGCGGATCAGCCTGATTAACTCGAATAGCCGAAGCCATTTCGCCGCATTCGCCACCGGATAGTCACTTTGTCCGGAGCCCTCCGGTCGCCGACAGCACCTCCGCCCGGGGCTTCCACCTCCCGCCTGAGCCGCCGGGAAGCCGACTTTCGTCGGTCAGATAGGTCTGGACAACTCAGTGAATGGTCTAGACAATATCGACCACGGGGGTCGGATCGGACCGGAGGAACCGCAATGAAGCGTGCTCGTTTCCTCGTCGTGCTCCTGCTAGCCGCAGCCGGCTTGGTCGTCGGCGGACCAGCACAAGCCGCGAACCTGCTCGCCAACCCCGGTTTCGAGACCGGTTCCACCTCCGGCTGGATGTGCCCGGCAGGCGCGGCCGTGAAGACGCCGGTGCATTCGGGAACCTACGCCCTAGCCGTCACTCCTGGCGCTTCCGACCAGGGCCAATGCACCCAAACAGTATCCGTGCGCCCCAACACGACCTACTCGGTCTCCGCCTGGGTCCAAGGTGCCCCGGTGTACCTGGGCGTCACCGGCGGCTCCTCCACTTGGACCAACGCCTCCGCATACAGCCAACTCTCGCTGTCCTTCACCACCACGGCGAACCAAACGTCCGCCGAGCTGTACCTGCACGGCTGGTACGGCGCCGGCACGTACTACGCAGACGACGTAGTCCTCGACGGACCCGGCGGCGACACCCCCGGTTCCCCTGGCGTCCCCGGAACCCCGACAGTCGGCACCGTCACCGACACCTCGATCGCCCTGACCTGGGGTGCCGCCGCGGGAACCGTCACCGGCTACCGCGTCTACGAAGACAACACCCTGCGCGCCACCGTGCCCGGCACTTCCACGACGCTCTCCGGCCTGACCGCCTGCACCTCGCACAGCTACTCGGTCACCGCCTACAACGACAAAGCCGAATCCGCCCACACCGCAGCGGTTTCCGCGACCACCACCGGCTGCACCAGCACCGGCCTGCCGAAACACTCCTTGATCGGCTACGTCCACGCAAGCTTCGCGAACGGCTCGGGATACTTGAAGCTCGCCGACGTCCCGGCCGCGTGGGACATCATCGACCTGGCCTTCGCCGAACCCACCTCCGTGACCTCCGGCGACATCCGCTTCAACCGCTGCTCGACCGCCGAATGCCCCGGCGTGGAAAGCGATGCCGACTTCATCGCCGCCATTCGCGCGAAGCAGGCGCAAGGCAAAAAGGTCCTGATCTCGATCGGCGGCCAAAACGGCGAAGTCCAACTCACGACCACCGCCGCCCGCGACAACTTCGTCAACTCCGTCGCGTCGATCATCGACAAATACGGCTTGGATGGCCTGGACGTAGACTTCGAAAGCCAGTCCCTGTCCCTGAACTCGGGCGACACCGACTTCCACAACCCGACCACGCCGGTGATCGTCAACCTGATCTCGGCTTTGAAAACCCTGAAAGCCCGCTACGGAGCCAAGTTTGTCCTGACGATGGCCCCCGAAACCTTCTTCGTCCAGGTGGGCTACCAGTTCTACGGCGGCTCCGGCGGCGGCGACAGCCGAACCGGCGCCTACCTGCCGGTCATCTACGCTTTGCGCGACTCGCTCACGGTGCTGCACGTACAGGACTACAACTCGGGCCCAGTCATGGGATTGGACAACCAGTACCACACGATGGGCGGCGCGGACTTCCTGATCGCCATGACCGACATGCTGAAGTCCGGCTTCAAAGTCGCGAACACCGGCCAAACCTTCCCCGGCCTACGAGAAGACCAAATCGCCGTCGGCCTGCCCGCCGCCGTCAGCGCAGGAAACGGCTACGTCTCTCCGTCTGAAGTCCAAACCGCAGTAACCTGCCTAGCCCACGGAACGGGTTGCGGCTCCTACACCTTGCGCGGCGGCGCGTCGCCCGCACTGCGCGGGTTGATGACGTGGTCGGTGAACTGGGATCGGTATTACGGCTGGGCTTTCCAGAACGCACACCGCCCGTTCCTGGACGGCCTCGGCTAACCGCGGTTCTCTTCGCCGACTACCACACAGGCCATCGGGAAACTTGCCGCCGAAGGCCTCTCGCTCGGCAAGCTCACGCACCGCGTCATGCATGCGTTGCGTGTTCGAATCATGCGGTGTGAGGCAGGCGAGGCCAAGGAGGAAACCTCTCCCGATCAGCGTTTCTCCGGCCACCTGGGCCAGAAGCCTGCCGAACAAACTCGCGAGCGGCGTCGAAACCGTTGCGTTCGCCCGGCAGACTTCCGCGCACGCGCTAATCGGATTCGTCTTACAGTTCCGCCGAAAGCACCTGCCGAGTTGGCTAGACGCCTCGACAAGTTAGTTGCCAAGCCTTCTCGCAGGTCGAACCCACGGAAAAGCACTCCTCCCAGGAAACAGCCGGGTAGTTCTACTCACGGTGGTCGAGCAGGACCTCTCGACCACGCCCGCGATCGTTGAGACGAACCATCTTGTCCCGTACCGTGATGGAGCGACTACGGGAGGGTACGCAGATGGGGTTCCGTACGGTTCCGGACGAACTGAGGGCCGCAGGCAAAGCCGCGACCGACGCGGCGGGGGTACTGCGCAGCGCACACTGCGCCGAGCCACCGGGCAGCTCCGCAGCGCGCTGCCCGGTGGCGCAGCAGGCGGAGCAGCCACGTCCTTCAGTCAGTCTTGGGAGTCGGACTTCACCACCTGCTGCACCGACGCCGAACGCTTCGGCACCGACCTCGCAACTGCCGCCCGCGACTACCAGGCCAGCGACCAGGCCGCACATAGTGGCATCAACCGCGCCGGAACCATGCGGGGACCGCAGTAATGGTCGGCCTTTTCGACGTCAAACGCTGGAACACCGGCCAGCTCGACGAGATCTTCAAAAACGTCCAGCAACGACTGCAAGTACTCACCCATTCCGGGGATGATTTCGGCAAAGTCATTCCGGTCGCGGGCTGGTCCGGCCCCGCCGCGGACAACGCCCGCTCCGCCCACCGCAGCCTCATGTTCCGCATCGACAAAATGGCCGCCGGAGCCAGCATCGTCGGCAAGGCCATAGGGCAGGCCTCCGATGCGATCACCGGCATCCAGCACGCCATCGCCGGAGCCGAAGAACTCGCCCGCAAGTACGGCTACCAAATCGCTGACAATGGCATAGTCACCGACCTCTATCCCGAGGGGAAAGCGCCACCGGAGCTGCACCCGGAGGACCGTGCCCGCGCCAAGGCCGAAGCAAGCGACGCCATCGCCCAAGCACTGCGCACCGCCGACGACATCGACCGCGACCTCGCCTCCGTCCTGCAGCGCGCGCAACAGGGCGGCTTCGGCACCGGCGACGAAGGCACCGTGACCGCTGCGGCCGCCGACGGCTCGCTCGACCCCGGCCTCACCCTGCTGGAACCGCCCAAGGACGGCAGTCCGACCCAGAACGCCGGCTGGTGGAACTCTCTCTCGCCCGCTGGACAGGCCATCCTCCTGCGCGACCACCCGGACTGGCTCGGCAACCTCGACGGACTGCCCGGCGGCGTCCGGTCGCAAGCCAACCTGGCTCGTCTCCCAGTGATCCGCGCCGACCTGGAACGCCAACTCGCCGAACTCCGCAAACCTATGGACGGCCCCGTTCTCGGCGAGTACGACATGCAGATCCGCGCCGACGAAATCGCCGCAGTCGAAGCCAAACTGCACTCACTCGACGCGGTGCAGACGACCATGGCGAAAGGCGGACGACAGCTGCTGTTCCTCGATGCCACCCACCCGCGGGTCGAAGCAGCCGTCGCCGTTGGCAACGTCGACACCGCGACCAACGTCGCGGTCTTCACGCCCGGCTTCACCACCACCGTCGACGGCAGCCTCGGCCGATACGACAACAACATGGCGGACCTGGTCGCTACAGGCAACACCATCGAGCGGCGTATGGCGGTGGGCCCACCGCCGCAGTCACGTGGATCGGCTACCAGGCACCGCAGGCGGACGGCGGCTTGGTCGACCCGACGCAATCGGTCGCCAGTCCGCTTGCCGCCCAGGCCGGGGGCGACAACCTCGCCCGCTTCTACAACGGCATCGGCGCAGCGCATGGCGCGACGAACACGCCGCTGCACCTCACTGCCCTCGGACACTCCTACGGTTCCGTCACTACCGGCTTTGCACTGAGCCACGACACCCCGGTCAACGACGCCGTTCTGTTCGGCTCGCCGGGTCAGGGTGCGGACCACCTGAACGTGCCTGCGGGGCACCTCTACTCCGAACACAACACCGGCGACAACCTCGTGCCGACCGTCCACGGCACGCTCGGCCCCAGCCCCTACTACAGTCCCAGCGCTGTGCCGAACTACCACCAGCTATCTACCGACGCCAGCATGACCAGTGTCGGCCCTTTCAACGCCAGCTACGACCACAGCGGCTACCTCGACAACCAGTCCACGAGCCTGTACAACATGGCCGCGATCACCACGGGCCACAACGACCTGGCTGTCACCTACCAACCCCCGCCCCCTCCGCCGGACGTGCGCCCCATCCCACCCGGCGTTCCCGCCTCCCCGCCAGAGACAACGCCACCTCCGCCCGTCGCGTCACCGCCGGGTGCCACGCCTACACCACCCCCGCGGTAGGACAGCTCGTGACCACTAACCACATTCAGCAGCCAGAAACTCAGACGTGCCGGCCGAACCATGTGCCGAACGGACCGACCCAGACGCGCCGGCCCCAGCGCGCGCTCCTCACCGCAGCCGCCGTCCTGCTGCTCAGCAGCTGCGGAACCTCCAACGATCCTCTTGACCCGGGAACAAGCGTGGACGCAAACACCTCCTTCACCGAACTGATGAAGCTGCCCGACATCGACCAAGCCGCACAGCGATACCAGCAGATGGCGACCGAGCTCCAGACTGCCCTCGGCAGCCAAGTTCCGGCGCTCAAACAATGGAACGTCGCCGACCAACCCATCCGCGCCGCCTGCGGTGCCGACCACCCGAACCTCGACTCCGCCGCGGAAACACTGCGACTGGAAAACCACGTCGCACCCGGAACGCTTTCGGACGCGGACTACGAAAAAGCACTGGCTGCTATCGGACCAGTCGTCACCAAACACGGATTCACCGCAAGCCCGCAGCGATTGCACGACACCCCGGGCTCACACGACGCCGTCTTCCACAACTACAAAGACGGCAGCTCTCTTCAATTCGGCAGCCACGTCAACACCGTGTTCAGCATCTCCATCGGCTGCCATCTCACCGCCGAAACCAAGAAACTCGGACACATCCCGCCAACACCCAGCTACTAGCGCGCGGACAGGACAGGTGCCATCGGCGATGGATTATCGAGGAGATCCGGGACTGGTCCGGGACTGTCTGTGCAGCGCAATGCCATCCGCGAAGAGTTACTCGCCCGAAACGTCGTCGGCCGGGTGACGCTGCCTGCCCCGCAGAAGTCGGCAACTTCGAACGTTCAAGCTGAACATATCCTGACCGCGCCAGCGTGTCAGAAGAAAGCTACTGCACCGCCAGACCAGGACTCCGGCCTCAGACGGACACCATGCCCATGATCGACGCCGGCACCGCGGTGCTGAAGCTATGCATCGAGCGCAGGACCCGGGACCGCGACAAGGGCCGACGTCCGGCCAGCCCTCAGCCTACTGTTCACCACCCAGCTCGACCCACCTGCCGAGCCGCGTAGCTTCCTTCGCCCTTGGGCTGCCCGCGCGGATCCTTCGGCACGCCCAGTTCCCCATGACGATGGAGATTTACACGGGGGCCTCGTCCGAGCAAACGGGGCAGCACTCAAGAAACTGGGAGACAGTCATCGGTGGGCTGCTTCGGTACGGACACGAAAAAGGCCCTCCCCGGTTCCCCGGAAAGGGCCTCTCACCTGCTGTGGAGCTGAGGGGAATCGAACCCCTGACCTTCTCGATGCGAACGAGACGCGCTACCAACTGCGCTACAGCCCCTAGGAGCGTGAGCCCCTGTCGTTCAGTGCTTGGAAAGCTTAGCAGCGCCCTCCAGGCACCCAACAGCGGGGGGTCACTCTCCGACGGCCCGGCGGTAAGGACCCGCGCTGGGCTCCGCGAGTTCCTCGAAAGCGGGGTCCTCATCGTCCAGATCGACCACGACCGCCTGCCGGCGGATGCGGGACATCGGGGACGGTTTGCGCTCCACGATGTCGCGCGGCACCTCAGGCGCGACGACCTCGACGTCTTCCTCTTCCTCCGCGAACGAGTCGTACGCCTCGCGGGGAGGAGCGGGAGCCGTCGTCGCGTAGCGGGCCATCCGGCGCTGCCGGATCTCTTCCTCGATGCGGACCTGGCGGCGCAGGTACACGAGGTAGCCGACGAGCGCGACGTCCACCGCGGCGTGCACCCACCACGCGAGAGACAACACGAATCCGGCGATCGCGGCCGTGACGACGGCAGCGATCAGCAGGATCACGACTACTCGCTGACGGAACGCGTACTTGGCCTTGGCCGCGATCTCCGCCGCCTCCGGGTCGAAGCCGCCACGACCGGGCCGGTAGCTGCGGCGTTCGCGGCGCGGTTCGGCGGCGCGTTCCGCGCGCGCAGGCTGCGGGAGCGGCTCCGGTTCGGGCTCGGGCTCGGCGTCCAGGTCTGCGTCGAGTTCCGCCTCGAGTTCGGCGAGATCATCCTCTACCGAAGGATTCGCATTGTCGGACACGGCGTCGTCCTCCTGTCCCTCGTTGCGAGCACTGCCCCTTCGCACTACCCGGGCGGCCAGCGCGGAGGTTGGCGTCCGCGCGACTTGCTGGCGTTTGCGAGCCACCATGGGCACGAGAACGACGAGCCATGCCGCGGCGAGCGCGACGATGATCACCGAACTGGGCATCTCCCGTCACCTCCCCCGATCCTCTGCTGTAGTCACGCTAGCCACAACAGTCACACAGGAGGCGCAGACTCGCCGGGTTCGATCACGAAAATGCATCACCGCATTAGGTGAATCTCACAGGATGTGGTAACGCGTGACCGGCGAGGGACGCGTAGTCACGGTCAGGCCAGCTCGGCGCGTCCGGCCGCCACCAAGCGGGACACGAGGCCGTCGCCGGTCTCCTCTTTCGTCACGGCGAAGCAGAGGTGGTCTCGCCAGGCTCCGGCGACGTCGAGATACCGCTCGAACAGGCCTTCCTGCCGGTATCCGGCCTTGGTGAGCACGCGGATGCTGGCGTTGTTCTCCGGCCGCACGGTCGCTTCCAGCCGGTGCAGCCCGGCGGCATCGAAAGCGTGATCTGTCACGAGCGCGACGGCCGCGGTGGCCACGCCTCCCCGGACGATCTCCGACGACACCCAGTACCCGATCCAGGCCGACCGGAGTGCGGCGCGGATCACATTACCGACAGTGATCTGCCCCGCGAACTTTCCGTCCACCGTGATCGTGAACGGCAGGCACTGGCCCCGCCGCGCCAGCCCGCGCAGCGCCGCCCACTGGGACGGCCACGACCAGAACGCGTTGCGGTCCGCCCACGGCCCGATCCCGGTCGGCTCCCACTCCTCGAGGTGCTCGCGGTCGCGCAGCCGGACGCGGCTCCACTCGCCGGCGTCGCGCAGCCGCACCGGGCGCACGGCCAGCACGCCCGCCGGGATCCGCAAGGGGCCGAGCGTGGCGGGCCAGCCGGGATGCCGGTTTTCGACCGAGTCGGCGAGTGCGGCCACGGATCAGGCGCGCTGGGCGAGGAAAGTGACCTTGACCTGGTCGCCCGCGGCCACCTCGGTGAGATCCTCCTCGACGGTGATGAGGCAGTTCGCCTCGGCCAGCGACGCGAGCAGGTGCGCGCCCGACGTGCCGAGCGGCTGCACCAGGTACTCGCCGTTCGCCTCGTCGCGCAGCAGCTGACCGCGCAGGTAGCCGCGGCGGCCCTTCGTCGAGGTGATCGACGACAGCAGCCGTGCCCCGACCACCCGGCGGTGCGGGTTGCGGGTGCCGCGCGCGGTGCGGATCAGCGGCCGCACCAGCACCTCGAACACCACGAGCGCGCTCATCGGGTTGCCCGGGATGAGGAACGTCGGCACCGAGTCCGGACCGAGCCTGCCGAAGCCCTGCACCGAACCGGGGTGCATGGCGACCCGGGTCAGGTCGATGTGCCCGAGGTCGGACAGCGCGGCGTGCACCTCGTCGCCGGAAGACCCGCCCGCCCCGCCCGCGACGACCACGATCTCGGACATCAGCAGCCGTCCTTCGACGACCTCACGCAGCCGCTTCGGGTCGCCCGGCACGATGCCGACCCGGCTGACCTCGGCACCGGCGTCGCGTGCGGCCGCGGCCAGCGCGTACGAGTTGACGTCGTAGACCTGGCCGACCGACGGCGTGCGGTCGATGTCCACCAGCTCGTCGCCGACCGACACGATCGACACCCGCGGCCGCGGGTAGACCAGCACCTTCGCACGGCCGACCGCGGCCAGCAGCCCGACCTGCGCGGAGCCGATGGTGTCGCCCTTGCGCACCGCGACGTCGCCGATCTGCACGTCCTCGCCGGCCCGGCGGACGTAGCCGGCCGACGGCACGGACCGGTTGATGGTGACCTTGGCCTGGTGGCCGTCGGTGTAAGCGGTCGGGACGACGGCGTCCGCGAGCGTGGGCAGCGGCGCGCCGGTGTCGACGCGCACAGCCTGCCCCGGCTGCAACCGTCGCGGCTGACGCGAGCCAGCCGGGATTTCGCCGACGACCGGCAGCTGGACCGGTTCCTGTCCGGCGGTCTGCACGTCGACGCTCCGGACCGCGTAACCGTCCACCGCCGCCTGGTCGAAGCCGGGCAGCGCGTGTTCGGCGACCACTTCTTCCGCGCAGAGCAGGCCCTGCGCTTCGGAGATCGCGACCCGGACCGGCCGCGGGCGCACGGCGGCGTCGAGGGTCAGCGCGATCTGCTCGTCGACCGAACGGAAATCGCCGGACTCGGCGGTTTCGTCTGCCGCGACAGCGATTTCTGCCGATTCCGCCGCCGCGACGGCCTGAACCGCGGGTTCAGTCACCGTGGCGTCTTCGGTCGGGGTGGTGTCGAGGGAGTCCGTCATGGGCGATCGTTTCCGATCCGTTCGGTCAGCCAGGTGCGCAGCGAAGGCCCGTAATCCGGGTCCTCGAGCGCGAAATCGACGGCGGCGCGCAGGAATCCGCCCGGGTTGCCCAGGTCGTGCCGCCCGCCGCGGTGGACGACGATGTGCACCGGGTGCCCCTCCTGGATCAGCAGCGCGACGGCGTCGGTGAGCTGCAGCTCCCCGCCCGCGCCGGGCTCGATCCGGCGCAGCGCGTCGAAAATCGCCCGGTCGAGCAGGTACCGCCCGGCCGCGGCGTAGGTCGACGGCGCGTCCTCCGGCTTGGGCTTCTCGACCATGCCGTGGACCTGCTTGACGTCCGGGTCGTCGGTCTCGGTGACGTCGAAGACGCCGTACGGGGAGATCTGCTCCTTCGGGATGTCGAACGCGCAAAGCACGCTGCCGCCGTACTGGGCGCGGACGGCCGACATGCGGTCGAGGACCCCGGCGGGCAACACGAGGTCGTCGGGCAGGAGAACCGCGACCGCGGTGTCCTCGTCGGTGAGGTTCGGCTCGGCCTGCGCGACGGCGTGCCCGAGCCCGAGGGCCTGTTCCTGGATCGCGACCTCGACGTCCAGCAGCTCCGGCCCGCGGCGGACCTTCGCCAGCAGGTCGGTCTTGCCCTTCTCCTCGAGCGTCTTCTCCAGTTCCGGCTTCGCCTCGAAGTACCGGACGACGGCTTCCTTGTCCGGCGAGGTGACGATCACCAGCCGCTTCGCGCCCGCACTCGCCGCCTCGGCCGCGACGATCTCGATCCCCGGCGTGTCGACCACTGGCAGCAGCTCTTTGGGCACCGCTTTCGTCGTCGGCAGGAATCGCGTGCCGAGGCCTGCGGCAGGCACGATGGCGGTTCTGAAGGTCTGGGTGGTTGAGGCGCCCGTCATGGGCGCAAAGCCTAACCTGGTCTCATGCACGAGCCGGGCAATGAGACCCCGAGCAAGGCGGAGTGGCGGACCCGAATCCTTCGCGCCCGCGCCGAACTGCCTCCCGAAGCCCACGCTCGCGAGGCAGCCGCCCTGGCGACGGCAGCGTCGTCAATCCACGCGGAAACGGTCTGCGCGTACCTCCCTTTCGGCACCGAGCCCGGCCAAATCTCCCTGGTGAACGCCCTGGCCGCGACGGGTGCTCGCGTCCTCCTGCCCGTCATCCCGGACACTCCCGGCCCGCTCGACTGGTCCGAGTACACCGGCCCGGGCGCCCTGCTCCCCGGACGCCTCCGCGGCGTCCTGGAACCGTCCGGCCCGCGCCTGGGCACCGCCGCGGTGGCATCGGCGCAGGTGCTGCTGATCCCAGCCCTGGCCGTCGACCGCCACGGCACCCGCCTCGGCCGCGGAGCTGGCTACTACGACCGCACGCTGGCCGCAGCGCCGGACACCGCCCGCGTGGCTGTGGTGCGCGCAGAGGAGGTCGTGGACCGTCTCCCGGCCGAACCCCACGACGTGCCCATGACCGCCGTTCTGACGCCCTCCGGCCTCATCCAGCTGCCGACCGCCGCCGCGGCTCGCTGAGGGCTCGCTGAGGAAGTGGTCAAGACCACTCGATCGGCGCGCCGCGCTCGGTTCCGCCGACCGGACCCAACCACCGCCGCTCAGCCGACAGCCCAAGCCCGGTGAGCGGCCGGCCCGCCGACAGCCCAAGCTCGGTGAATGGCCGTCCCGCCGAAAGCCCACGCCCGACGACCGCCGTCCCGCCACCAGCCAAAGCCATCGAGTGCCGGACGACAGCTAAGCCGTTGACTGCCGCCCGACGGACAGCCAAAGCCCACGACTGCCGTCCGGCTGGAAGCCCCAGCCCACGACCGTCGCCCGGCTGGATGCCAAGCCAACGACCGCTGTCCGGCCAGATCCGAAGCCGAGCAGCACCGTCCGACCGAAGGCTTCAGCCGGTCACAGCCACCCGAACCGCAGGCCCAGGTTGCCCGACCAGCGACCGAACAGAAGCCCGCAGGCCGCCGCAACGGTCACGCCGCCAGCTTTAGCCAAGGCCCGACGTCCACAGCCGCCCAACAGCCCAGCCGCCAGCTCCGCCAGGCCGCTCGGGGCCGTCTGCACACCGACCGCCAGACACGTCGCCAGCTCCACCCAGCTTGCCCAGCACCCAGTCACGAACCGCCCAAACCACGCATCCACACGCAAGCCACGCCAGCACCGGTATCCGCCATACCGGCACAGACGAGCCCTCCACGGCCCCGCCAGGCCCCGCCAACCTGCCCGACGAAGCCCCATCCGACCGGACCAGCCGCGGCCCAGCCACCCCAGCCACCAACGCCCAGGACACCCTGACCAGCGCAAACCCGCCGCCGCCAGTGCCGCCGCAGCACTGTGAGCAAGGGGTAATTGCGCTGAGGGAATGCTGTCCAGCACAATTGGGTTAGCACTCTTGTAGGTCGAGTGCCAGTGCATGAAGGAGCTTCAGTGCCCACGTACCAGTACGCCTGCAAGGAATGTGACCACCGCTTCGAGGCGGTGCAGTCCTTCTCCGACCCCAGTCTGACCGTCTGCCCGCAGTGCTCCGGTCCACTGCGCAAGGTCTTCAGCTCGGTCGGCGTGGTCTTCAAGGGCAGCGGGTTCTACCGCACGGATTCGCGTGATTCGAGCAAGTCGAGCACCTCCGCGGCCCCGGCCAAGACCGAGAGCGCCAAGTCCGACTCGTCGTCCACCACCTCCTCTTCGTCGACGTCTTCTTCGTCCTCGAACACATCCTCCACGACGAGCACGACAAAAACGGCTTCCGCGTCCTCCTGACCCCCGAGTTATCCACAAGGGGCCAGTTGTCCACAGGTTCGCGAATCGGCTCTTCCGGCCGGTTCGCGACGTCCTTAACGTCGGATTCGCGCGGCATCCCGCCGTGCCGGAACCGACGAGGGGACAACCGTGAACACCTTGCTCAGCCGCCTTCCCGCGCTGCCTGACGTCCGTCTGCCGCGCGGGCGGCGAGCCCGGATGCTCCGCCGGTGTCTCGCGGCGGCCTTGCTCTTGGCCGGCCTGCTCGTCCTGTTTCTCCCGCCCTCCGCACGGGGCGCTCCCGCCACCTCGACGGTGGTCTCCGCACGCGACCTTCCCGCGGGTTCTGTCCTGCGCGCTGCTGACGTGCGGACCGTCGCGCTGCCCGACAGCCTCCGCCCGTCCGGCGCGCTCTCGGCAATTGACGCGGCGGTAGGCCGTCTTCTGTCCGGCGCGGCTCGGGCCGGCGAGCCCATCACCGACGTCCGGCTCCTGGGCAACAACCTCCCCGTAACGGGTGAACCCGATGCGGTCACCGTCGCCGTCCGGCTCGCGGACGCGGCGGTCGCCGAGTTGCTTCAGCCGGGCCAGCGCGTCGACGTCGTCGCGGGCGCGGATACCACAAATTCCGCGTCTGTGCTGGCCAGAGGGGCTTCGGTGGTCACCGTCCGGCGTTCTGACGACGCCGGGAACCGCACTTTGGGCCCGCCGCAGAAGGGCCCACTCGTGCTGCTCGCGCTGCCGAGGGAGGTTGCCACGCAGGTCGCTGCTTCCTCGCTCGAACGACCGGTAACGGTTACTCTCCGCTAACCCGACCCTGTTCCGACGGGCGACGACTGTCCGACGACGGTCAGACGCCCGTCCCGAATCCCCTGGGAGCAGCAGTGCTGAAAGGTTTCAAGGACTTTCTGATGCGCGGCAACGTCGTCGACCTCGCGGTCGCCGTCGTGATCGGCGCCGCGTTCACCGCGATCGTCACCGCGTTCACCAACGGCCTGATCAAGCCGCTGATCAACGCGCTGGGCGGCTCGAACGCGGCGAAGGGCCTCGGCTTCAACGTCCGGAACGGCAACGACTCGACGTTCATGGACTTCGGCGGCGTGATCAACGCGGCGATCAACTTCGTGATCGTCGCCGCGATCGTCTACTTCCTGATCGTCCTGCCGATGAAGCACATCCAGGAGCGCCGCAAGCGCGGCGAGGAGCCCGGTCCGGCCGAGCCCACGGACGTCGAGCTGCTCACCGAAATCCGCGACCTGCTGCGCGCGCAGCAGGGCAACGGCCCCTCCAGCCGCGGCAACTGAGGGGTCACCGATCGTGATGCGGGGGCCGGTTCTCGAGATACCAGGAATCCGGAGTGGTCTCCGGGCCCCGGCCCCGCTCATCGGACGTGGTCTCCGGCAGGACGTCGCCGAAGATCTCGTCGACCCGGCGGCGGCGCTGGGCCTCGTCTGCGCGGGGGCGTCGTTCCTCGTGCGGCATGGGTCCATCGTCCCACCTGTTGTTTGACAAGTGCAGAGAGACATCCGCCGCAGGCGGCCGGGCTCAGACCTCTTCGAGGCCGGAAAGCTCGTCGATCACGTGCGGGACCAGCGACGAAAGGGTCGCCATGCCGTCGCGCACCGCCGCGCGCGAACCGGCCAGGTTGACCACCAGCGTGCTGCCCGAAACGCCGGCCAGGCCGCGGGAGATCCCGGCGTCGACCGCGCCCGCGGCCAGCCCCGAGGCGCGCAGGGCCTCGCCGATGCCCGGGATCGGGCGGTCGAGCACCCCGGCGGTCGCGTCCGGCGTGCGGTCGCGCGGCGACACTCCGGTGCCGCCGACCGTGATCACCAGGTCCGCCCCGCCGATCACCGCCGTGTTGAGCGCGTTGCGGATGCCCGCGGTCTCGGCCTCGACCACCACGACGCCGTCGACGATGAACCCGGCCTCCTCGAGCAGCTCGGTGACGAGCGGCCCGGAGGTGTCCTCGTGCTCCCCGTGCGCGACCCGGTCGTCCACAATCACCACGAGTGCCCGGCCCAGCCGCTGTGCGCTCCGTTCCATGCCGACACCGTATCCGGTTCCCGGCCCGCTTCGCCGCCACGGGCCCGGTGATTTCTGACGATTCGGTGACGTGGTCCGCGCAGGCCGCGCGCACCCCGAGGCAGGCGGCCTGACGTCGGCGAGGTGCGAGTGCTCCTCACCGGCGGCGCCGGGTTCATCGGGTCCCGGATCGCCGATCAGCTGGCCGACGACGGCGACGAGGTCGTCGTGCTGGACAACCTGCTGTCCACCGCGCACGGCTCCACCACGCCACCCGAATACACCCGGCGGCACCGCTTCCTGCGCGGTGACGTCACCGACACCGAGATCGTCGCCGCGCTGCTCGACGGCGTCGATGCGGTCTGCCACCAAGCCGCGGTGGTCGGCCATGGCGTGGATCCGTCGGACGCGCCCTCGTATGCGCTGAACAACGACTACGGCACCGCCGTGCTGCTGGCCGCGATGCACGCGGCGAAGGTGCGCAAGCTTGTGCTCGCCTCGTCGATGGTGGTTTACGGCGAGGGGCGTTACGCGTGTGCGGAACATGGTGTCGTTCCGCCGTCACCCCGTCGGCAGTCCGATGTGGACGCCGGACGTTTCGAACCCGCTTGCCCGCACTGCGGTGCCGAGTTGGGCTGGCAACTCGTGCCCGAAAACGCGCCGCTGTTGCCTCGAAGCACCTACGCGGCAACAAAACTGGCGCAAGAACATCTCGCGGGTGCGTGGGCAAGGCAGACCGGCGGCACGGTCTGGGCGTTGCGCTACCACAACGTCTACGGCCCGCGGATGCCGCAGAACACGCCATACGCGGGTGTGGCGTCGCTGTTCCGTTCGGCGCTGGAGCGGGGCGAAGCGCCGACGGTGCTGGAAGACGGGCGGCAGCAGCGGGACTTCGTGCACGTGGACGACGTGGCCCGAGCGAACGTCCTCGCACTCCGGAACGACGGTCCGGAGGCAGATCTCACGCCGCTGAACATCTGCTCCGGACAGCCGCACAGCGTCGGCGACCTGGCCCGGGAACTGGCCCGCGCCTGCGGAGGGCCGGAGCCGCGGATCGTCGGCGGTGCACGGCCCGCGGACGTCCGGCACGTAGTCGCCGACCCGGCCCGAGCGCGGGAGTTGCTCGGGTTCCAGGCGGAAACGTCCTTCGCGGAAGGCATCGCCGCGTTCGCCACCGCGGAACTGCGCGCCCCTGTCACTCGATGAGGTGAAGATCACGTTCCGGAATGAATCGGCCGTACCGGATCTTGATGCTGGGCATGCGTTCCATCGTGGTGGGGGACATCGAAATCCACGCATTGACCGACGGACGGCTGCAGCTGCCGTCGTCGTTCTTTCCGGGACTCCAGGGCAAGCGCTCGGCACCGAGCACGGTGCCCGTGGCCATCGGCGCATTTCTGCTCCGAACGGGTGGCCGCACGGTGCTGGTCGACGCTGGGTTCGGCCCGCGTCCGTCGGGTGAGCCGCATCTGCCGCAGCACTCGAAAGAGCAGCTGCACCCGGTGGTCAGCGCCGTCGAAGCGGAGCACACCGGAGGCTTGCCCGCAGCGCTCGCCGAAGCCGGGGCCGCTCGCGAAGACATCGACACCGTGGTGCTGACTCATCTGCACGCCGACCACATCGGCTGGGTCGCGCCGAACGGCGAGCCGTACTTCCCGAACGCCGAAGTGCGGTACGGCGCACCCGACTGGGAGGCGTTCGTCGAACCGGCGGGACGGCACGATCGCGGCCGCGTCGCGCTGGAAGCCCTTCGCACCCAGGGCAAACTGCGTCCGCTGCTCGACGGCGAACTGGTCGCGCCCGGCGTCACCGTCCGACATGCGCCCGGGCACACGCCAGGGCATTACGTGCTGGAAATCGTGGATCAGGACCGCCGCGCCGTCCTGGTCGGCGACGTCTTCCAGATTCCGGAGCAGATGGCGGACCCGACGATCGGCGCGGCGTCCGACGTCGATTCCGGGCAGGCGGAGCAGACCCGCCGCCGCTGGCTCGGCGAGGTGGTCGGCACCGGCACGATCGTCGCGGCGGCACATTTCCCGGACGAGCCGTTCTTCCGGATCGCGGCCGACCGCACCGTGGAGCCGGTCTCGGCGGTCGCCGCGTCCTGACTGTCCACAACGGACAACTCAGGACGCGGCCAGCGGCAACCGCACTTCGAAGCGGCAACCCGGTCCGTGGTTCTGCACGCCGATCCGTCCTCGGTGTGCCTCCACCAGGCCTTTCGCGATCGCCAGGCCCAGTCCGCCGCCGCTGGTCGTGCCGCTGCGATCGGGAGTGCGGGCTTGCGTGCCGCGGAAGGCTACGTCGAAGACCCGGCCGATCTCGTCGTCCGGAATCCCGCCGCAGCCGTCGTCCACGGCGAGCAGCGCCTGGTCGCCGTCGATGCCGATCTGCACGGCGACCGTGCCGTCCGGCGGAGTGTGCCGGATGGCGTTGGAGACGAGGTTCCGCACGATCCGCGCCAGCTCCGGATCGCTGCCGGACACCACCGGCCACGCCGACGCGTTTTCCAGCACCCGCACGCGTTTGCGGTCCGCCACCGGCGCCTGCGCGGCGACCGCGTCGCTCACCACGTCGCGCAGCGGCACCGCCGACATGCTCAGTTCGAGCGCTCCCGCGGTGATCCGGGACAGTTCGAACAGGTCGCCCACCATGCCGGACAGCCGGGTCGTCTCGCCGCTGATCCGCTGGGCGTAGTCGGCCACTTCAGCACGCTCCGAAACCACGCCGTCCGCCAGTGCTTCCGCCATCGCCTGGATCCCGGCGAGCGGGCTGCGAAGGTCGTGGCTGATCCACGCGACCAGTTCGCGCCGCGAAGCCTCCGCCGCGCGTTCGCGTTCCCGCGCCTCGCGTTCCCACACACTGCGCCGCGCGATGACCCGGCCCAGCACCATCGCCGCGGGCACCGCCACAAGTGCCACGAGCAGGCACACGAGCAGTTCGGTGGTCAGGGCCTCGGTGAACATGAAGCCGCTCACGCCGAGGATCCCGACCAGCATCGCGGCGACCGGGGTCAGCACGAGCGTGGTCATCGTGGTGGCCAGCGACCGGTGCCGCAGCAGGTAAAGCGCGAGTCCGCCCAGCGCTGCCACCGGCAAGGCGAACAGCAAGGCGAGCGGCAGGATGTGCAGGACGTGGACGAACATGTCCCACGCGGACTCGCCCGAGCCGATCATGGCTGTGTCCGGTCGTAGCGGTAGCCGACGCCCCACACTGTCGCGACGCGGACGGGTTTGGCCGGGTCACGTTCGATTTTCTCGCGGAGCCGTCGCACGTGGACGGTCACCGTGGACTGGTCGCCGAAGTCCCAGCCCCACACCTTCTCCAGCAGGTCCGCCCGGCTGAACGCGACGCCGGGATGGGAGAGGAAGAACGCGAGGAGATCGAACTCCCGGGTGGTCAACGGCAGCGCCGCACCGTCGAGCGTCGCCTGGCGGGCAGTCATCTGGAGCCGAAGATTGCCGTCCACCAGCTCGGCCGTGGGCGGTTCGGGCCGGGGCATCCGAGCCCGCCGCAGCACGGATGCCACGCGCAGCGTGAGTTCCTTGGGACTGAACGGTTTGGTGACGTAGTCGTCAGCCCCCAGCTGCAGTCCGGCGATGCGGTTTTCCTCCTCGCCGAGCGCGGTGAGCATGACGATCGGCACCTGGCTCGTCTGCCGCAGCCGGCGGCATACCTCCAGGCCGTTGAGGCCGGGCATCATGACGTCGAGCACCACCAGATCCGGCACGCGCTCGGCGAACTGGGCGAGCGCCGCCGTGCCGTCGCCGGCCAGGTCGACGGTGAAACCGGCGGTTTCGAGGTAGCGACGGACGACGTCGCGCACGGTCTCGTCGTCGTCCACCACGAGCACGCGACCCGCTTGGTCCTCCATGCCTCACCTCACCAGTTCGTCAGCAGCAGGTGGTTGACCGCGAGCGCGACCACCGCCTGTCCGGCCAGCCACCAGCGGCGGTGGCCCGCCGGGAGCAGCGCCGTGGCCGGGAGCAGCCACGCGCCGAACGGTAGCCAGATCCGTTCTACCTCAGCCTTCGACAGGCCGGACGAATCAGCGAACACGATCGTGAGCAAGGCGGCCAGCACGATCAGCAGGACCGGATCGCGCAGGATCGTCCGGCGGGAAGGCAGAAAGACCGCCGTCGCCACCCCGCGGCGGGCGGCCGCGACCACCGCCGGCCCACACGCGACCGCTACCGCAGCCAGGTCGGCCCACACCCAGTACGAATACGGCCGCACCAGCGCCACGCCCTGGTAGTAGCGCTCGACCACGAGGTGGTAGCCATCGAACCACCAGAAACCGGCTAGCGCGAACACGGCGACCACTGCCAATGCGCCGAGGACAGCCACTGCCGCCGCACGCCATTGCCTGCCGAGCAACGCGACCGCCAGCGCGACCAAGCCGAGCAGGACGAGGCCGTAGGAGAGGAAGATGCCGAATCCGACGAGAACCCCGGCTGCCAACGCCGTGGGCCAGGCGTAACCACCGCGTGCTCGGAAGCCCACCGACGCGAGGGCGAGCAATGCGATGCCGGTGGCGGTTACCCCAGCGAAGAGGCCGTCCGCCGACACGCCCAGCCACACCGCACCGGGGCTGAGCACGGCGAACGGCAGTGTCGCGCGGGCGGCGCCGGGACGGCCGAGCAGGGCGATCGTCGCGGGGACCGCGACCGCGACCAGCGCGGCCACCAGCACCACGGCGGTCGACGCCCACGCACCGCCCCGGAGGCCGAGCCGGTCGAGCCAGACGAACACGAGGGTCGCGCCGGGCGGGTGGCCGGACACGTGAGTGGTCCACGAGTTCGGCTGGAAATCGAGGATGCGCGAGGAGAATTCGCGGAGGAACCGCGGGATGTCCGTGATGCCGGGGACTTCGTGCAGGTACTCCTGCGGCGTAGTGAGCCGGCCGGCGAAGCCGCGCGTCCAGCCGTCCACCATGGCGAGCGAGAAGATCCAGGCGAGGGAGGCCAGGTAACCCGCGGCCAGCGCGCGCCGCCAGCGCAGCCGGGCGGCCAGAGCCGGGCCATACAGGACGACACCGGCGGCCAGCAGAACGGCGAACACCGAGCCGGGGCCGACGTGCGGCAGCCAATGCGCGAACAGCGGCGGCGCGAACGCGTAGATCACCACGCCCGAGCCTGGCCGGTTGTAATACACGCCGACGGCAGTCGCGGCGGCGATCACCACAAGGGTGACGCCGACTGTCACGAGGTCAGCGCGGAACCGGGCACGGACGGGAACCGGGGGCGGCGGCTCGGCGAGCCGGGCAGCCTTCGTCGACTCGCTCATCGCCGGTCACGATAACCCCGTCGGCGGCCGTCCGGCGGGTTTCCGGCGGATCCGTGAGAAGTCGGTAAGGTCTTGACCAACGTCAGGATTTGGTAAGCACAGCAAGGGTTCTGCACTGTCCTTTCCAGACTTACCGTACGCCTCGTGAACGAATTCGGAGTGGACGTCGTCCTCCCCTGCCTCGACGAGGCGGCCGCGCTGCCGGGCGTGCTCGCCAGCCTGCCGCCGGGGTATCGCGCGATCGTCGTGGACAACGGGTCGCGCGACGGTTCCCCCGGCGTCGCGGCTGGGCACGGCGCGAAGGTCGTCGACGAGCCGCGACGCGGTTACGGTGCCGCCGTCCACACCGGGTTGGAGAACGCGACCGCCGACATCGTCTGTTTCGCGGATGCCGACGGGTCGCTCGATCTGGCCGAATTGCCGCGCCTGGTCGCCGCGGTGATGGATGGTGCTGACCTCGCGGTCGGGCGGCGAGTACCGGTGTCGCGGGCGGCTTGGCCGTGGCACGCGAGAGCAGGCAATGCCGTCCTCTCGCTGCTCTTGCGGTCCCGTGGCCTGCCAGTACAGGACATCGCGCCGCTGCGGGCGGTGCGTCGCCGGGAGTTGCTGGCTCTCGGTGTTGCGGACCGGGCGTTCGGCTATCCGCTTGAACTGCTGGTGAAGGCTCAGCGCGCGGGCTGGGCGGTCCAGGAGTTCGACGTCGCTTACCGGGAACGGGCGCGGGGCACGAAGTCGAAGGTGTCCGGCTCGGTGCGCGGCACGTTGCGAGCGGTGCGGGACTTCGGGCGGGTGCTGGCCCGATGACGTTCTGCCTGCTTGTGGTCGCGAAAGCGCCGGTGCCGGGCTTCGCGAAAACTCGGTTGTGTCCGCCCGCGACACCCGCGCAAGCTGCGGAGATCGCCGCTTCCGCGCTGCTGGACACGCTGGACGCTGCGTTCGCCACCGACGGCGCGATCACGGTGGTGGCGATGACGGGCGACCTCGCGGAGGCAGCCCGGGGTGCCGAAATCGGCCGAGCGTTGCGGAAAGCGACCGTGATCGCGCAGCGCGGTTGGGATTTCGGTACCCGGCTGGCTAATGCGCATTGCGATACGGCTGCGGTGCATGCCGGGTTGCCGGTGCTGCAGATCGGCATGGACACGCCGCAGGTCTCCCCCGAATTGCTGGCTTCGGCGATCAACCCGGTCGTCCTCGGAGCCAGCCGCGCCTTGCTGGGCAGCGCGGAGGACGGTGGCTGGTGGGGGCTTGGGCTGGCTGATCCGCGGCAGGCACAAGTGCTCGCCGGAGTTCCGATGTCGCGTCCGGACACCGGATTCGGCACCCGTGCGGCCCTGAAAGGAGCAGGCCTTCGAGTCGGCGAGCTACCGGGTCTGTCCGATGTGGACACCATGGACGACGCGCTGCGGGTGGCCGCCATCCGGCCGGACAGCAGGTTCGCGGCCGCGGTCGATGCGGTGGGAGTGGTGGCATGAAACTCGCGACCGGCAGGGAATTCGACCGCGGGCTGCTGGGCCATCAGTGCTGGCTGGAACTCGCGAACGGAGACCGGATCGAGCTTCCGGTCGGTCGTTGGGCAGAAGGTTGCGGCGCGGGCGACGCCGTGCTGTTGGACGCGTGCGCGGGTCCGACCCTCGACGTCGGCTGCGGTCCAGGTCGGCTGACGGCCGCGTTGACGCGCCGAGGTGTGGTGACCCTCGGCGTGGACAGTTCGCCGGTCGCGGTGCGGCTGACGCGGCGGCGCGGGGCGAGTGCGTTGCAGCGCAACGTTTTCGGTCGATTGCCCGGAGAAGGACGGTGGAACCACGTGTTGCTGGCTGACGGCAACATCGGGATCGGCGGCGATCCCGATGCGCTGCTGCGGCGAGTGCGCGAACTGCTCACGCCGGACGGTGACGTGCTCGTGGAGCTGGAAGAACCCGGCCACGGCATGCGCCGCGACCACGTCCGGCTGCGGCCGGATCCCGCTGGCGGACGGTGGTTCACCTGGGCATGGGTCGGAGTGGATGCCATCGCGGAAATCGCGGCGCGGACTGGTTTTCGAGTGGTGTGGACGACCAGCCGCGGGCACCGCTGGTTCGCGAAGCTGGCACGCGCGTGAAACGGCTGGCAGCCGCGTGGCGCAGGCTCGACGCGCGGGTCACCGCAGCGCACGCCAAGGTGGCCGATCAGGCCCGTGCCGTCGAGAAGCGGGTCCCGAAGTCGGAGCAATTCAAGGGCGGCGCGCACGGCGAGCGCGTCACGGCCCGGGTCGGCAGCTTGCTCGGGATCGCGTTCCTGATCTGCTTCGTCACCGGGCTGCTGAGCCACTTGATCCAGCATCCGCCGGAGTGGTTCTTCTGGCCCAGCCGGCCGGTTTGGCTGTACCGGGTGACGCAGGGCGCGCACGTGCTGTCCGGAATCGCGGCGATTCCGTTGCTGCTGGCCAAACTGTGGAGCGTCTACCCGAAGCTGTTCGAGCGGCCGCTGGTGCGTTCGGTGCCGCACGCGGTGGAGAGGTTGTCGATCCTCGTCCTCTCCGGAGCGGCGTTTTTCGAACTGAGCTTGGGATTGCTGAACGTCGCGCAGAACTACCCGTGGAACTTCTACTTCCCGCAGGTGCACTACGCGGTGGCTTGGGCAGCGATCGGGTCGATCCTCGTGCACGTCGCGGTGAAGCTCCCGGTGCTCCGGCGGGCGCTGACGCGGGAACGCGCGCCTGTCCAGCAGCCCGGCCCCGGGTTGTCGCGTCGAGGATTCCTGGCCACCACGGGACTCGCGGCTGGGGTCGCCGTGCTGGCGACGGCGGGAGCGACCGTTCCTGCGCTGCGGAACGTCTCCGGGCTGTCGTGGCGGTCGGACAAGGGCACGCAGAAGTTGCCGGTCAACCGCACGGCCGTCGCGGCGCAGGTGACCAGGGTCGCGCAGGATCCCGGATGGCGGCTGTCCGTGGTGACTCCGGCGGGGACCCGGCAGTTCACGCTGGCCGAACTGCGGGCGCTGCCGCAGACCACTGTGGACTTGCCGATCGCGTGCGTCGAAGGATGGAGCCAGATGGCTACCTGGCGCGGCATCTCGTTCCCGGACCTGCTGCGCGCGAGCGGCAGTTCACCCGGAGTCGACGTGCGCGTGTCGTCGTTGGAGAAGACCGGTCTGTACGGCGTCAGCGTGCTGCCCGGCGAGCACACCGCCGACCCGCTCACGCTGCTGGCACTGGAACTGAACGGCGAGGTCCTGAACCTCGACCACGGCTATCCGTGTCGCGTGATCGCGCCGAGCCGTCCGGGAGTGCTGCAGACGAAGTGGGTCGCCAGGTTGGAGGCGCTGTGAAGACCGCGCGGATTCTGCTGGCACTGCCCGGATTAGCGGCGTTGGCGTACGGGATCGTGCTGTTCCTCGACTACGCGGCACCGGCGTGGCCGGACAGCGTCACGACGTTGGTGTGGATCGGCGGCGGTCCGATCGTCAACGACGCGGTGTTCGCTCCGCTCGCGGGAGTGGTCGGCCTGCTGCTCACCCGGGTCCTGCCGCGGCCGTGGCGGGCGCCGGTGCAGATCGGTGCGGTGCTGACCGCGGTGCTGGGTTTCCTGGCGTTCCCGCTGCTGTGGCGGGCTTATGGCGTACCTCCGAAGCCGGGACTGCACGACGGGAACACCTGGCTGGGACTGCTGGTGACGCTCGCGGCGGTGTGGAGTGCCGTCCTCGTCGCTTCGGTCGTCCGGATTGTCCGGGTCCGGCATCGGGCGGCGCGGAAAATCCGGTCGCGCGCACGGAGTTGACCTGGGTTTTCTTCCGGTACCGGAATTTTCCCGCGGATTCGGCGTTTGGGACAGCGTGCGCGTGGGCACCTCACCGCACGCGGAGAGGCTCTCCGTGCCGAGTCGGAGGCGGCACGGAGAGCCTCTTCGTGTTTTCGTGCGGGCACCGGTTTCCGGGCGCTGTCCGTAAAAACGGCCACGCGCGACCGGCTCTTGCGCTCCGGTCGCGCGCGGCCTGCAAAGGTTCGGCCCCAGCGCGGATAGGGGGGTCGAGCCGTGGCTGGTCTCGGCCGCGCCTCGGCGGCCGAGCGAACTAGTTGGCCGGGACCGCCTGCCCGCCCAAGGTGACCTGCACCGTGCGTCCGTCGGCGAGAGTGAAAGTCACCTGGTCGTTCGGGGCGCGCGTGCGGATCGCGGCGACGAGCGTGTTGGCGCTGTCGATGACGCGGTTGTCGATCTTGGTCACCACGTCGCCGGGCTTCAGGCCCGCCTTCTCCGCCGGGCTGCCCGGCGTGATGTCGCCGAGCTGGGCGCCGCCCTGGGGCGCGTCGGTGACCTTCGCGCCGATGAACGTCTGGGTCGCGTGGCCGGTCTTGATGATGTCCTGCGCGGTGCGGCGCGCCTGGTCGATCGGGATGGCGAAGCCGATGCCGACGTTGCCGCCCTCGCCGCCGCTGCCCTGGCCGCGGCCCGAATTCGGGCTGTAGATGGCCGAGTTGATCCCGATGACCTGGCCGCTCATGTTCGCCAGCGGACCGCCCGAGTTGCCCGGGTTGATCGCGGCGTCGGTCTGGATCGCGTCCATCACCGTGGTCTGGTCGGTCTCGTCGCCCCCTGCCTGCACCGGACGGTGCAGCGAGCTGACGATGCCCGAGGTGACGGTGCCGGTCAGCTCGTACGGCGAGCCGATGGCCACCACTTGCTGCCCGACCCGCAGGTCGTCGGACCGGCCCAGCTCGACGGGCGTGAGGTTGCTGACGCCGGACACCTTCACCACGGCGATGTCCGTGGTCGGGTCCCGGCCGACGACCTTCGCCGCGGCCTTCTTGCCGTCCTGGAACACGGCTTGGATCTGGCCGCCGTTCGCGGCGACCTGGACGACGTGGTTGTTGGTGAGGATGTAGCCGTCGCTGCTGAGCACGAAACCGGAGCCCTCGCCCGCCGCGGTCCGGCCGGACACCTGCAGCTCGACGACGCTCGGCGACAGCTTCTGCGCCACCGATTCGACCGAGCCGGCCGGCACGTTGCCGGTCTGCTGCGCGGGTTTCGGCGCGTCGAGCGCGCTCACCGACGAACCGGATCCGCCGGTGAGGTACCCGACGGTCCCGCCGGCCACGCCGCCGATCACGAGCGAGATGGCGGCGACGCTCGCGAGGAGCTTGCCCGCCGAACCCTTCT
Organism: Amycolatopsis sp. AA4; assembly: GCF_002796545.1. GTDB lineage: Bacteria > Actinomycetota > Actinomycetes > Mycobacteriales > Pseudonocardiaceae > Amycolatopsis. Next base: position 7,427,030 of record NZ_CP024894.1, read on the forward strand.
TCTCGCGCTGCGCGGGAACGCCGTACACCGAGGTTCCCGGTGCGCCGTAAGGGTTGGCCGGGGCACCGGCGGGCGGAGTGTGCGGCCCGCCGGGGTACTGGCTGCCGTACGGCTGACCCGCCGCGTGCTGCTGCTGAGCACCGGGGATCCCGCCGGTCTGGGGCGCGGTCGCGCCTTGAGCCGACCACGGATTCGGCGTGCCTCCAGCCGGAGCAGTCCCGTAGGCCGGGGCGGCGCCGTACTGCCCCGCAGGCGCTCCGTACGCGCCGGAAGCGTCGCCGCTCGCCGTGCCGGAGCCGGACGTCCCTGCCGAGCCCTCAGCGGCCGAACCGTACGCGGCGGTCGGACCAGTCGCGCTGGGAGCCGGCTGTCCCGCGTCGCCGCCGGTCGAGCCGGCGGAAGAGGGTTGGTCCGGCTGAGCCGGGGTCTGCTGCCAGGCCGCCTGGCCTTCGGCGCCCGGCTGGGCGCCCGGGTCCTGGCGACCCGCCGCGGAGTCGGGCACGTGGGGGTCGTTCTCGGTCATGTCCTCACCTAAGCGGCTGGGCCTGAGAGGTTCCTGAGTCGAACCTGTGTTTCGTAGATGAGTATGCCGCGAGTTCCGGTCAGCCCGCCGAGCGAAGCCGCTCCGCGATCTGTTCCGGGGTGGCGTCGTTGATCCATACCGCCATGCCCGACTCGGATCCGGCCAGGTACTTCAGCTTGTCCTTGGCCCGCAGCACGGAGAACAGCTCGAGATGCAGCCACGACAGCTCCCGGTCGCGGTGCACCGGCGCCTGGTGCCAGCCCGCGATGTAGGGCAGCGGCCGGTCGTACAACGCGTCGCATCGGCGCAGCACGTCGAGGTACACGCGGGAAAAGTCGTCGCGCTCGGCGTCGGCGAGCGACGGGAGATCCGGCATCTGCCGGTGCGGCACGATCTGGATGTGCACCGGCCAGCGCGCGGCAGGCGGCACGAACGCGGTCCAGTGCTCGCCGGTCGCGATCACCCGCTCGCCCGATTTCTGTTCCGCGGCCAGCACGTCGCCGAGCACCGATCCGCCGTGCTCGCGCGCGACCGCGAGCATCCGCTCGGTCTTCGGCGTGACGAACGGATAGCCGTAGATCTGGCCGTGCGGATGCGAGAGCGTGACGCCGATTTCCTCGCCGCGGTTCTCGAACGGGAAGACCTGCTCCACGCCGGGCGTCTGCGCGAGTGCGGCGGTGCGGTCGGCCCAGGCGTCCACCACGAGCCGCACCTGTTCCGGAGTCAGCCGGGAGAACGCGCCGTCGTGGTCGCTGGTGAAGCACACGACCTCGCAGCGGCCGAGGCCCGGCGCGGTCGGCACCAGACCGAACCCGTCCACAGTGGACGGTTCGCCGGTCGCCTGCTGCGAGAACGACGGGAAGCGGTTCTCGAACACGACCACGTCGTAGTCGGCTTCGGGGATTTCGCTCGGCTTGCCCGGACGGGTCGGGCAGAGCGGGCAGAGGTCCGCGGGCGGCTTGTACGTGCGCGTCTGGCGGTGCGCCGCCATCGCGACCCACTCGCCGGTCAGCGGGTCGCGGCGGATCTCCGAGGCGGCCGCGACCGCCGGCAGGTCCCGGGTGTCGGCCGCGAGCCGTTCGGCGGCGTCGGTGTGGTCGAAATAGATGATTTCCCGGCCGTCGGCCAGGTGCCGCACAGTGCGTTTCACGCTTCTTCTGCCTCGATGTTCTCCGCCGTTTCGGCGATCATGAGTTCTCCGACCCGCTCCGAGAGGGCCTCCCGCGCGCGGTCGTCCAGTCCGTCGTCGGTCACCACGACCTGGGCTTCTTCCAGGTCCGCGATCGTGGAAATGCCGACGGTGCCCCACTTCGTGTGGTCGGCGAGCACCACCAGCCGCCGCCCGGCCTCCACCAGCGCGCGGTCGGTCTCGCTTTCGGTGAGGTTCGGGGTGGTGAACCCGGGCCCCACCGCCATTCCGTGCACGCCGAGGAACACGAGGTCGAGGTGCAGCGTCCGCAGGCTCTGCACGGCGACCGGGCCGACCAGCGCGTCCGACGGGGTGCGCACCCCGCCGGTGAGGACCACCGTGCGGTCCGGCTGACCGGCGTTGCGCAGCACGTCGGCGACCTGGATCGAGTTGGTGACGATGGTGAGGCCCTCGATGCCGTCGAGCGCGTGCGCGAGCGTCCAGGTGGTAGTGCCCGCGGACAGGCCAATCGCGGTGCCCGGTTTGACGAGGGTGGCCGCGAGTTCGGCGATGGCTTCCTTCTGCGCGCGCTGGCGCACCGATTTCGCCTCGAAGCCGGGCTCGTCGGTGCTCTTGCCGACCAGCGACGTCGCGCCGCCGTAGACCTTCTCGACCAAGCCGCGGCCCGCGAGCACGTCGAGGTCGCGGCGGACCGTCATGTCGGAGACGCCGAGCCTCGCGACGAGGTCACTGACCCGGACCGCACCGGTCCGGCGTGCTTCCTCGAGGATCACCGCCTGTCGCTGCCGCGCGAGCACCGCCACTCCCCAAGCACACCCATCAACTGCACAAAATCCTACACGATTCAACATCAGGCGTGCGCGACGTGCAGATCCAGCGTCCCCCTGCCGGGCGACAGCCAAGCGTGGCGGGCAGTTCAGGCGACGGGCGCCCCCGGTAGCCGGATGGTGAGCAGAGCCCCGCCTTCCGGAGCCCGGTTGGCGTAAACCGTGCCGCCGTGCCGTTCCGCGGCGTGCTTCACGATCGCCAGCCCGAGGCCGGATCCGGGCAGCGTGCGCGCCTCCGACGAACGGTAGAAACGGTCGAACACCTTGGGCAGGTCTTCCTCGGCGATGCCCGGTCCGGAGTCCGCGACCTCGACCACCGCGGTGCCGTCGCCGAGCGGACGCAGCGTGACCCGCACCCGCGAGCCCTGCGGCGAGAACTTCACCGCGTTGTCGAGCAGGTTCAGCACCGCCCGTTCGAGCGAGCTGTTGTCGCCGGTGAGCACCCACGGCTGCAGCGCGACCTCGAACTCGATCTCGCCCGCCCGGCGGCGCGCCCGGTCGAGCGCGCGCTCGACGACGTCCATCAGGTCGACGCGCTCCGCCTGCTCGCGCGGTTCGTCCTGCCGCGCCAGCTCCACCAGGTCGCCGATGAGCTGGGTGAGCTCGTCGAGCTGGCCGCGGATGTCGGCCTCGATGTCGGCGCGGTCCTCGTCCGGCAGCGACGGCGCGCCGGGGCGGCTGGCCGACAGCAGCAGTTCGAGGTTGGTGCGCATGGAAGTCAGCGGGGTGCGCAGCTCGTGCCCGGCGTCGGCGACGAGCTGCCGCTGCCGTTCCTGCGAGTCCGCGACCGTGCCGAGCATGATGTTGAAGCTGTGCGTGAGCCGGGCGAGTTCGTCGTCGCCGCTCACCGGGATCGGACGCAGGTCGCCCGTCGCCGCCACCCGCTCGGCAGCCGACGTCAGCCGGTCGACCGGCCGCAACCCGGCGCGCGCGACCGCCGTGCCCGCGCCCGCGGCCACCACGATCCCGGCACCGCCGACCAGGAACAGCACCACGGACAACTGGTTCAGCGCCCGCATCGTCGGAGCCATCGACTGCGCCAGCACCATCGCCTGGTCCTGCCCGAGGGGCACCGCGACGACTCGCATGTTCGTGGCCGGGTCGGTGCGAATGGACTGATCTCGCGCACCGGTCGCGACGCTCATCTCGGCTGGCCCCGCAGGCGGCGGAGTCCCCGGCTTCGGGGACAACATGCTGCCCGTGATGCCACTGAGCTGGCCGATCTGCACATCGGCACTGGCCAGGAACGCGCCTGGCACGTCGCGCAGCTGAGACGAGGACACCGGCGGCGCATTCGCCGCGGCTTGCGCACGGGCGAGCAGGTTGTCGTCGAGCTGGGTGAGGAGGTTGTTGCGCACGACCAGGTACGCGCACAGGGACACGAGCGCCACCGCCCCCGCCACGCAGGCGGCGGCCAGCAGCGTGACCCGGCCGCGCAGTGAGAAGCGACGAGTGCTCCACCGGGTGCCCCGCGGATCGGGGACCTCCCCCTCCGGCGCGGCGTGCGCGCCCGCCGGGTGGTCGGTCACGGCGGGGTCTCGCGCAGGACGTACCCCACTCCCCGCACCGTGTGGATCAGCCTCGGTTCGCCCTCCGCCTCCGTCTTGCGGCGCAAATAGCCGACGTAGACCTCCAGCGCGTTGCCCGACGTCGGGAAGTCGTAACCCCATACTTCCTCCAGGATCCTTCCGCGGGTCAGCACGTGCTTGGGGTACGAGAGGAACAGCTCGAGCAGCGCGAACTCGGTGCGGGTGAGACTGATCTCGCGGCCGCCGCGGCGGACTTCGCGAGTGCCCGGGTCAAGTGTGAGGTCGGCGAACGACAGCACCTCGGACGTCTCGCCCTGCTGAGCGTCCGGCGCGGCGCGGCGCAGCAGGGCGCGCAACCGGGCGAGCAGCTCCTCCAGGGCGAACGGCTTGGGCAGATAGTCGTCGGCGCCGGCGTCGAGGCCGGAGACCCGGTCGGAGACGGTGTCGCGGGCGGTCAGCACGAGAATCGGCAGGTCGTCGCCGGTGCTGCGGAGCCGGCGGGCCACTTCGAGCCCGTCGAGGCGCGGCATCATCACGTCGAGAACCATCGCGTCCGGACGGTTGGCGAGGATCGTCTCCAATGCCTGCGCACCATCGCTCGCGAGCTCCACGGTGTAGCCGTTGAACTCCAAAGACCGCCTGAGCGATTCACGGACGGCACGGTCGTCGTCCACTACGAGGATGCGCATGCCGCCAGTCTTACGCAGAGTGCTGAGACCCGCCTAAGAACACACACAGAACACACAAAGAGACTCTCCCCGGAGTGCGACGCGTAGCAGGTGGCGGGGCGGCCGCGGCTCAGCGGAAACGGCTCGGGCAGCCGGAATCCGCGTACTCGGCGTCATCGGGATGAGCAGCGACGCGCGTCCAGCTCACGTCACAACGAGCGTTCCTCCGGCGGCCGCGCGACCGGAGCGTTCCAGTGCCGCCAGAGCGCGAGCACGCGGATCGCGACCACGACGACCGCGGAGACGGTCGTGACCGCGCCGGCCGGGAGGTTCAGCGCGTGCCCCGCCCAGACGCAGACCGCGCCGGTCAGCGCGGCCATCGCGTAGATCTCCTTGCGGAGCACGAGCGGGATCTCGCGCAGCAGCAGGTCGCGGAGCGCGCCGCCGCCGATGCCGCTGGTCATGCCGATCAGGCAGGCGGCGTATCCGGTCGCGCCCGCGTTGAGTGCCAGCGTCGTCCCGGCCGTCGCGAACACGCCGAGCCCGACCGCGTCCGCGAGCAGCACGGCGTGCCGCAGCCGGGCGACCTGCGGATGGAAGGCGAACACGATCAGCGCGGTCGCCGCGCAAACGGCCAGGTACGGCCAGTTGCGCAGGGACGTCGGCGGATGGATGCCGAGGAGCACGTCGCGGATGATGCCGCCGCCGAGCGCCGTGGTCAGGCCGACCACGACGACTCCGAACACGTCCAGCCGCGCCCGGACCGCGGCCAGCGCCCCGGACGCCGCGAACGCCACCAGCCCGAGGAATTCGAGCGCGGTCAGCAGCATGTGCTGGTTCTACTGGTCGAGAAGCCCGCCGCGGTAGGCCAAGAGCGCGGCCTGCACCCGGTTGGCCGCGCCGATCTTCGACAGCACCGCGGAGACGTATCCCTTGACGGTCGCCTCGGACAGGTGCAGCCGCCCGCCGATCTCGGCGTTCGACAGGCCTTGCCCGATCAGCGCGACGACCTCGCGTTCGCGTTCGGACAGCGAGGCCAGAAGCTTGCGCGCCGGCTGCGCGGCCCGCTGCTCGTCGCGATGGCTCTGCACCATGCGCACCGCCACGCCCGGGTCGAGGACGGCACCGCCCTTGGCCAGGTCGCGCACCGCCCGCAGCAGCGCCGCCGGGTCGATGTCCTTCAGCAGGAATCCGTTGGCGCCGAGCCGCAGCGCGAGGCTGACGTACTCGTCGATGTCGAAGGTGGTGAGCATGGCGACGGTGGGCGGGTCGGGAAGCGCGAGAATGGCCCGAAGCGCGCGAATGCCGTCGTCAGGGGCGCGCATCTTGATGTCGAGCAGCGCGACGTCGGGGTGATAGCGACGGGCGACCTCGACCGCCGATCTGCCGTCGCTCGCCTCGCCCACGATCTCGATGTCCGACGCCCCGGACATCATGGCGCGCAGCCCCGACCGAACTAGTTCCTCGTCGTCGGCGAACATGAGCTTGATCAACGAAGCCCTCCGGCAGACCGTGGGTTGGAGGCGGCTCCCCGCACCCGTTACGGAAGATTACCTACTGTTGTTCACGGTTTCGAAACCAGACACGACCAGGTGACGCGGCTGGTCCACCGGAGCGGCGGAGAACCCCAGCAGACCCGGTTGCTGGTCACCCACTTGAGTGACTTCTTCAGGTGGGCGCCGCCGAGTTGCGTAACCGATCCAGAACGAGCGGATGTTCATCGGCCGCACATCTCGGGGGTCGGGCGGTCCGGTCCCGAAACGGCTCAGCGGATGATCCGCGGCCCCTCGCTTGCGCCGAGCGAACCGTCTGGCGTCGCCGGAGCCAGCGACCCGGCCGTCCCCTGGAAAACCGGCCGCGGATGCCCCTCGCCCCTGATACGGTCGCGGCGATGTTCCAGTTCATCGTCCTCTTCAGCTGACGGTCCTGCGACCCGCCCCTCGCAGATCCAGCACCGGCCCGGGCGGGTCTGAGCGCGCCGTTTTTCGGCGCGGGAACCCGTCAGCCGCGCGCCTCGACCGCGCTGTGCACTGGAGAACGACGTGTCAACTGAACACCTTTCCTACTGGGCTGTGCTGCGCAAACCCGGCGTGGTGCGCTCTTTCCTGCCGAGCATCCTCGGCCGGTCGTCGCTGGCGATGTCCGGGCTCGCGCTCGTGTTCCTCCTCGAATCCGGCCGCGGATCGTTCGCCGCGGCCGGCGCCGTCACGGCAGTACTGGGGATCGCCAATGTCGTCGCGACCCCCTGGCGAGCGCGAGCCGTCGACCGGTTCGGCCAGACAGCCGTCCTGTCGGCGCTGGGCGCGGTCCACCCGATCGCCCTCCTCGGGTTCGCCGCGAATCCGAGTGCGCCGCTGCCTTTCTTGCTGTGCCTCGGCGCCGTCGCGGGGTTGTCGCTCCCGCCGTTCGGATCCACGATGCGCGTCGTGTGGTCGGCGGCGCTCGCCAGCGGACCGCTGCGCACTCGCGGATTGAGCCTGGACGCGGTTGCCGAGGAGGTGATTTTCGCGGTGGGGCCGTTGACTTCCGCGATCCTCACCGCGCTCGCGGATCCGACGCTCGCGCTCTACGTCTCGGCCGGTTTCGTCGCCGCGGGCAGTGGCCTTTTCGTCCTCAGCCCGCTGTCCCGGCAACAGCGAGGACACCGCGCGAAGACGACCACAGAAGCGCCGAAACCCTTGCGGTCGCCCGGATTTCTGCCCGTGGTGGTCGCCATCATGGCACCGGGAATCATCCTCGGCGCGGTCGAGATCGTGGCACCAGCCATTGGGGCGGCCGAGGGTTCCGCAGTTCTCCCGGGCGTCGTCTTGGCCTTGTTCGCAGGAGCCAGCGCGCTCGGCGGTTTGCTGTACGGCCGCTTGAATCTGCGCACATCGGTCGAACGACAACTGCTCGTTCTGGGCGCAACGCTGATCGGGATCAGCGCGGCCGCTGGACTCATCGGGTCGACACCAGTGCTTGTCGTCGGTATCGGACTGGCAGGTGGTTTCATCGCACCGCTGCTCATCGTCGGGTATCTCGCGGCTGACGCTCGCACTGATCCTCGCGTGCGGACCGAAGCGAGCAGTTGGATCAACACCGCCGTCAACCTCGGTGCCGCCGCCGGCTCGGGCCTGATGGGCGCGACTACGGAAACCACGGCACCCGGCACCGCGCTCGCGATCTGTACCGCAGCCGCCGCGTTCGTCCTGCTGCTCAGTGCATCACGACGTCGTCGCGCAGTGCCGTGAACATCTGCCCGGATCCGAGGACGAGTTCCCGGACTTCGCCCTATGCGGGAAAGCTAAACGGGACTGGGGTGTGGTGCTCCCAGATCCTCCGCGAAACCTCCTCCGGGTAGGGAACGGTCATCGACTCGACGTCCAGCACGCGGGTCAGCCGCTGCTCGGGAGAATAGGCGGCCCACCCCGGATCGCCGGTGGCTGCGAAGTTGACCCAGGCCTGTCGAAGCTCCTCGGACACCCGAAGCGTTGCGGCGTCAGGCGTCTCGCCGAACACCTGACGGCCGACCGGGCTGTCCAAAGTGCCGAAGGCGAGAGACACGTCGAGGCTGTGACACGCGCCCAGGCCGGGCGCGGGCAGGCACAGTTCGAAGAGATACGACCGACCGCCAGCCAAGGCGTTCGCTTCGGCCAACTGCTGGCTCGGCATTCGGAAAAGCGCGTCCGAGTAGACGATCTCCATCAGCTCCTCCGGGCCGGCTTCCGGGTAGCCGGCCCGGTAGCTGTCCGGCGATGGGGCGTAGAGAGCGAGCGCCCGTTGCGCGTCGTCGGCAGTGAATGTGCCGACTCGCCCAGCCATGACGGAGAACAACCGGAACTCGTCGCGGGTGTGGCCGACGAGAAGGTCGACGCCGTCCGCGAGCGCCGTCCAGGGCGTCTGTGGAAGGGAATCCTCGTCCAGAACCGGGCATACTCCGGTGCCGACTTGGGCCATCGGACCCCAGCGGTCGCGTTGGCCGGCCAGGCTGGCGTTGAAGGCGGTGAGTTTGTCGGCCAACTGCCACGGGTCGACGTTCCGGAGGTCTTCCCCGTTCGCGAGCGCCGCGGTGACCTGCTTCGCGAGCGAAGGACGGGCGAAGGCGCCGGGTACGGAATGGGCGATGGCGCGTTGGAACAAGCCTTGCGTCGTCACGAGCAAAGACGCGACCGATCCCGCTCCGGCTGATTGACCGGCGACGCACACTCGCGTGGGATCGCCGCCGAAGCGGGAGATATTGCGCTGCACCCATTCCAGTGCGGCGATCTGGTCGAGGAACCCGCGGTTGGCCGGAGCACCGTCGATAAGTGCGAAGCCTTCGACGCCGACCCGGTAGTTGACGCTCACCACGACCAGCCCGGCCGCGCACAGCAGGGTCGGATCGTAGGTCGGGTCGCTGCTCACCGAGATGACGTATCCGCCGCCTGGCAGCCAGACCAGCACCGGCAGGCCAACAGCGCCGGGGTCAGGCGTCGCGACGTTGAGGGTCAGCCAGTCCGTTTCGTGTGCCGACTCCATCTGGACTGGTCCGGATTGCGGTGGCAGCGGGCCAAATTCGGTCGCCTGTCGCGTGCCGCCCCAGGGCGGAACCGGGACGGGCGCGGCGAAGCGGAGATCGCCCACCGGTGGCTGGGCGTACGGGATTCCGCGAAACTCCGCCATCCCAGCTCGCCAGCGGCCCGCCACGGCCCCCTCGACCGTCCGGACCGCCGGCTGCGTCCTGTTGTCCATCCAAGACCCCCTCAGGTTTCAAGTCAAGTGTATTATGTCAGTTGTATTGGAACGGGGGCTAGCGTGCCGAAGAAGGTCGACCACCGCGAGCGACGGGAAGCGATCGCGCGCGCGTTGTGGCGCGTGGTGGCGCAGCAGGGCTGGAACCGGGCGACCATGCGCGAGGTCGCCCGCGAGGCCGACGCGTCCCTCGGCCAGGTGCAGCACTATTTCTCGACCCGGACCGCGATGCTCACGTTCGCGATGGAGTTCGCCGCGGAGCAAACGTCGCACCGGGTCGCCGAGGGCCTCGCCGACGTCACGCACCCGCGCGAAGTGTTGCGGGTGACGCTCACCGAGATGTTGCCGCTGCACCCGGACGCCCGCGCCACCAGCCGGATGAGCGCCGCGTACGTCCTCGAAGCACTGCACGACCCCGAACTGCACGCGAAGCTGCGCGACGACCTGCGCGAGAAGCGAGCACTAGTGGAACGCCTGATCCGGCAAGCCATCGCCGACGGGCACATCGACGCGGATCGGGACCCGGCCGTCGAGACGAATCTTGTCCTTGCGCTGACTGGATTAACGCCGCTGCTTGAGCTGGACGTGATCGAGTCCCGTGCTGCGCTTGCGGCGATCGATCAGTACTTGGATCGGCTTTTCGCTTAGCCCGCGTCGGTCAAGCAATGCTGAACGAGCGGACCGAACCGGCTGACCAGTTCGGCGACCGACGCTGACGCGAGCGGTTCGATCCGCACGACGTACCTCGCGACGGCGAGGCCCAAGAGCTGGACGTTGACCATGCCCGCCCGAAACTCGGCGTCCGGGGCGTCGAGCAGCTTCGCCAGCCGCCCGGTGATTTCCCGGTCGAGGTATTCGCGGAGCAGGGCGTCGGCTTGGTCGTCGGCGCGGCTGAGCATCGCGAGCGGGGTTCGGCCCGAGGCGTCCAGGTTCTCCACGAGCGTCCGGACGATGCGCTCGCCGAGACCGTCGAACCCGCCGGCGAAGACTTCCTCGAGAGCGGGCGGAACCTGGGCGGACATGTCGATCGCCGCGGCGAAAAGGCCCTGCTTGCTGCCGAAAAAGTAGAACACCATCCCGGGGTCGACCCCGGCCTCGCCCGCGACCGCGTTGCCCACGGTTGGTTGAGCTTGATGTCGATGTCGACATGTCCACCGCCGCTCATCGCAAGCCTGACCGAAAAGTCGACGTCGTGTTCATCATCGAGTTCGGCGATACCGGCCAGGTTCTGCCACATGCGGTGAACCTCGGCGGCGAACCGCTCGATGTCGCCATCGTCGAGCCAGGAATGGAGGGTCTTGCTGAAGCGCTCACGGCCAGCGCTGATGACGACCTCCTGGAACCCGCCGCGATGGGTAGCGACCTGAAGTGCGAGGGATAGGTCCACGTTCGCCAGGTCATCTCGGACGCTAACTCGCCTCGGCGCAAAACAAACCCTGGGTACCGCAACGCGCCGCGAACAGGTCTACACAACAACCCAGCATCCTGAGACAGTAGTCCAACTAGAGGATTGCTATTCCATGCGAAATCTGCCCCGCATCGATGACTGCCGACAAACGAATGTCCTGCAACGGAGAATAGTTTGGATTAGGAGCTTGAACTGCAGCCCCGCGCCTGCTTGCAGAAGCGCACGCCCGTCAACGGCCACGCCGGCCTATCGGTTGATGTCTTGTCGATGGGAATTACCGAGCTGCTGGTTCAGACTGACGCCAGAGACAACCGCTCGCTCCAGTTCGAGACTGATCCCGATTTGACGTGCGACCGTTTCTGTTGCGGCACAGCGCGTGCCGATCCAGCCGTCACCGAGCAGACCAGCGAACAAGGTGTTGTTCAGGCACCGCGACGTTGTCCCGTATTCAATTCTCCACCTCCGGCTTTGAGATTCTGGCAGTCAGCGAGCAAGGTCTCGACATGGCCCCGGGAGAGGTACATGCCGGACACAAGGTCTTTTGTCTCCGGCTCGAAGGGAACGGGGTCGCAGAATTTGGAGAAGTTCGCTGATTGTATGAGCTGGATGTCCGCAGGCCGGTTCTTGATGGAGCACGCTTTGTGAATCTCGCGCATGCGGGCCAGCTCGCTTGCGAAGGTCTTTGCCGTTCGAGCGTTCGGCCGTTCCGTAGTATATGCGCAGTTCACGACCCCCTCGACTGTGCCGTCTCGCGGTCCAGTCGATCGCCTGCCCTTCTGGCCAGCCGGGCAGATGCATGAAGTCATTCCAGATTAGGTCGTCCTCGTGGGCACCGCATCACCTGGGATTTCGTGGTAAAAGCCATGCGACGACGTGGAGGTGGGCCAGTCCCTGATGGGTGCGCGGTCCATCCCGAAAGCGGTCAGCAGAACGTTGCTCGCGTCCCGCTGCCCTGGGAAGCTCCCGACTGCATCACCCGCCGGTACAGGTACTGCCACTCTGGCCTGGAGCTCCATCAACCGCGGCGCGAGGGCGAGGAATTCCCGCACGAGAGCGTCGATGAAGCGACGGCCCCGGGCGAGTGCAAGCGGACCGTGTGCACGCACAGCACCGGCATCGTTCTTGAAGCGGCTCTCGATGCCGTCAAGAGGAGCTTGGATCGGCAGCGCTGAGAAGTCCTCGACCTCGACACGACGCTCATACGAGGTCGCTCTCCGACCGGCGATCACAATGCCCAAATCGACGAGCTGATCCTGCATGCCATCGCCACACGATCGACGAAGACCACGAGGTAGCGACGCCTGAGCTGCCAGTCTTTGGATGAGGGCTCCGGGCATGCGAAGACCGGCTGATCGACCACACGCAAGGACTCGCCGAGCAGTGAACGCACAGCTTGGGTAAGTCGGAGCACGGCGACACGGAGATCCATCCGCCCCATCTTGGCAGGCCGCCGCCCTGCGGGCATTCAGGTCGGCACGATCGCCGGTAAGTCCCAGCGATCGGACCGCTAGGAAACCATTCCAGTGAAGCTGGCCTTAAGCCGCCACTGAGTGAGCACCGCGAAGCAGCGGATTGAAGAGAGGGCCTGCCGACATGTCTTGGGCGAAGGCCCGTGGTCGTGACAGGATCGGCTCGCTGTCGCTGTCCTAGCACCTTTGGTTCACTGAACTGCTCGACGACGATAACTTCCGTACCAAGGTCGAAGACCATGATCATAGGAAGCAAGGCAGTGACTCTGCGTAAGGCTCCGGCACTGACTCGCCCCATTTACTTCCGAGTCGGAATTCTTCCTCAGTCTACGGTGCATATCAAGCAGGACTTGTACACCCAGCCAAACCGGTACAGGAACATAAACTTACTGGTCAGCGACCTGCCTGCCGCCCTGAAGACTCCTCACGCCAGGGTTCCGCGCGAGCGAAGCGGGTCTAGTCGATGACCCTCGCGTCGTGTAGCTCGTCAAGGCAAGTGGGCCATCGGCGGTCCACTTGTCGCGAACACAAGGTCTTGTCGGGACCGTGGGGGTTCCATCGCAAAGCTCCTCCGCCCACCTAGCTGCAGACTCAGGCTTCGTATCACCGACACCGAGAGCTAGACCACTGCAAACTTGGTTCGCGATCTGCGGCGAAAGCAACATCCAGGTCCTGCCGGGCTAGCTACCCGCCAGTTGTCGGGACACTGGGCAACCTCGAGTGGCTCCCTTGAGGACGAGTGGGCCGGGCGCATGTAGCGCGTGGATCCCACCCTGAAGTCGCAGCTCGAGGAGTGGCGATGGTCACCTGCGCTGGGTCGTGATGACGCGGGTTCTGCACGCAACCACTTCTACCACGCCACCTCATGCATCCCGAAATCCGTAGCCACCGGAGCCAACGTCACGCCAGACCGCACACACGTGCAATCCGCACCGCAACATCACGAAATTCACGAGTATCCGGCTCGAGCACAACGATATTCTTCCAGACCACCAGGTCGGCAAGCCAACTCAGGTGTCACACAACCATGATGCAGCAGGCCCGCCCTGTTGATGTTCACCCAGGTCATGCCGATCCGTCACGCGGGAGTCTCACCGAGCGTAGCGTCAGCGTGCACGTCTCGCCCAGCAACCGGCCTAGCTAAGCCGGCGTCCGGTCAGCTAGATACCGCTCAGCGGGTCGGGCGACACGTACTGACCGGCCCCGAGGTCGCCGCCTACGGTCGGTGAGATCGGTTCTCATTTGACTAGAGTCGCCTGACCAGTTTGACTAGCGTCGCCTGACCAGGTGATCACAAGGGCTGCCAATGAAGATCATCGACAACGTCAACGATAAGCTCGGCGACGATCTCAAGATTGAGATCACGCCGAGCTCCAAGGTGCGCATCGCGGCCTCGACGTTCTCGATCTTCGCGTTCGAAGCTCTCCGCAAGGAGCTGAAGAAGATCAGCGAGCTGGAGTTCATCTTCACCTCGCCATCGTTCGTGACAGCCAAAGCCACTGACAAGCTTCGCAAGGAGCGCCGGCAGTTCTTCATCCCGCCGGCGGCTCGGGCTGAGTCCAGCTTGCACGGCTCCGAGTTCGAGGTTCGTCTGCGCAACAGGCTCACGCAACGGGCGATCGCCAAGGAGTGCGCGGAGTGGGTCCGGCGCAAGGTCACGTTCCGATCGAACTCCACAGGCAACCCGATGCAGCAGTTCGCGGTAGTCGACGACAGGGCGGCATACATGCCGCTGCAAGGGTTCACGACCGCGGATCTGGGTTACGAACGCGGCAACGCGGTGTCCAACATGGTACATCGTATCGACGACACCCCGATGGCGACGCAGTACGTCCAGCTCTTCGATCAGATATGGAACAACCCAGAGCAGCTCGACGACGTCACGGAGGCGGTATATGACCACATCGCGAGTGTGTATGCCGAGAATTCCCCGGCCCGAATCTACTTCCTGATCCTCTACAACATCTTCAACGAGTTCCTCGAAGATATCAGCGAGGACGTGCTACCAAACGACCGCACCGGCTACCAGCGCACGCAGATCTGGCAGAGCCTTTATAACTTCCAGCGCGACGCCGCTACCGGGATCATCAACAAGCTGGAGACCTACAACGGTTGCATTCTCGCGGACAGTGTCGGCCTCGGTAAGACCTTCACCGCTCTAGCGGTGATCAAATACTACGAGCTTCGCAACAAGTCAGTGCTGGTGCTCGCACCCAAGAAGCTGGCCGAGAACTGGACCAACTACAATGCAAATCTCACCACCAACATTTTCGCGCGTGACCGATTCAACTACGACGTTCTGGCACACACCGACTTGTCGCGAACGCGAGGTGAGTCGATGGGACTGCGGCTCGACCGGGTGAACTGGGGAAATTATGACTTAGTCGTGATCGACGAGTCGCACAACTTCCGCAATGCCGACTATGCGGAAGAGAAAGAGTCACGTTACCAGCGGTTGATGCGGCAGGTAATCCGCGATGGGGTAAAGACGAAACTCCTGATGCTGTCTGCGACTCCGGTGAACAACCGGTTCAATGACCTCAAGAACCAACTGCAGCTCGCCTACGAGGGCGAGTCGGAGAACCTTGCCCAACACCTGAATATCTCTACGACGGTCGAGAAGGTGTTCAGCGATGCCCAGCGGGTTTTCAACGAGTGGTCCAAGCTCGCACCGGACGACAGGACCACGGACCAGATCCTCAAGATGCTCGACTTCGACTTCTTCGAGTTGCTCGACTCAGTCACGATCGCCCGTTCCCGCAAACACATTCAGGCGTTCTACGACACCTCCGAGGTCGGAGCCTTCCCGAAGCGACTGCCACCGGTTTCGGTCCGCGAACCGCTGTCTGACCTGGCCGATGTGCCAACGTTCAACGAGATCTTCGAGCAACTGCAGGTGCTGACGCTGGCGGTTTACACGCCCTTGGCCTATGTGTTTCCGAGCCGGATCGGCAAGTACGAAGATCTCTACAACGTGACGAGCGGGACAGCCCGGTCCAACCTGGGCCAGCGGGGCCGTGAACATGGGCTCAAGAAGCTCATGACGGTCAACCTGCTCAAGCGTCTGGAAAGCTCCGTCGAAGCGTTCCGGCGCACGCTCACCAAGATTGAGGGTGCGGTCGACAGCACCCTCGGCCGCCTATCATCCCATGCCGGCACGCTGTCCGACCTGGGTATCGACTTCGATGAGGTCGATGTCGACGACGACTCCGCTGACGTCGAAGTTCTGTCGTACGGGGAGAAGATCAGGATCGATCTCGAAGACCTGGACATCGAGTCGTGGCAGCGTGACCTGTGGAACGACCGCGAAACGCTGCGTGAGTTGCTCGACGAGATGCACAAGATCACGCCGGCACGGGATGTGAAGCTGCAGACGTTGAAACGCATCGTCGAGGAGAAGGTGGCGAACCCGATCAACGACGGCAACCGGAAGGCTCTGGTCTTTTCTGCCTTCGCCGACACAGCCGAGTACCTCTACCGGGAACTCGCCCCGGTCTTCGCATTCAATGGCTTGGAAACCGCGATGATCAAAGGTGGCGACCATGCGGCGAAGACCACCCTCGGCACCGGCTACGACTTTCAGCAGATTCTGACGTTGTTTTCACCACGGTCGAAGCAGCGACATCTGACGATGCCTAGCGCGACCGATGAACTGGACGTGCTAATCGGCACTGACGTGATCAGCGAAGGCCAGAACCTGCAAGACTGCGACTTCCTGGTCAACTACGACATTCATTGGAACCCGGTCCGAATAGTGCAGCGGTTCGGACGGGTCGACCGCATCGGATCGGCCAACGTGAAGATCCAGTTGGTGAACTTCTGGCCGGACATCTCGCTGGACGAGTACATCAACCTCAAGGAGCGCGTCGAGAACCGCATGGTAATCGCAGATCTTGCTGGGGTTGGCGACGACAACATTCTCGACCCGGCCAGCGCCGACGCTGCCTACCGCAAGGAACAGCTGCGCAAGCTTCAAGATGAAGTGATCGAACTCGAAGACGTTCGCGCTGGCGTCTCCATCACCGACCTAGGTCTCAACGATTTCCGCATGGACCTACTTGGCTACCTCAACGAGTACGGCGATCTGGCCACTGCACCCAAGGGCCTCCATGCGGTTGTGCCCGCCGACGCTGCCAAGGGCCTTCGCCCTGGCGTGATTTTCGCGCTGCGCAACATCAACGCCGATGAGAGCATCAATCGCGGAAACAGGCTCCACCCTTACTACCTCGTCTACCTCGACGACAACGGCGATATCATCGCCGACCATACCGAGGTCAAGCATCTACTCGACCTCGTTCGAACCGGCTGCCGCCCCCACGACGACCCAGTCGTCGAGGTCACTCGCATCTTTAACTCCGCAACCCGCGAGGGTGCCAACATGAGCAAGTATTCCGGACTGCTCACCTCCGCCATCCGCTCGATGATCGATGTCACCGACGAACGCGACATCGACAGCCTGTTCACCGAAGGCTCGACGACCGCCCTCACTCAAGCGATCGCCGGCCTCGACGACTTCGAGCTGATTGCCTTCCTCGCGGTGATCGACCCATCGCAGGCGAACGCATGACCGCCGGGTTGTACCAATGGCCGCCAGCCACCAGATACGGAAAAGTGGTGCCGAAGACGAAGCTCTACGAGCACGGCAAGTTTAGGACCGCACTGCGGGAGCAACTGGTCGCCGAGGTGGAGCGCGTCGTATGGGCGTACAAGCTTGCGGAGGATCGCATCAACTTGCCTGGCACGGCTGCGGTGCCGGAGATCCAGGTGTTCCGGATCGATGCGAAGATCGACGACGTCAGTGATGCTGTACTCGCCGCAGTCGACACCGCCGTGCGCACGCCCATCGTCTTCGAGATCAATCGCGACGAGAGCAACGAGCGCAGCATCAGGATGGTCGCCGCATACAAGCAACTCGGCAAGACTCCCAAACTCGGTCCGTACTACAGCACTGATTGGCATCCGGCCGACGCCGAGCGGATGCCTATACCGACTGCGATCGACCTCGCCGGCCTCTACACGGCACTGTTGCAACCCCTGACGTCGGTAGTGGAACGGCCAGGTGAAACGATCTCTAGCCTCATCGCGAGAGCAGGGACAGTGCGCTCTCTCCAGAGAGAGGTCGCCACCCTGGATCGGAAGCTCCGCACAGAGCCGCAGTTCAACCGCAAAGTCGAGTTGCGTCGCGAACTGAAGAAGAAGCAAGCCACGCTCGTGGACCTCACGAGCCCGACCGCCAGCCCAGCACAGGGCACGAAGGACTGAGCACCACGGTGGAGAAACTGCGTATGACGTCCCCCGACCTCACGGCTGCCAACATCGACAAGCTCGCCGAGCTGTTCCCCAACGTCGTCACGGAGACCCTCGACGCGGACGGCAATCCCGCGAGGGCGATCGACTTCGACCTGTTGCGTCAGGAGCTGTCCGACCACGTCGTCGATGGGCCGCAGGAGCGCTACCATCTGAACTGGCCCGGCAAGCGTGCGGCGGCCTTCGCCGCCAACGCGCCGATCGCGAAAACGCTCCGCCCAGTCCGCGAGGAGTCGGTCGACTTCGATACCACCAAGAACCTTTTCATCGAAGGTGACAACCTCGATGCACTGAAACTACTCCAAGAGTCTTATCTTGGCAAAGTCAACCTGATCTATATCGACCCACCCTATAACACCGGCAACGACTTCATCTACAATGACGATTTTGCGCAGAAGACCGCGGAGTACCTCGAAAAGTCAGGCCAGTCAGACGAAAACGGCACACGACTCATAGCCAACACCGACACAAACGGTCGTTTTCACTCCGACTGGCTCAGCATGATGTACCCGCGATTAAAACTGGCGCGAAATCTATTGTCGCAGAACGGATTCATCTGCATCTCCATCGATGACGGTGAAGCCGCACCGCTGAAGGCGATTCTAGATGAAGTATTTGGAAGAAAAAACTTCATTGCTACTATCGTGTGGCAAAAGCGCTACGTAGCGAATGTTACAGCGAAATACATCTCCGATATGCATGACTTCGTCCACGTTTACGCGCGCGACGCATTGCAAGCCAGCGTCCAGAAGTGGGCGTTATCCGACGACCAGCTGTCTGCCTACCGAAATCCCGACAGTGACACACGAGGCCCTTGGCGAGCGCAGGATTTATCTGCGAGCAAACCTTACCAAGCCGGCTTGTTTACAATTACAAAGAACGGTCGGTCATTCAATCCTCCACCAAACAGGTACTGGCGCTGCAATGAGGCTCAATTCCTCGAATGGGACGCCGATGGGCGCATCTGGTGGGGAGTTGATGGCACAGCTAGACCCATGCTGAAGTCATTCCTCAACGAGAAGGATGCGACCACAACACCTCATACATGGTGGGAATACGAATTCGCTGGCCACAACAAAGAAGCAACCCTTGAAATGAAGGAACTCTTTGGTGGGGCATCTCCCTTCGATACACCAAAGCCAGTACGTCTAATGTCTCGCATAATTGAGGCCTTCGGCGGGCGTGACGGCATAGTCATGGACTTCTTCGCAGGATCCTCAACGTTCGCCCACGCTACCCTCAAGTCTAACGCAGAGAATGGGACCAATCTAAGCTACATTCAAGTCCAAGTACCCGAAGGCCGAAAGATTAGCGACGGTAGTCAGCTGTCCGAGTTTTCAAAT
Organism: Amycolatopsis sp. AA4; assembly: GCF_002796545.1. GTDB lineage: Bacteria > Actinomycetota > Actinomycetes > Mycobacteriales > Pseudonocardiaceae > Amycolatopsis. Next base: position 7,445,964 of record NZ_CP024894.1, read on the forward strand.
ATTTCACAACTTTCCCGCGAACGGATTCGTCGCGCCGGACGGAAGTTGCTCGAAGAATCTGGCAAAATCGATGTCGGGTTCCGAACCTTGAAGGTCGACACTACTAATATGGCGGATGTGCTACGTACGCCAGATGAAACAGATCAGCAAGCTCTCGCTGGATTGGAAGCCAGTGTGAAGCCTGGACGGACCGGCGAGGATCTGCTGTTCCAGGTATTGCTGGACTGGGGACTGGAACTGACTATGCCGATCAGCGTCGAGAAGATCGAAGGACGCGAGGTGTTTGCCGTCGAGAACGATGCACTTATTGCCTGCTTCAACGACGATGTGAGCCCCGAACTCGTTCGGGGCATCGCGAAACGAGAGCCCCTGCGCGCCGTGTTCCGCGACTCCGCGTTCCTGTCCGACGATGCCCGGATCAACGCTGAGCAGATCTTCCGTGAGATCTCGCCATCAACCGATGTGAAGGCGATCTGACGACCGATGAAGCTGCAATTCAAGGTTCAGCAGCACCAGACCGAAGCGGTTGACGCCGTCGTCGACGTGTTCGCCGGCCAACCGAAGCACGACGGCGTCTCGTACCGCATCGACCCGGGCAAGCGGAAGCCGGCTGATGGCCCGACGCTGTGGGAGCCGGAGCCGACATCCGACTCGGGCCTGCGCAACGCCGAGATCGAGTTGAGTCCGAACCAATTGCTGGACAACGTCCACACCGTTCAAGGTTTGCGGAACCTTGACCTCTCAACAGAGTTGAAGGACAGCAAGGCCGCTCCGGGTGCGCCGAACCTAGACGTCGAGATGGAGACGGGTACAGGAAAGACCTACGTCTATATAAAGACGATCATGGAGTTGAATAAGCGGTACGGTTGGAGCAAGTTCATCATCGTCGTGCCGTCGGTGGCGATCCGCGAGGGTGTGAAGAAGTCGTTCGAAATCACGGCCGAGCACTTCCATCAAACGTACGGCACCGCCCCGCGTTCATTTATATACAACTCGTCCCGGCTGCATGAGATCGAAGCTTTCAGCGCGAACGCTGGCGTGCAAGTGATGATCATCAATATTCAGGCGTTCAACTCGACCAGCAAGGACAACCGCCGGATTTACGACGTGCTGGACGACTTCCAGTCGCGGCGCCCCATAGACGTCATCAGGGCGAACCGGCCGATCGTGATCATCGACGAGCCGCAGAAGATCGGTGCGGCAAAATCGCTTGAGGCACTGTCGCGGTTTGACGCATTGATGGTGTTGCGGTACTCCGCGACGCACCGAGTCGAGCACACGAAGGTACATCGGCTCGACGCCCTGGACGCCTACAACCAGAAGCTAGTCAAGAAGATCTCGGTGCGCGGCATTACCGTAAAGGGCCTCGCCGGGTCCACCGCATACCTGTATCTGGACCGGATCGAAATCGCCAAGGGAGCGCTGCCGCGGGCACGGATGGAGATCGAAGTTCAGACCAAGGGCGGCCTGATCAAGCGACAGCTGAAGCTCCTCGAAAAAGGTGCGAACCTGCACATCGAGTCGGGAGGGCTTGAGGCATACAGGAACCTGTTCATCACGGACATCGACGCGACCCGCGACGTGGTTGAGCTGAGCAACGGCGATGTCGTTTTTACTGGGCAGCTTGCCGATCGTGACGTCACCCAGGAGACCAAGCGTCGGATCCAGATCCGTGGCGTGATCGACGCGCACATCGACAAGGAGCGGGAACTCTTCAGCAAGGGCATCAAGGTGCTGTCGCTGTTCTTCATCGACGAGGTCGCGAAGTACCGCGACTACAGCCGCGCCGACACCCTAGGGGATTACGCGCGTATCTTTGAAGAAGAATACTCCGCGGCCGTCGAGAACGTGCTTGGTGAACTGGCGCTCGACCCGGCAACGACTGCGTATCAGGATTACTTGCGACGCGACAAGATCTGCAGTGTCCATCAAGGCTATTTCTCGATCGACAAGAAGTCCAAGCAGGAGATCGACGGCCCGGTACACCGGACAGGTGACGAAAAGGGCCAGTCGAAGGACGTCGAAGCATACGACCTGATCCTGAAGGACAAGGAACGCCTCCTGTCGCTTGCCGAGCCCGTGCGGTTTATCTTTTCCCATTCCGCCTTGCGGGAGGGATGGGACAACCCGAATGTGTTCGTCATGGGGATGCTCAAAAAGAGCGACAACACTATCTCCCGCCGCCAGGAGATCGGCCGCGGGCTGCGTCTCGCTGTCAACCAGCATGGTGAGCGGATGGACGACTCAACGACGGTGCACGACATTAACCAGCTCACCGTTGTCACTGACGAAGCGTATACCGACTTTGTCGCGGGGTTGCAGAAGGAGATCCTCGAGTCGCTGGCGGCGCGCCCGCGCAAGGCCAGCGTCAAGTACTTCACCGGCAAGACCATCCATACCGAGTCCGGTGAACGCAGACTGGAGGAGACCGTCGCGCAGGCCCTTTACCGGTACCTGATCAAGAACGACTACCTCAACGAGGACGACACGGTCTCCGACGTATACAAGGCGGCTAGGGAAGCCGGCACTCTCGTGGAACCAACGTCGGAGATCCTGAAACCGGTGATTGACGTCTGCTGGCCGCTGGTCGATGCGCTCTACATCGAGATGCCGCCACTGGGCGACGATCGCAAGCCGAAGAAGATCCCTCTGAACGAAGCGAACTTCTCCAAGAACGAGTTCCAAGAGCTCTGGCGGCGGATCAACCACAAAGCGGTCTACCAGGTCAAGTTCGACTCCGCGGAGCTGATCAGCAAATGCGTCCTCGCGCTCGACAAGCAACTCAACGTGGCCGCGATGCAGTACGTCATCCACACAGGAGAACAACGCGACTCACTGGATGCTGACGACCTAGCCAGCGGCAGCGGGTTCAGCATAGCAAGCAGCACCACACACATCGAGACAGTCTCGGCCGGTTCACAAGTTAGATACGACTTGCTTGGTGAAATCACGGAGAAGACTCAGCTCACGAGACGAACAGTTGCAGCGATTCTGAGTAAGGTCACTCCGGTAACGTTCGCCAAGTTCCGGCTGAACCCGGAGCACTTCATCACCGAGTCCGCACGGATCATCAACGAGCAGAAGGCGACGGTTATCGTCGAGCACCTGGCGTACGACACGGTCGACGACCGTTTCGACACGTCTATCTTCACGGAGAACCAGACCAAGCAGGACCTCACGAACGCCGACAAGCTCAACAAGCACATCTACGACTACGTCGTCACCGACTCTAAAGTCGAGCGTTCGTTTGTTGCCGAACTCGACACGAGCAAGGAAGTCGCGGTCTACGCGAAGCTGCCGCGAGGCTTCTTCATCCCGACCCCAGTGGGAAATTACAACCCCGACTGGGCCATCGCCTTCACCGAAGGCAGTGTCAAACACGTCTACTTCGTCGCCGAAACCAAGGGGTCCATGTCAACGCTCCAACTACGAGGCGTTGAAGAAGCCAAGATCGAGTGCGCCCGCAAGTTCTTCGAAAGACTCAACAGGACCGACGACAACGTCGAATATCACACAGTTAAGGATTACGCTGAACTCATGCAGTTGGTGACGGCATAAGCGCCTCTGGGCGAGCTCGACAGGGTTCATGGGCTACGGCGTCGCGGCATGCACGGTTCTCCGTGCGGATCAAGGTCGTATAGCAACTATTGATCATCACGGGAGCTGTGCTGCCGTCGCGTCTCTTGGGGTCAAGCCGTCAGCCGCAATTTTGCCGAGGCCCTGGGCGCTAAGAGCGGTTGAATCCTTCCGTGCAGGACGGAAAGCCTGGCCGCTGCCTCGTGACCCCATCGATGATGCACATCGCGGCGGAGGATGCCGTCACAAAGAGATTGCCTCGCGTCGATCGCCGCCAGGCATTAATATCGCAACGGCCGACATGGACGCCGAACCGAAATCATGCTTAAGTCCGAAAAGACCGGACCGACGCGGGCACCGCCTTGACGAATGGGCTTGCTGAGGCGGTTAATGCGGTATCTTCCACCAGAAGTGAACCCTTGGAGCATCAGAAGAACCACCGCAGTGACTCTACGTAAACGCGCTGCCTCGACTCCTGCGCTCAGGCGCGGCGTTCGGTCAGGTTCTTACGACGGCTTGGCCGGTGCCCAGCCCGGCCGCATACAACCTTACGGTACAGGTCGGCGAACCTCAAAGGGCCCGTACAGGCAAGTTTTGTGCCCCCGGCAGGATTCGAACCTGCGACACCGGCTTTAGGAGAGCCGTGCTCTATCCCCTGAGCTACGAGGGCATTCGCGTGCTGCAGGCTACATCCTAGCGGGGGCCGTGGGGACGGAAGTCAGGTACGCCAGTGCCATCTCCGCTGCCTCCTCCGCCCACGTCTCCCACGGGCGGTCGTCTGGCCAGAATCTGCTGGTCGCGGCGCGGTGGACGCAGGCGCCGATGATCGTTCGCGCGGCCATTTTCACGCTTTCGGCCTCGGCCGGGCTCAGCGGCAGGGCTTCCAGCAGCGCGTCTTGGATCGCGGACAGCGCGGCCAGGCCGCGGTCTCGGGCGTCGGAGCGTTGGGCGTCCAGAAGCTCCGGGAAGATCCGGTCGTGTTCCTCGAAGGTGCGCGCCAGGGCTGCCACGAAGGCGGTGAAGGTCGAGCGGAGATCTGGCGATGCGGCGCGGAGGGCGGCGAGGACGTTTCCCTCCAACTGGGTCAGCAGCCGGTCCTTGACGGCGTGCAGCAGCTGTTCCTTGCCGTCGAAGCGGCGGTAGATCGTGCCGACTGACATCCCCGCCTGCGCGGCCACCGCGGCGACGGTGAAGGACTCCAGGCCCTGCTCGGCCAGGACTTGTTCGGCGGCAGTCAGGAGTTTTCGCAGCGCGGCCCGGCTGCGCGCTTGTTGCGGCGGGCGGAAGCCCTCGCTCGGCTGACTCACCCGAAGGACCTTACCTGGCCCAAGCCAGATGCGAATGATAATTTCGGTTCGCATCCAGCGAGGGGGAACCGATGGTCAGCATCGAGGTGCGCAACGCCTGCGTCGACTTTCCGATCTTCGACGCCAAGACCCGGTCGCTGAAGAAGCGCGTGCTCGGGAAGGTCGGCGGGCGGATCGCCGACGGCGCGAGGGTGCCGGTGATCGAGGCGCTGCGGGACGTGTCGTTCCGGCTCGAGGAGGGGGCTCGGGTCGGGCTGGTGGGACATAACGGGGCCGGGAAGTCGACGTTGCTGCGGTTGCTTTCCGGGATTTACGAGCCGACCCGGGGAGTCCGGAGGGTCGCGGGGCGGGTCGCGCCGGTGTTCGATCTCGGGGTCGGGCTGGATCCGGAGGTGTCCGGGCGCGAGAACATCCTGGTCCAGGGGCTGTTTCTCGGCATGAGCCGCCGGCAGATGGCGAAGCGGGTCGAGGACATCGCCGAGTTCACCGAGCTTGGCGACTACCTGGAACTGCCGTTGCGCACGTACTCGGCGGGGATGCGGGTGCGGCTCGCGCTCGGGGTGGTGACCACGATCGATCCCGAGATTCTGCTGCTCGACGAGGGCCTCGGCGCGGTCGACGCGGCCTTCCTCGCCAAGGCGCGCGAGCGGCTCAAGGATCTGGTGCGACGGTCCGGGATTCTGGTGTTCGCCAATCACTCCGACGAATTGCTCGGGGAGTTTTGCGATACCGCGTTGTGGATGGACGACGGGCAGGTTCGGCAGCACGGGTCGCTGAAGGAAGTCCTTACCGCGTACAAGCCTGCCGCTTAGAGCGGGAGCAGCGATCCGCTGCGTTTCACGGTGCGCACGACGGGGGCGGTTTCCATTTGCTGGATTCCGTCGAGTGCGCCGATGCGGTCGGTGAGGTATTCGTACAGGTGCGTCGCGTTGCGGCAGGCGATCGCGGCGACCAGGTTCGTCGGGCCGGTGGTGACCGCGGCGAATTGCACTTCTTCGTGTTCTGCCAGGGACTTTGCGACCGACGTGACGGCTGACGGGCGCACGGTCATCCACAGTCGCGCTTCGGAATAAAAACCCAAGGAGCGTAGGGAAATGTCTAACTGGTACGACAGGATCCCGGCTTGGCGAAGGGTTTCGATTCGGCGCTTCACAGTCGATTCGGAAAGGCCGGACGCGGCGGCTAGTTCACCGTAGCTGGCGCGTCCGTCGTCTGCCAGGACTTGCATTAAGTGCCGGTCGGCCTCGTCGAAGGTTATCTCTTCGGTTGGATCGACTGGGACCTGCAGGGCGGCGATCTGGTCGTCGGACAGGGCCGACCAAGTGCCTAGGCGCGTGAATCCATGCAGCATCTGATGTGCGGACACGGAGGTGATCCGGTTGCTCCGCGGGAGTTTGTCCAGCAGAAGTACGTCTGGTTCTTCCACCATGGACGATTGCGTCGTGCAGGTGATTTCCGTGCCGCCGGACAGCAAGTGGACCCAGAACGTGTCCGGGCGTTTCGCCAGCGCGGCGGCGATGGGGATGCCAGATGCGGGGGCGCAGGCGAACCGGACCAGCCAGAGCGCGTAGCCCAGTCTCGCGCTCGCGACCGCGCCGACTACCCGGAGCACCCCGGCCTGGCGCAGTCGCCGGTAGCGGCGGCCGATGGTGTTCTCCGAAACGCCCAGCACGTCGGCGATTCGCGCGAAGGGGGCGCGTCCGTCGAGGTCCAGCGCGTGGATCAGCTGGTGGTCCACCGGGTCCAGCGTGACGGGTTTCATCACATCACGGTAGCTGGTGACGGGATCCGTCAAAAAGGGTCAGCTGACTTGAGGTGCCTGCGCGGACGAGATCACTCTTCAGCGGACAGAGAAAGGGGACTGTGGTGCGCAAATGGGGGCCGTTGGCGGCGATCTGCCTCGGGTCGTTCATGTTGATCCTCGACACCACCGTGGTGACAGTGGCGTTGCCGGAAATGGCTCGCGGACTGGGAGCATCGTTGGCCAGCCTGCAATGGGTGGTCAACAGTTACACCTTGGTGCTCGCCGTTCTCGCGTTGAGCGCGGGCGCGATCGGCGACCTTGCCGGGCAGCGCAGGGTGTTCGTCGGCTCGGTGACGGTGTTCGCGGTGGCGTCGCTGGGGTGTGCGCTCGCGCCGAATGCCGGCGTGCTGATTGGCGCGCGGGCGGTGCAAGGGGTCGGCGGTGCGGCGATGATGGTAGCCGCGATGTCGTTGCTGGGAGCCCATTACGAGGGCAAAGACCGTGGCAGCGCGTTGGGGATTTGGACGGCGGTGCTCGGTGGCGCGGGTGCGACCGGGCCGTTTCTCGGCGGTGTTTTGACGCAATGGGCGGGCTGGCAGGCGATCTTCTTCCTCAACCTGCCGTTGAGCGCGGCGACCTTGTTGCTCACCAGCAAGTACCTGGTCGAAGCGCCGAAAAGGCCGTCCGGGACCCGGATCGACTTGGGTGGAATGGTGGCATTCGGGGCCAGTTCCGGCGCGTTGGTCTATGGGTTGATTGAAGCCGACGACAGACTGCCGATGTTCATCCTCGCCACGGCGGCGCTGGTTGTCTTCGTGATGGTCGAACGACGGGTGCGGCACCCGATGCTCGACCTCGCGCTGTTCCGCCGGGCGTCCTTCGTGACCGTGCTGATCGTGGTCGTCGCGAGTTCGTCCGTCTTCGCCTGCTTGATTTACGCGTCGATCTGGCTGCAATCAGTACAACGCCTCAGCCCGGCCGCTGCGGGGCTTGCGCTGATTCCGTTGGCGGCAACGTCGTTTGTCACCTCGCTGGTGATTGGCAAGCGGTTGCCCGCCGTTTCGCCGGGGATCATCCTCGGGCTCGGGGCGCTGTTGGCGGCCGCGGGCTGTGCGCTGGAATGGGCGATGCTCGACTCGACGTGGCTCAGCCTGCTGCCCGGACTGATCGTGACCGGTGCCGGGATGGGAATTGCCGGGCCCGCAGGCAGTACCGCGATCCTCAGCGCGGTTCCCCGGGACCGCGCGGGGATGGCATCCGGCGCGATGGCCACGTTCCGGCAGCTCGGGCAGACCCTCGGCGTCGCCGTGCTCGGGCTGGTTTACGCGAGCACCGCGGATCTCGGCGACGTCTTCCTGGTCACCGCCGGGCTCAGTCTCGTCGCCGCTGTGCTCAGCGTGCTCACTCGAAACAGTGCCGGTGCGCGGTCGCGAACTCGCGGAAGCTCCGCGGCCGCTGGCCGGTGACGTCTTCGACCGTGGACGTCACGGTTTCCGCGCCGCCGTCCAGGTACGTATTGCATACCTCCACCAGCGCTTTGGCATGGAACGAGGACATTCCAGCTTCGGCCAGCGCGGAAAGTGCCTGCTCGTTCGACATTCCGCGGTAGGTGATCGGACGGCCGAGCACCTCGGACAGCACTGCCGCGGCCTCGTCGTACGTCAATGCCTCGGGGCCGGTGAGCGCGTACGCCTTGCCTCCGTGGCCGTCCTCGGTCAATGCTCGAAACGCCACGCGGGCAACGTCTTCGGCATCCACGAAAGCGATCGGACCGCGGATCAGCGGGCTGGCGAAGAAGTTTCCGGACCGGATGGTTCCGGCCCAGTTTCCCGAGAAGGCTTGGAGATAGAAGTTCGCCCGGAGAAATGTCCATGACAGCGGTGAGGTTTCCAACATCCGCTCGACCGGACGGTGCAGCCGGGCGATCGGCGTGAGTTCCTCGTCCGCCCGCCACAGCGACTGTTTCACCACGTGCGAGACCCCGGCGGACACGGCGGCTTCGACCACATTGGACTCGTTGCCGGTCTGTCCGGGGCTCATCGCGCCCAGCAGGAACACCTTCGACACTCCGGCCAGCGCGGGTTGCACGGTGGCCGGATCGGACATTTCCACGGTGACCGCGTCGATTCCGTCCGCGGCGGCTTTCCTTGCCTTCTCCGGGGAATGGTAAGCGGCCCGGAACGGCACCTCGGCCGCGCGCAATTGCTTGGCCAGAGCCGAACCCACGTTGCCGCTCGCACCTGTCACCAGGATCATGCGCCCCACCTTCGCGTGTAAGACGGGGCAGTCTAGTGGATCAGCGGCCGTTCGACGGGACGGATTCCGCCTCCGCCCGGCGCTGCGCCAGTTCCGCGACCGCCGACGGCAGCGTGGTTTCGAAGTCGATCAGCTTCGCCCAGGTCGGCGTGACGACGATGCGGACCATGCCGTCGACGTACAGCGAGCGGATTTCGGCCTCCCATTCGACGCGCTGTTCGGCGGTCATCTCGTAGGAGCCGTTGATTTCGAGGTACTCCTCCGGGATTCCGTCGACGTAGTCCAGTTCGACGCGGCCGCGGACGAGCAGGATCTTCGGCGGGTGCGATTCGGTGTCGATGGTCAGCGCGACCCTCGGGTTCGCCCGCAGCGCAGGCAGTTTCGGAGCGTTCTTGGTGGTGCACAGGACGATCTCGGCGCCGTTCCAGCTGAACGCGATCGGGACGCTGCGCGGCGTGCCGTCCTTCGCGACGTAGGCCAGCCGGGCGATGTCCCGGGCGAGCAGCTCGCGGCTGTACGGGCGGTTCAGGACCTCGGCGACTTCCTGCGGTTCCATGACGGTCTCCTTCTCGGTCTGCGGCCTCGCTGTCGGCCAGGTGCCGCGGGGACGGAGCCGGGACGGCGTTCTCGACATTACTCAGGCAGTGGCCTGAGTCACACAGATAACTACAACACTTGTACAAGTGCTTGACAGTTATCCGGCGGATGGCGTTGAGTACTCCGGGAGCCGGAGAAGCGGGGAGGTGAGGGCGATGAGCGACACAAGTCCGGGGCGAAGTACGCGCCCAGTCCCCCCACCTTCCGGCAACCCCGGTTGATCCAGCCGCCCCGTCCGGCCCGCCCCGGACGGGTTCTCGAAACGCGCGGCAACCGGGTGCCCTGATCGGCCTGAGCAAGGCCGAAGGGAGTGCTCGTCATGACCACTGACACCACTGTCCGCATCGACCGGCGCACCACCGCGGTCCTCGACGACCAGCACGTCGGCGACATCCGCGGCGCGCTCGGCACCATCAAAGCGGGCGACTCCGCCCCGCGGAACGGCCTCAGCGCCAAGCTCAAGACCCTGCTCGCGATCGTCGGGCCGGGGCTGATCGTGCTGGTCGGCGACAACGACGCCGGCGCGTTCGCGACCTACGGCCAGGCCGGGCAGAACTACGGGCCGAAACTGCTGTGGACCCTGCTGCTGCTCGTCCCGGTGCTGTACGTGAACCAGGAAATGGTGCTGCGCCTCGGCGCGGTCACCGGCGTCGGGCACGCGCGGCTGATCCTCGAACGCTTCGGCAAGTTCTGGGGCGCGTTCTCGGTGCTCGACCTCTTCCTGCTCAACGCGTTGACGCTGGTCACCGAGTTCATCGGCATCACGATGGCCACGCGCTACCTCGGGCTGCCGACGGTTCCGTCCGTCGTGCTGGCCGCGGCCGTCATCATCGGAGCCGCCTTCACCGGCAGCTTCCGGCGGTTCGAGCGGATCGCGATCTTCTTCTGTCTCGGCTCGCTGACGCTGATCCCGGTGTACGTTTTCGCACACCCGGCACCAGCGGAAATGCTCGGCGGACTGGTGCCGTCGAGGCCAGCCGGACCGGGTGGAATGGCTGAGCTGATGCTGCTGATCATCGCGATCGTCGGCACCACGGTCGCGCCGTGGCAGCTGTTCTTCCAGCAGTCGTACGTGATCGACAAGCGCATCACGCCGCGATTCATGCGCTACGAGAAGGCGGATCTGTGGATCGGTCTCGTCGTGGTGATGATCGGCGCGGCCGCGATCATGGGCATCGCGGCGGCGGCCTTCGCGGGCACCGGCACGGCCTTCTCCGACACAGCTGGCGTTACGAACGGCATCGAGGCTTACGCAGGACGTACGGCGGGCGCGCTGTTCGCGGTCGCGCTGCTGGACGCGTCGATTGTTGGGGCGTTCGCAGTGTCGCTCTCGAGCGCGTACGCGATCGGTGATGTCTTCGGGATGAAGCACTCACTGCATCGCGGAGCGCGGCACGCGAAGGGCTTCTACGCGGTGTACGCCGGTCTCGTCGCGCTGTCCGCCACCATCGTGCTCATTCCGGGCTCGCCGCTCGGCCTGCTCACCACCGGAGTGCAGACGCTCGCCGGCGTGCTGCTGCCGTCCGCGACGGTCTTCCTGTTGCTGCTGTGCAACGACAAGGCGGTGCTCGGGCCGTGGGTCAACGGACGGCTCACCAACCTGTTCACTTCCGTGGTCGTCGGAGTGCTGGTGGTGCTGTCGGTGATCCTGACCGCCTCCGTGCTGTTCCCGGACCTCAGCGCGGGCCAGATCTTCCTGATCATGGCGGTCAGCGGCGGAATCGGCGTGCTGACCGCTGGGTACGCGCTGGTCCGCCGCCGCAGTGCCGCGCCGATCGATCGCACTGGACGCGCGGAGTGGCGGATGCCGCCACTGCAGTACTTGCCGCCGCCGGAGCTGTCGATCGGACGGAAGATCGGGCTGACCGCGCTGCGCACCTATCTGCTCTTGGCGATGGCACTCGTCGTCGTAAAGCTCGTCCAACTGGCGTTGGGTTAACTCTGCGTGAGATTCCTTCTCAGCGTGTACACAGCGAGTGTGCAGAACAGTAGGCAACCATGACGCCCCGGCACCGGAAGGTCCGATGACCGATCCTCACGACAGACGTGTCGCCGCGTCCCGGGCCGCGGCGGCACGTGGCGTCGCCGCGCGCGCCGCGGCTCGGCGACGGCGGATCGCCGGCCGGGTCGCACTGGCCCTCGCGGCCGCGTTGACGCTCTCGCTCACCGGATACGGCTGGGCGGCCTACCACGGCATCGTGTCCGGGCTGCAGGTGTCCGACGTGCTCGACGGGCAGTCGACGTCCGGCGGCGGCGACACCAACATCCTCATCATGGGCCTCGATTCGCGGCTCGACGAGAACGGCAACCCGCTCCCGAAGGACATCTACAACTCGCTGCACGCCGGGGATCAGCAGGACGGCGGCTACAACGCCAATGTGCTGATGCTGCTGCACGTCCCCGGCGACGGCGGCAAGGCGACGTCGATCTCGATTCCGCGCGACGACTACGTTCCGCTGGCGGGCTGTCCGGACAACGTCTGCAAGGGCAAGATCAAACAGGCCTACGGGCTGGCGTTCGACGAAAAGGCCAAACAGCTCATCTCGCAGAATGTCACCGACAAATCCCAGCGCGAGCAGCAGGCCCGCGACGCCGGCCGGCGGGCGGAAATCGACACGGTGCGGAGATTCCTCGGCGACGTCCCGATCGACCATTTCGTCGAGGTCACCCTCGTGGCGTTCTTCGAGATCGCCCAGGTCGTGCAGCCGATCACGGTGTGTCTCAACGAGGACACCCAGGACAGCTACTCGGGCGCGAATTTCCATGCCGGCCAGCAGGAGATCAGCGCCGAGCAGGCCGTCGAATTCGTCCGGCAGCGCCGCGACAACGTGCATCCCGCGCTCAACTTCACCGACCTCGACCGCGAACGCAGGCAGCAGGCCTTCATCGCTTCGCTCGCCTATCAGCTCAAACAGGGCGGGACCTTCACGAATCCGGCGAAACTCCAAGGAATCATGGACGTCGCGAAGCAGAACACCGCGGTCGACAGTTCGCTCGACCTGCTCGCGCTCGCGAAACAAGCGTCCAGCCTGACTGGCGGGAACGTCAGCTTCGTAACCCTTCCGGTCGACCATTTCGGCAAGAGCCCGTCCGGCGAGGACGTCAACTTCGTCAATACGCCGCAAATCCAGGCGCTGGTCGCACAACTGCTCAGCGGAACCCCGGTGCCGACCCCGGCCGCGTATGTGACGCCGATGACGCACAGCAGCGGCGTTCCCGCTCCCCCGCCGGTGTTGAGCGGAGGCGGAATCCCTTGTGTGAAATAACTTCAGGGAAGCCGCCCCGCGCGCCGCACAGTCCTTTCCGGACGGTTAGGCCATAATCGGCCCGGCGCGTTCACTCCCCGCGCCGGAAAATCGGCGGACGGCGGTGCGCGAGTTGGCTACGACACGGAACAGGCGAAGCCGGGGCCCGGTCGCGATCGTCGGCTGGCTGTCCCGGCCGCTCGCGTCGTTCCACCTCGTGCTCGCGCTGTGCGGTCTGCTCACGCTGCTCGGCGTCATCATGGTGCTGTCGGCGTCTTCGGCACAGCCCGGCGGCGTGTACAGCACGTTCCAGAAGCACATCATCTTCGTGCTCATCGGGCTGGTCGCGCTGTGGGCCGGGCTGCGGGTTCCGTTGCGGCGGATCAGATCCCTCTCGCCGATGCTGATGCTCGTGACGCTGGCGATGCTCGCGCTGGTGCTCACCCCGCTCGGCGCGAAGGTGAACGGGGCGCAGCGGTGGTTCACGCTCGGACCGCTGACGCTGCAACCGGTCGAGGTCGCGAAGGTCGCGTTGACGTTGTGGGGCGCGCACATTCTCGTGGTGAAAGCCCGGCTCCTGCACCATTGGCGGCACCTGCTGGTCCCGCTGGTGCCGGTCGCGCTGCTGATGTTCGCCCTGGTGATGGCGCAGCCGAACCTCAGCGGCACGATCTCGCTCGGCATCGTGCTGCTGTCGCTGCTGTGGTTCTCCGGCGCGCCGGGGCGGCTGTTCGGCGCGCTGCTGGCCGGCGGCATGGCCGGATTCGTGGTGCTCGCGCTGGTCGCGGACTACCGGCTCGCGCGCGTGCTGTCGTTCCTCTCCCCCGACGCGGACACCTCCGGCGCCGGGTACCAGGCGGTGCAGGCGCAGTACGCGCTCGCCGAGGGCGGGCTGTTCGGGGTCGGGCTCGGACAGGGCGCGTCGAAGTGGAAGTACCTGCCGAACGTGCAGAACGACTTCATTTTCGCGTTGATCGGCGAGGAACTCGGCTTCCTCGGCTGCGCGGTGGTGCTGCTGCTGTTCGGCGGGCTCGCGCTGGTCGGCCTGCGGATCGCGACGCGCAACCTCGACCCGTGGATCCGCATCGTCGCGGCGACGATCACCGTGCTGCTGGTGGCGCAGGCGGCGGTCAACATCGGGTACGTGGTGAACGCGCTGCCGGTCACCGGGGTGACGCTGCCGCTGGTGTCGTACGGCGGGACGTCGCTGATCGTGACGATGTTCCTGTTCGGCGTCCTCGCCAGCTGCGCCCGGCACGAGCCCGCGGCGGTGGCGGACCTGAATCACCTGGGGCCGGGGAAGATCGGCCGGATACTGCGGCTGCCGGTGCCGGAGCCGTATCGGCCGGTCCGGACGCCGGGGAAGACGACCCGCGCACGACGGCCGGTGCGGCCTCGCTGATCGGGTTTGCGGTCCGTGAGGGGAACCCTGACGGAATCAGAGTCCCTCAGGGTTCCCCTCACGGACCTGAAGACAGTGGTCCCGTTTCACCGTTTCGGCCAATGCCAAGCCGGTTGGTCCAGCCGCCCCTGGCCCGCGACCACCGTCGCGCCGAAGTCCTTTTCCAGTTCCAGCACCGAGGCGTCCTCGAGAAAGCGCACCAGCAGCTGGGAATGCGACACCACCAGCAGCTGCGGCTTCTTCGCCGCGGCAGTGATCAACGCGGCCAACGCGGGCAGCAGGTCCGGGTGCAGGCTGGTTTCCGGTTCGTTCAGCACGAGCAGCTCCGGCGGGCGCGGGCTGAGCAACGCCGCGGCCCACAGCAGGTAGCGCAGGGTTCCGTCGGAGAGTTCGGCCGCGCTGAGGGGGCGGAGCAGGCCGGGTTGGCGGAAGCGGAGGTCGAAGCGGCCGTCGGTGGCGGCGATTTCTACGGACGAGCCGGGGAAGGCGTCGTCGATCGCGGTGGCCAGGGCGTCGGCGTCGGCGGATTCCTGGATGGTGCGCAGGGCCGCGGCCAGGTCGCCACCGTCGTGGTCCAAGGCCCAGGTGCGGGTGCCGATGCGGCTTTGCCTTCCCGCGGCGGCGGCGTCGGTGCGGAAATGGTCGTAGAAGCGCCACGCGCGGACTCGATCGCGGACGATCAGGAGTTCCGGGCACCGGCGCGGGTCCGCGAATTCGCTGAGCATGCTGTCGGTCAGGGCGATCGAATGGCCGCTTTCGACCCAGGAGCCGGACTCGTCGCGGATGCGGACTCTCGTGCCGGAGCGGTCGGCCAGCAAAGCGGACGGCCGGAGTACCGGGCCGTGCCAGACGCATTCGCGTTTGTATTCCGGGTCCAGGTTGAAGGCGGTCTCGGCGGGGATCGGGAGGCCGAAGTCCAGGGCGTAGCCGAATTCGTCGCCGGAGTAGCCGAGTCGCAGGCCGACCGATTTGGTTCGCTGCACCGGTTGCACCGGCGACCGGCCCTCGCGGACGGCGCGGCCGATGTTCTCCGGACCGGCCCACAACGTCGATGGCAGACCGCCTTCCGCGGCGAGGGCGGCGACCGCGCCGTTGCGTCCGGCGTCGGCGAGTAGCCGTAGGGCGCGGTACAGGCTGGACTTCCCGGTGCCGTTCGCGCCGACGATCACGGTGAGCTGCGACAGCGGCAGCACGAGATCACGCAGCGAGCGGTAGTTCTGGATCGCCAGGGTGGTCAGCACGGCGACGCCTCCGCGGGCAGGCCGAAGCGCGGGAACAGCTCGGGCTCGAGGAACCAGGTGGCGGTGCGGATTCGGTCGCCCCAAGGCGCGAGGACGAGGATTCCCGCGGGACAGCCCACTGTTCCGCCGGGTTCCGTGAGATAGCAGGCGAAGGCCGGATGGGTGTTGGCGCGGGTCGGGAGGAGGCGGAACCGCCGGGAGCCGCGCCACTGTCCGAACCTGGTGAGGAACTCGGTGACGGCTTCGCGGCCGACGTACTCGTGCGGTGCGGGCGGCATGGCGAGCCAGCCGTCGTCGGTCAGGAGCGCGACTACGCCTTCGACGTCTCCCTGGCTGAACGCGTCCGCGAATCGTTGTGCGATCTCCCGTTCGCGCGGTGCCGGTGGCGCGGGCTCGACGGTCTGCCGCAGCTGGGCGCGTGCGCGTTGCAACGCGCCTTTGACCGCGGTGGAGCTGGTGTCCAGCAGGTCCGCGACCTCGGCGGTCGAGTAGTCGAGCACGTCCCGGAGCACGAGGACGGCGGCCTGGCGCGGCGGGAGTTTCTGCAGGGCCGCGACGAACGCCAGCTCGAAGGTTTCCTTCGCGCCGTAATGCGCGGCGGGGTCGTCGGGCGCGGGCTGCAGCCAGGTCACCTCGGTGCGGCGCGTGGGCTCGGTCGGCGTGAACGGCGGCGACGGTTCGGCCGGGACGCGACGGCCGGCGTCGCGGAGGGCGTTGAGACAGCGGTTGGTGGCGATGCGGTACAGCCAGGAGCGCACCGAGGCGCGACCGGCGTAACCGTCCAGCCCGCGCCAGGCGGCAAGGAGCGTCTCTTGCAGGAGGTCTTCGGCGTCGGCGAGGGAGCCGAGGAGGCGGTAACAGTGCACCTGCAGCTCGTGGCGATAGGGCTCGACCAGCTCGCGGAAGGCGTGCGCGTCTCCGGCGCGTGCGCGATCGAGGATGTCCTGGCCCATCCTTCGCATCCTGCCACCGTTCCGTTTCCGGGGCGGGCGGTGTCTGTACCGGTGACCTCGGAGAAAGGCGAACCGATGAACCCTGTCGACGATCTGGCCGCTGCCCTCGATTCCACCAGTGCGCTGGTCGCGGGCGTGTCTCGCTGGGACGCGCCGACGCCGTGCCCGGAGTGGACCGTCCGCGACCTGGTGAACCATCTGGTCCTCGGACACCGCCTGTTCACCGCCGTGCTGCGCGGCGAGGAGGGCGGCTCGCTGAACCCGCGTTCTTCCGACGCACTCGGCGACGACCCGGTCGCGGCGTATCGGGAGGCGGTTGCCGGTCTGCTCGCGGCGTTCCGGCAGCCGGGGGTGCTGGAGCAGGTGGTCGAGGTCCCCGCCGGGACGGTGCCAGGGATCGCCGCGGTGCACCTGCGGATCGTCGAGGAACTGGTGCACGGCTGGGACCTCGCGCGCGCCACCGGTCAGGAGGCGAAGTTCGACGACGCCTTGATAGAGCGGGAAATCGCGTTCAGTGCGGCGAAACTCGCGGATCTTCCGGCGGACCGGAGGCCGTTCGCACCGCCGGTGTCCGTTGCCGCCGACGCTCCTCCGTTGGATCGGCTGGTGGCGTTGCTCGGACGGGCACCGAGTTAAGCAACGCGGAATTCCAGCAGGCCCCGCTGGTCGGTCAGCGGGGTCGCCGATTCCAGGACTAAGCCCGCGGACTCGGCCAGGGCGCGGAATTCTTCCACGCGCCGTTCGCGACCGCCGAAATGGACCAGCATGACCAGGTCCATTTCGGTACGCGCGTGAATTCCGCTGACTGCTTCGATGGCGAGAATCCGTCCGGCTCGGCCTGCCGCTTCCGCGCACCGTTTCAGGATGCGGCGGGCGTTCTCGTCGTCCCAGTTGTGCAGGATGTCCACCAGGACATAGGCATCCGCCTGCGCTGGAAGAGGGTCGAAGAAGCTGCCGCCGCGTACTTCGACTCGGTCGGCGAGACCACGGGCGGCGAAGGCGGCGCGGGCTTCGCTTGCGGTGGGCTCGAGGTCGATCAAGTGGGCGCGCAGTTTTGGATTGGCTTCGAGGATTGCGGCGAGCAAATCGCCTCGGCCACCGCCGACGTCTACTGCCGTTTGAAAAGAAGCCCAATCGATTCCGGCGACCACCTGCGGGATCTCGGTGCGGAATCGAGTGGCCATCTGCTGGTCGAAGGATTTCCGCAGGTGCGGCTGTTCGGAGAGGTCGGTCCAGAAATCCTTGCCGTAGCGACGGGAGTAAGCCGCCTCGCCCGTTCGAATACTGTGCGCAAGTTCAACAAAAGCGAGTTCGGCCCGACCGGCGGCGCGGTCCAGGTGCAGGAGGTTCGCTACGCCGTTTTCGTTGTCCTGGCAGAGATTCTCCCCGTACGCGGTGGTCCGGTACCCCTCGTCGGTGCGCGAGACCACGCCGAGCGTGACCAGGTGACCGAGCAGGACGTCGAGCGCGATCGGGGAGAGGTCCAGCTCGGCGGCGATGTCGTCGACAGTGCCGGGGGTGCGCAACCGGTCGGGCAAACCCAGCGTTACCGCGACTCGCAATGCCATGGGGGTCGCCAGGCTGGCGGCGCGGAGGAGATTGTTCGCGTCATCACTCACGTGATTCCACCTTGCCAGCCGGGTCAACCGGCTTTCCGGGCCACCGAAGAATCCCTCGTTCGAAGACCGGCTGAACGGTTAGAAGGTCTTCCGAACAATCAGCCGTGTTACCGTCTGGCGTCGTCAAGGAGGTGGGGATGCCCGCAGCAGGCACCCGCAAACCGATGCGCGAACGGTTTCGCGAGCAGGTGCGCGAAGAGGTCAAAGCCGCCGCACTCGCTCAGCTCGCCGCCGGGGGCGCGCAGGCGATCTCCATCAACGCCATCGCCAAGGAACTCGGCGTGTCCGGACCGGCGCTGTACCGCTACTTCTCCAGCCGCGACGAGCTGCTGAACGTCCTGGTCATCGACGCGTACCGCGACCTTCGCGACGCCATGGCGAAAGCTCTCGACACCGAAGCGCCCGACGCGGAAGCGCGGATCCGGCTGCTGGCCGCCGCGTACCGGGCGTGGGCGCGGGCCGAACCGCATCGGTACGAATTGCTGTTCAAGGCACCGTTTCCCGGTTACGACGCGCACGCCAAGCCGCTCGCCGAAGCGGCCCGGGCGCTGATGGGCGTGGTGCTCGGGGTGTTGCACGACACCACGGGAAAGCCGTACCAGAACGAGGAAGTGCTCGTCGCCCGGCGCGCGAACACGGAGAACCACCAGCTGGCGGTCGCGCTGTGGTCGCGGCTGCATGGCTTTGTCAGCCTCGAAATCGGCGGCGGGTTCACCGCGATGGGGCTCGACACCGACGCGTTGTTCGAGAACGAAGTACAGGTCCTGACGGACCGCGCCACCTGATCACCGGCGAGACGCGCGCGGCTTCGCCCCCAACGCCACCGCCAGCACGGCCCCGGCGACCATGCACGCGCCGACCACCCACAACCCGGTCCGTTGCGTACCGGTCAGGTCGCGCAGCCAGCCTGTCACGTACGGCGCGACGAACCCGCTCAGGTTGCCCAGCGCGTTGATCAGCGCGATCCCGCCGGCGGCCGCCGCGCCGGACAGGAAGTTCGACGGCAGCGCCCAGAACGTCGGCAGCGCCGCGCACACGCCCATCGCGCAGATCGTCACCGCGGTCATGGTGGCGTAAGGGTTTCCGAGGTACAGCGCGACCGGGATCGCCGCGCCGCCGACGAGCATCGGCAGCGCGACGTGCCACGTCCGTTCCCCGGTCCGGTCGCCGTGGCGCGCCCACGGGACCATCACCAGAGCACCCGCGACGTACGGGATCGCGTTCACCAAACCTGCCTGCAGCACCGTCAGCTTGGTGCCGAACTCCTCGCCGAACCCGGCGATGATGGTCGGCAGGAAGAAGCCCAGCGCGTACAGGCCGTAGACGACCGCGAAGTACACGAACGCCAGCCCGAGGATCCGCGGGTGCGTGAGCGCTTTCCGCAGCGGCCAGTGGTGTTCGGCTTCGGTGGCGCGGCGTTCGGCGTCGAGTTCGCTGGTGAGCCAGTCGCGCTCCTCGGCCGACAGCCACATCGCGGTTTCCGGCCGGTCGCTCAGGCAGAACCACGTGACGACCGCCAGCAGGATCGCCGGGATGCCTTCCACCAGGAACATGAACCGCCAGCCGGACAGGCCGAACACGCCGTGCCCGCCGCTGATCAGCAGGCTGGAGACGGTCGAGCCGATCGCGCTCGACACCGGCACCGCGCACATGAACAGCGCGACCGCCTTCGCCCGCTGCGCCGCCGGGAACCAGTACGTCAGATACAGAATGATGCCCGGGAAGAACCCCGCCTCCGCGACGCCGAGCACGAACCGCAGCACCACCAGCGTCGTGGTGTTGGGCACGAACGCCATCGCGACGGCCACCGCGCCCCAGGTGATCATGATCCGCGCGATCCAGCGGCGCGCGCCGAACCGGTGCAGCGCGAGATTGCTCGGCACCTCGAGGATCAGGTAGCCGATGAAGAAGATCCCGGACGCGAGCCCGAAGGCCGTCGCGGTGAGGCCGAGTTCCTTGTTCATCCCGTTCGGACCGGCGAACCCGATGTTGACCCGGTCCAGGTAGTTGACGAAGTACAGCAGCATCAGCAGCGGCATGATCCGCACCGCCGCCTTGGCCATGACCCGGTTGCCCAGCGGGCGCGTCTTCGTCGACATGTCCGGATCTCACCTGCCCGGACCCCGCCGCGTCAAGGTTTCGCGTAATGCTCGGCGACCGCCGCGAACGCCTCCTTCGGTTCCCAGTTCAGCCCCGGGTACGCCGTGCCGGAGCGGTCTTCGAGGACCTTCACCAGGCCGAAGCTGGCGAGGTCGAGATCGTCGCGGCCGGGCCGGTGCGGGTAGTTGTAGAGCGCGAACAGGAACACGAACGCGCTGTCCACTCCCTCCTCGTCGAAGATTTCCAGGAGTTCGCGCAGGTACTGCGCCTGGCCCGCTTCGTCGCGCTCGTACTCGCCGTCGATGCGGAGCGGGTCGCCGGTTTCGTCGTCGTACTCGACGATCTCCATGCTCCGCGGCGCGACGTCGCCGGACCCGTGCCAGGTCGCCGTGCCGAACCCGGTGATCGCGACCGGTTTCCCTTGCGCCACCAGGCTTCGCACCCCCGCGCGGAAGATGTCGGCGACCTCGGCGGAGCGGATCAGCTCGACCGTGACGAAGTCGAACCGGCTCCAGTCCACCTGCTCGAACTGGATGCACGCGTAGGTGACCGGGCCGTGGAACCGCTCCCGCACGGTCTTGACCGCGGCGTCGAGGAACGGGTCGAGTTTCTTGCCCACCTCGGCCAGCCGCTCGGCCCGGCCCTCGGGTTCGGCGAGCAGCAGGCTGACTCGTTCGGCGGTGTCCTTGCCGGGCAGGAAGCCTTCGTTCATCACGCTCAGCTCGACGCCGGTCACGAACACGACGTTCGCCCCGGACGCGCGCAGCCGCTCCGCGCGGGTCGCGCAGTCGGCGAAGAGGGCCAGCATCTCATCGGCGGTCTGCTCCAGCGGATACGGCGAGAACCAGACCTCCAGCCCCAGGTCGGCCGCCCACCGCGAGGCCTGCTCCAACCGGTCCGGATCGCCGCCGACGACGTGCACCGCGGTGCAGTGCAGATCGTCGCGGATGATCGCCAGCTCGCGCTTCACCACCTCCGGGTCGAAGTTCTCCCGCGACGACCGTCCATTGCGGACGAACCCGGTCTCGTACGTCATTCCCTTGCCGCGCATGGCGGTTTTCCTCTCGTTCGGGGACGCCGCCCACCTTACGCATGAAACTTGCGTGCACGCAAGTTTGCGTAGACGCAGTCAGGCTGCGAGACTGAGCACGTGACCGGATTGCGCGAACGGAAGAAGCAGGCCACCCGCGTCGCGCTGCGCGAAGCAGCCCTGCGGCTGGCGATCGAACACGGGCCGGCGAACGTGCGCGTCGACGACATCGCCGAGGCCGCCGGCGTTTCCCCGCGGACCTACAACAACTACTTCTCCAGCCGCGAAGAGGCGATCGTCGCGGCGGTCACCGCGGACCGCGAGAACCGGATCGCGGCCGCGGTCGCCGAACGCTCGCCGGACACCCGGCTGGCCGAGGCGATCATCGACGCGGTCGCCGAGCAGTACACCGATCCGGGCGAGCAGAGCCGCGACGCACTGCTGCTGATCACCACGAATCCCGGTCTGCGCAGCGCATTTCTCGACGCCCCGGCCGCACTCGAAGACCCGCTTCAGGAAGTGATCGCGACCCGGGTCGGCGATGCGCAAACCGCGCGCGTGCTGGCCGCCTCGGTCGCGGCGGCGGTCCGGGTCGCGCTGGAGCAGTGGACGCGACCGGCGGGCCACGGCCTGGTCGTGGTGTCCGGCTCGCTCCCGGATCTGCTGCGGCGGACGCTCGAACCGCTCGTTCCCGCCCTCGACGCCGCGGAGGCCTGAGGACTCAGACGTCGATCTGCTCGAAGATGTGCGGATACGACTCGATGTCGTCGGAGGATTCGGCCGCCAGCCGCTGGAATTCCGGGCTGGCAAACGCGGCGGCGAGCGCCTCGGTCGACTCCCAGACCGCGACGTTCATCAGCAACCGGCTGCCCGCCGTTCCCCGGTGCATCCGCAGCGAGACGAATCCGGGCTGAGCCTTCATGTACTCGGCCTGCTTCCGGAAGAGAGCCAGGAACTCGTCGGTCTTGCCCTCCGGGACGACGAACGTGTTGGCGAGGACGATCGGCCCGGTCTTTTCCTTGAACTGAGCGAACATCGGCGTGCGGGGGTCGAGGCTCTGCAGCTTGGCCATTGCGGGATCTCTCCTTGTTGGGTCGCTTCGATCTAGCGTTGCTAGGTATTGATTCGACGCTAGCACTGCTGGCGCTCGCTTGTCTAGCAACGCTAGAACTAGGCCGAGCCAGTGAATCCCCACCCGCTCTCCGTTCAGCTTCGACATTCTCTTCACAACTTTGTGAA
Source organism: Amycolatopsis sp. AA4 (assembly GCF_002796545.1). GTDB lineage: Bacteria > Actinomycetota > Actinomycetes > Mycobacteriales > Pseudonocardiaceae > Amycolatopsis. The sequence continues at coordinate 7,468,273 of NZ_CP024894.1, forward strand.
AGATGTGTACCTTCTGAACTATTCAGAGGGGAAGGAGCGACGATGACCCGTCAGGCAGGACTCCCGCTCGAAAGGGGCGCGTGTCCGTTCGATCCGGTGCCGGCCCAGCGCACGCAAGCCCCGGTCGAGCCGATGACGTATCCGGACGGCACGCAGGGCTGGCTCGTCACCGGATACCAGGAGGTGCGGGCGGTCCTCTCGGACAAGCGGATGTCCGCGCGGGTCGAGCTGGCGAAGATCCCGCTCGACTTCGGCCCGCTGCCGCCGCCGAAACCGGCTGACCCGGGGGTGTTCAGCGGGATGGACGACCCGGACCACCACCGCTACCGCAAGCTGCTGACCGGAGCGTTCACCGTGCACCGGATGCGCACGCTGGAGGACCGCGTCGGCGAGATCGTCGATGCCCACCTCGACGCGATGGCCGCCGCGGGCGGTCCGGTCGACCTGGTGGAAGCGTTTGCGCGACCGGTGCCGTCGCTGGTGATCTGCGAACTGCTCGGCGCTTCCTACGAACGCCGTGCCGAGTTCACCGGCTACACCGCCACCATGTTCTCCAAGGACGTGCCGATCGCCGAGCGGATCGACGCGACCCAGGGCGTCGTCGCGTTCATCGCCGGGCAGATCGAGGAGAAGCGGACGGAGCCGGGCGACGACCTGCTGTCCGACCTCGTCCGCGGCGGCGAGCTGACCGACGAGGAACTCGCCAACATCGGCATGATGCTGCTGGTCGCCGGATTCGAGACGACCCGCAACATGATCGCGCTCGGCACGCTGGCGCTGCTGGAGAATCCGGAGCAGCTGGCGAAGTTCAAGGCCGACCCGGGGCTGACCGCGAGCACGGTCGAGGAATTGCTGCGCTACCTCAGCGTGATCCACATCGGGCCGATCCGCACCGCGCTGGAGGACGTCGAACTCGGCGGCGTCACGATCAAGGCGGGCGATCCGGTCGTCATGTCGCTTCCGGTCGCCAACCGGGATCCGGGGAAGTTTCCGGACCCGGACGTGCTGGACGTCACGCGCAAGGCGACCGGGCAGCTCGGCTTCGGCCATGGCGTGCACCAATGTCTCGGTCAGCAGCTGGCGCGGGTCGAGATGCGGATCGCGCTGTACCGGCTGTTCGCGCGGTTCCCGGATCTGCGGCTCGCGGTGCCGTTCGCCGAGGTGGACCTGCCGCCCGACGCGTCGATCTACGGTCCGGTGCGGCTGCCGGTGACCTGGTCACCGGAGTAGACTGGCAGCGGCGGATCGAATACCGGAATCGAGGTTTTCCGCGCTGTGCACGCGATTTCTCTGATTGGCGCCTTCACGTTCGTCTGGTTCGGGATGGTGCTCGCCATTTCGTTCCTGGAAGCCCCGCTGAAGTTCCGCGCGCTGGGGGTCACCATCCCGATCGGCCTCGGCATCGGCCGGATTGTGTTCCGGGCATTGAACATTGCCGAGGTGCTGCTCGCGGCGGGGGTGGCTATCACGGTGGTGATCGGGCGGCCGGGTGCCGCGGTGACGGTGCTGGCGGCGGTGGCGGTCGTGGTGCTGATCGGGCAGCTGGGAGCGGTCCGTCCGGCGTTGAACCGGCGGACAGACCGCGTCCTCGCCGCTCCGGAGGGCGTGGAGCTGCCGCGTTCCCGGGCGCATTTCGTCTACATCGCCACGGAAACCGTGAAGGTGCTCGTGTTGCTGGCGCTCGGGATCCTGACTGTCGCGGGCTAGCAGCTCACGCGAAGCCTTCCAGTTCCGCGATGCGGCGGAACACCTCGCGGGTGTCCACGCGCTCCATCTCCGGGTCGAGTTCGTAGTACACCGCGAGCACGTTCTGCGCGAGACGGCCGTGTTCGTCGAGGTCCGCGAACCGGCCCAGCGAGATGTCCCGCATCGCTTCCTCCGCCGGCATCCCCCGGCGGTGGCGGTCGGCGGCCTCGGCCTGCACCCACTGCAGGTAGTCGAGGACCGAACGGATGCCGTCGGCGTCGGTGACCGGGCCGTGGCCGGGGACGACGAACTCGGCGTCCATCTTGAGCATCTCGTCGCAGGCGGCGATCCAGTTCGACACCGGTCCGGCCCAGGTGATCGGAGTGCCGCCGATGAACAGCAGGTCCCCGGCGTACAGCACGCCTTCGTCGGGGACGAGGACGACGCTGTCGCCCTCGGTGTGCGCCGGGCCGAGGCAGCGGATTTCTACTGCGACACCGCCGATGTCGAGCTTCAGCTGCCCGGCGAACGTCCGGTTCGCCGGAGTCGCGGTGATGGAGTCGAAGTCGAACGGGTGCAGGATGTGCTGGGCGAAGCGGCCCAGCGGACCTTCCTGACGGATCAGACCGCGCATGAGGTCGGGGCCGTTGGTGCGCATCTCTTCCGCGGTGGCTTCGGAGGCGATGATGGAAGCGTCGGCGACGAGTTCGTTGCCGAACCAGTGGTCTCCGTTGGCGTGCGTGTTCACGACTGTCTTGATTGGACTGTCTACTGTGGCGTCTTGAAGCCCGTTGAGCATTTCCCGCGTCATCGGCACGTCGAAGAGCGTGTCGACCAGGAGGGATTCTCCGGCGCCGGCGATCAGTCCGGCGTTGCTCCACCCCCAGGTTCCGTCCGGGACCAGCCACGCCGAGCAGTGTTCGGTGAGCCGGTGATGGCCTTTGGTGTAGGGAATATCCTTGCGCACCCTTACCTCCCGGAGACGTGCACCTCAGGCGCACCTTGATAGGAAGCCAATCCCGCACCTTCCGGCGCGACCTGCCGTTGCCCCACCGGATTTCGCAGCATGCCGACGCCGGACGCGGCGAGTTCCACCACGTCGCCCGGCTGGATCCAGCGGTCCAGCTCCAGCCCGCACCCGCCGCCGACGGTGCCGAGCGCGAAGAATTCGCCCGGGTAAACGTCTTCGTCCAACGACGCCCACGCGAGCACCTCGGCGAACGAGAACTGTCGGTCCTTTGTGGACCCGCTGGCCCAGACCTCGCCGTTGACTGTGGCCGTCATCTGCACGGCCCATTCGTCGACCTCGTCCATCGTGAGCACACACGGACCCATCGCGGTGCAGAAGTGCTTTCCCTTGGACGGACCGATCGTCATGCTCATCTCGAACAACTGGATGTCGCGGGCGCTGACGTCGTTGAAGATCGTGACCCCGGCGATGCGCCCGGCGGCCTCGGCTGGGGTCAGGTTCTTGCCGCCGCCGGAGGTGAAGAAGCCAAGCTCGAGTTCGAAGTCCAGCTGCGCGGTGTAGGACGGCCACCGCAACGGCTCGTCCGGCCCGATCACCGTCTCGACGTTGCCCTGGTAGCAGATCGGCATCGCCGCGAAGGCTGGCGGAACGGTGAGTCCGGAGCCCTTGGCGTGCTGCGTGTAGGTCAGATAGTCGCGAATCCGACGCGGCCTTGGCACCGGCGCGAGGAGCCGGACTTCGTCTTGCGGAAGCACCGCTGGCTGCCCGCCGTCGATCAAGACGTCGCCCTTTTCGGCCGCAGCTTCAGCCAGCTGAAGCGCCTGGTCGGCGGTGCCGCGCGCCTCAGCCCCGCCCTCGAAGAAGGCGACCATCTCAGTGGGGACAGCGATTTCTCGTTGCCCAGACGCCCGCAAGACCCGCGCCGGGTCCACGACCGCGTCGCCGTGCAGGACACCGAGCCGGGCCGCGCCCGCGGATTCATAGGTGACCAGCCGCACCGCCGCCTCCTTGAACTGGAATCCAACGTTGGACTTGCGTCTAATCGACGCTAGGCCGCGGTCGGGGCAGCGTCAAGGGGCGCCGTTCAGCAGGCGCCGGGAGGAAATGATGGTTGACTGCGAGGCATGACGGCAGAAGCGACGACCGATCGGCGGACCAGGCAGCGACACGAACGCCGGGACCGGCTGTTCCAGGCGGCCGTGGAGCTGTTCGTGGAACGCGGCTACGACAACACCACGATGGAGGACATCGCCGAACGCGCCGACACCGCGCGGGCCACCGTGTTCAACCACTTTCAGCGCAAAACGGCGTTCCTGGACGAATGGAGCCTGCGCCGCCGGGAACGCGCGATGACCGCGGTGCGCGCCGAGAACCTGGAGGACCGCCCGCTGCGCGAGGTGCTCAGCCGGTACCTGATCGAACTGGCGCGCACCAGCCTCGACTCCCGAGCGGAAACCATCGCCTGCATGGGCGCGGCGATCCACTCCACCAACGTGTTCGGCAACCCGGAACTGGCCCGCCAGTTCGGTGCGTTCGTCGCCCGGGCACAGGAGGCCGGGGAGATCCGGACCGAGATTGACCCGGCGCAGGCGGGGCTGCTGCTCGCGACGTCGTATTTCGGGACGCTCAGCTCGTGGATCGAAAGCGAGGACGCGCCGTTCGATCTGCAGGAGCATTTGCTGAACATGGTGGAGATGATTTTGCGCGGGATCGCGGTGCGGTAGATCCGCCTTCAGGCGGCGGGAAACATCAGCATCGAACCGTCTTCCCAGTACCAGCTCGCCGATCTCGGCGAGGCACCCGCCCGGGCGATCCGCTCGCCGTTCCCGCCTGCCTCGACGGTCCCGCGAAGACCCGCACCGGTTCGCGCCAGGCCGCTTCGAAGTACTGCTGAGTCCGCGCGATCAGGTGCTGGTCCGTCAGCCCAGAGACTAGCGACGAATCCCCGCGATCCCGGACAACAGTTCGCCCATATCGACCACTACCCGCGATGCGCCGCCGTGCAGTGGCACCGCGGTGATCCGGCCGCCGAGGTCGGACACGTAAGCGACGTCGTCGTCTACCGCCAGGCCGATTGCCTCGGTGAAGCCGCTCGCCAGGATCTCCGGCTCGGCACCCTTCTCCCCCGGGCCGGGAAGCGGCGCGCGGTTCAGCGTGTTCCCCTTCGGGGCCGCGCCACGGTCGGTCCAATACAGGTACCCGCCATGGATTTCCAGGTCGATCGGTTCCGGCAGGTGGTCCCACAGGGTCTCGACATCGGACCGGTCGTGCGCGGTCTCCCCGGCCGGAATCTCCAGCCCAGCCCGGAAAATCCGGCCGAGGCCGCCCTTCGCCGGACCCTTTTGCGTCCAATAGAGATGCGTCGCGTCCACCGTCACGCCAACGCATTCCTGAGTCCCGCTGTCGTCCGGCTCGTTCACGATCAGGTCGGCGAGTCCCGTGCCATCCGGACGCACTCGGGTGATCCGGCAGCCTTCGCGGTCACCCCAATAAAGGAAACCGTTGTAGGACAACTGTTTCCCGGTAGTCAGGGTGCCATTCGGGAGGACATCGCGAGCACCGGTACCGTCGAAGGAAACCGCGTGCAGGCCACCATTTCGGGCCGAATAGTCGAGGCCCGCCTCGCCCGGCACCGAAGGGTCGCGCGAAGGCATTCCCATGGTGGTCCAGTAAACGGTGCCATCGGCGACGACTACGCCGTCCGGCGAGACACCAGCGTCTTTGTACAGCGGGGTAACCTGCCCGTCGGGAAGTCCGACGCGGTAAATCGTCCCGGTGCGAATGCCCAGCACCACTAGCTCGCTGAACATGTCACCTCCACTCTGGACGGTGCGATCCTCGCGGGATTAAGGGATTCGTGTAATAGCCCGGAGTCTCCGACATCCGGATTTGCTCGGTGACGCCGCGGTAGCGGCCGAGAGGGGTGTCCGCGGTGAACGTCTCGGGGTCGAAGTATTCGTGCCCGGGCGCGACACCGGCGACCTCCGCGGCATAACCCTTGTCGAAGATTCCCAGGCTCAGCAACCACAAAGCGACGCGCGTGAGAGAAACCTGCACTCGGTAAGAACCGCCCCATTCGGCGCGGAGCATGAGTGCGCGCAGGATTCCCAATTGCAGGAACCAGGAAGTGATGTAGTCGTTCACCACCGGAACGGCCGGCAGCGACGGGACGCCGCCCTCCCCTTCCAGCAGCATGACTCCGGACAGGCACCCGGCGGTCTGGTCGAAGCCGACGCGGCCGGACCACGGGCCGGTGCTGCCGTTGAGCGTCACCTCGGCGTGGATGATTCCGGGCCGGATCTCGGCGGCGGTTTCCGCGTCGAGACCGTGCCGCGCGAGGTATCCGGGGCGGCGGTTGGCGTAGAAGATGTCCGCGCTGCCGAGCAGCCAGTGCATCCGTTCCTGGTCCGCGGCGCGACGGAAATCGAGCCGGGTGGAGCGAACGCCCACATTGGACGTCGCGTACAGCACCGGCAATTCGTATTCGCCCGGATCCCACACGTTCAGCACGTCCGCACCATGCAGTGCCAAAGCCCGGCCACAACCAGCGCCGGCGATGATGTGCGCCCGGCCCAGCGCGCGGATTCCTTCGAGTGGCGTGGAAGGGTTCGGGGGCAAGGGTTCTGGGGCGCTGTCCCCGATGCGCTCGACAATCACCGGCGGCATCGTCGACAGCACCGACTGGTACTGCTCGGTAGCCATCAGCTCTTCGGTCGTCCGCACCACCGGCATGATGACGCCCGCGGCCTCGGCGGCGTCCTCCAGTTCGAACGAGTTCCACTGCGCGATCGCTTGCCGCACCACGGCGTCCCGCTCGGGAACACCGAGCAGTGCGGCGGCATCGTTGCGCAGCTTCGGGTACGGGCTGATCGGGTGCACCCAGCGGCCGTCCGCGGTGGCGTAGAAGCGATCCGTGCCGAAAGCCGGATCGACGCGCGCCGGGTCGCCTTGCGGGTAGCCGTCGAGCAGTTCCCATTTCCTGTCGTAGAACGGGCACAGCCGGTGCGGCGCGGTCCGCAGGTCCATCGAGATGTCCTGCCCGCGTCCTCCGCGCAGCTGCCAGATCTTCGCCACCGCAACGGATTTCGCCGCCAGCGCGATGGACGTCGCACCAGCCAGCCGGAGCGCGCCCGGAAGGATCGGGTCGGCTCCGGTGAACTCGATCCGGCCGCCGGCGTCGGATTCCTGCAGGCCGACTGAGCCCAGCAAATCGGCCAGCGGCTGGTGCAGGTCGTAGTCGTCGGTGGTGGCTGGCTTGGCTAACGCGGCCTCGAGTTGCTCGGTGAGGCTCATTCCTTCTCCAGCGCGTCCAGCAGCGCGCGAGTACGGCTGTCGCGTGCTTCCACGCGGTCGGCGTACGTGTCCGCCGTCCCGTAGGTCTGCTCGACCTCGTCGATCACCGCGTCGAGGTGCTCCCGGTCCGGCCGGCCGATCTCGAACTTCATCTGCGACCCGACGTGACTCACCAGGTGCCGGATGCCGTCCGGGCCGCCGCCGAGGTGCATGCTCTCGAACGGCCCGATGGTCGCCCACCGCGGCCCGAGCGACGCCTTGACCAGCTCGTCCAGGTCCGCCGCGGAAACGACGCCCTGCTGCACGAGGTACATCGCCTGGTCGTTGAAGACCTTCTGCAGCCGGTTCCCGACGAAGCCGGGCACTTCCTTCTTCAGCGTGATCGGCTTCTTGCCCAGCCCGCGGTAGACCTCGACGGCCTTCGCCACGGTCTCCGCAGAGGTCAATGCTCCGGGCACTACCTCGACCAGCGGCATCAGCTCGGGCGGGTTGAACGGGTGCCCGACCACGATCCGCGAGGCCGCCGCGTTGCCCTCGGCGATTACCGAGGGCAACAGCGACGACGAGGAGGACGCCAGTACTGCGTCGTCGCGCGTGGCGGCGGCGAGCGTCGCGAACATTTCCCGCTTCAGCTCGATCCGCTCCGGGCCCGACTCCTGGACGAAATCGGCCCCGGCAGCGGCTTCCGCGAGGTCCGCGACTGCCGTGGCGGGCAGCCCGGCGAGGTCCCGGGAGGCAATGTCCCGCAGGTCCGGACGCGGATCGGTGACCCGCACCGTCCAGCCCGCCTCGGCGAACAGCCGAGCCCACGACACTCCGATGACCCCAGCGCCGACGATCGCGACGACCGGCATGGCGCGCTCCTTTCTCAGGCGGTGACCGCGTCCGCGTTGTTGAGCAGCGCGCTCGGCGGCGTCAGCAACGCGTCCGACGCTAGCGCGCGGCGCCGGGCCGCGCTCACTCCGCCGTAACTCTCCGTAATGGCGATGAGGCGCGCCGCGTGGTGCGCGACCTCCGATTCGTAAGTCATTCCGATGCCGCCGTGCAGCTGGACGATTTCCTCGGCGGTCGCGGTCGCCGCGTCGCACACGAACACGAACGCGTCGTCGGCCGCGGCCTCGAGGTCCACTGTGGACGCACCGTTGTCGTACGCCTCGACCGTCGCGGTGGCCCACAGCGCCAGCGAACGAGCCAGCTCGACCTTCGCGTACAGGTCGGCGGCACGGTGCACGAGCGCCTGGAACGCCGCCAGCGGAACGCCGAACTGCTTGCGGGTCTTGAGGTATTCGACCGTCATCGCAAGCCCGGTCTCCATCAGGCCGATCGCCTCGCCGGTCACCGCGACCCGCGCCCGGGAGAACGCGCGACGCAACGCGGCCGGCACGTCGGCGTCGGCGGCGCCGAGCAGAACCGCCGGCGTGCCAGCGAATTCGACCTGCGACGTGTGACCCCAGTCCGCGGCCCGGCCGTCGACGCGAGTGATGCCCTCCGCGGTCGCCTCGACCAGGTACACCCCGGTGCGGCCGTTCTCGTCGACCGCGGTGACCAGGAGCTTGTCAGCCTGATCTGCGTTGCGCACCGGCGACTTCACGCCGGAAAGCGCGGAACCGGCCGCCGACACCGAAGGCGCGAGGCCCCACGGACGTCCCGGCTCGGCGTGCGCGACCGCGATCGTCGTGCCCCCGCCGGCGAGCAGCGGCAGCAGCTCCTTGACCTGCTCGTCGGTCCCCAGCTCGGCGATGATCCACGACGGCAGGAACACGCCGTCGAGCAGCGGTTCGGCCGCCGCGTGCTTGCCCATCGCCTCTAGCGTCGCGTAGACCTCGACCGGGCCCGCGCCCGCGCCGTCGTGGTCGGCGGAGATCGGGAGACCGGCGAGACCCAGCTCGCCGAGCGTGCTCCAGACCTGGTCGTTCCAGCCGAGTTCGCTGCTCGTCGCGGCCGCGCGGCCGCCTGCCGGGTAGCCGCGGCCGACCGCCGTGTCGACGGTCTCGAACAGCAGCTTCTGGTCTTCGTTGAATTCGAGGTTCATGAGTCGCCGTCCCTTACAGACCGAGGATCGTCTTCGCGATGACGCCGCGCTGGATTTCGTTGGAGCCGCCGAAAATCGACAGCTTCCGCTGGTTCAGGTACTGCGCCGCGGCCACCACCGCGGCCTCGTCGGCCTTCACCGGCGATTCGGTGTCCAGCAGCATGCCGTCGGAACCGGCCGCGCGCATGCGCAGCTTCGTGAGCGCCTGCAGGGCCTGCGTGCCCTCCATCTTGAGCAGCGACGACACCGGGCTCGGCTGGCCGTTTTCCGAAGCGGCGGTGACCCGCATCTGGGTCGCCTCCAGCGCGAGCAGCGTGGTCTTCGCGGCGTGCATGGCGGCGCGGAATTCCGCGTCGTCGGCGAGCCGACCGTCCTCAGTGGGCAGTTCCGCGGCCGCGGCTGCGAGGTCGGCGAAAATCCGCTGACCGGTGCCGACCTGCGCGATGCCGTTGCGCTCGTTGCCGAGCAGGAACTTCGCGTACGTCCAGCCCTTGTTCTCCTCGCCGACCAGGTTCTCCGCCGGGATCACCACGTTGTCGAAGAAGAACTCGTTGACCTCGGCGGACCCGTCGACCAGCTTGATCGGACGGCGCTCGATGCCCGGCGTGTTGAGGTCCAGCAGCAGGAAGGACAGGCCCTGCTGCTTGCGCGGCGCGTCCGGGTTGGTCCGCGCGAGCACGAACATCCAGTCGCCGTACTGGCCGAGCGTGGTCCAGGTCTTCTGTCCGTTGAGGACGTAGTGGTCGCCGTCGCGCTTCGCCGTGGTGCGCAGTCCGGCCAGGTCCGAACCGGCCTCCGGCTCGGAGAAGCCCTGCGACCACCAGATGTCCAGGTTCGCCGTGGCGGGAAGGAACTTCTTCTTCTGTTCCTCGCTGCCGAATTCGGCGATGATCGGGCCGACCATGCTCGCGTTGAAGGCGAGCGGCTGCGGCACCGCGTTGCGCTGCAGTTCGGAGGCGTAGATGTGGGACTGGGTCGGAGTCCAATCGCGACCGCCCCATTCGACCGGCCAGTGCGGGACCGCCAAGCCGTGCTCGTTCAAGATCCGCTGGCTCGTGACGATGTCGTCCCGCGTGATCAGGCCGAGCGCGCTGCGCTTGCGGATTTCCTCCGGAATCGCGCCGAGGAACACCTCCCGCAATCCGTCGCGGAACGCGAGGTCCTCTTGAGACAGTTCGAGATCCATCGATCAAACCCCTTCAGTGGTGCGTACGGCTCCGACAACTTCGGCGGTGCTCGCGCCAGCGCGTTCGGCGTGCCTGCGGAACCCGGCCGGGGTCCGCGAGAAATGCAGCGGGCTCTCCACGACGCGGATCGTGCCCTCGGTCGGATGTTCCCGCTCGGTGATCAGTCCGACTTCCTGAACGTACGGGTCGGTCGGCAGGTCGGCGATGTCGACGACGACCGCGTACGGAACGTCGTGGGCGGTCAGGTACTCCTCCCACTCCGCGGTGGTGCGGTTCGTGGAGTTGGCGAGCACCTTCTCCACCCCCGCGGTGAAAACCTCCCGGTCGATCACCGGGGAATCCCAGGCCGGATCGGCCGCGGCGTCTTCGAGGCCGGCCCCGATCAGCAGCGTGCGCACAGCGTCGTTGGTGTAGGGCACCGCGGCGATCGCGCCGCCGTCGGCCGTGCGCATGGCCGCGTGCGTGTCGCTGAGCGAAAGCGGGTTGCCGACGTCGCCGGCGGCCGGAATGAAGACGTCGCCCGCCAGGTGCTCGACGAGGTTGACCGCGATCATCGCGTCGGCCATCGCCAGTTCGACCTGCTGGCCCTTGCCGGTGCGCTGCTGGTCGAAGAGCGCGGCGAGCACGCCGTTCAGCAGGTACAGCGCGGCGGTCTTGTCGGCGATGAAGGTCGGGACGAACTGCAGCGTGCCGCCCGCCCGGTCCTGCAGGCTGACCAGGCCGGACGTGGCCTGGATGACCTCGTCGTAGGCGGGCCGGTTGGCGCGCGACGAGCCGGGCGCGAAGCCTTGCGCGTGGGCGTAGACGAGGCGGGGGAAGCGGTCGCGCAGCTGCTCGTAGCCGAGGCCGAGCCGGTCGAGTGCGGCGGCGCGCATGTTGGTGACGAGGACGTCGGCGTCGGCGAGCAGGGCGAAGAGGTCTTCGCGGCCGGCGGGGTCCTTGAGGTCGAGTTCGATGCTGCGTTTGTTCTGGTTGACCTGCATGTACAGCGGGGCCATCCCGGGCGTGCGGCCGGTGTTGGCCGGCGAATGCCGGGCGACGTCGCGCAGCGGTTCGACCCGGATCACGTCGGCGCCGAAGTCGCCGAGGATCTGCGTGGCGTACGGGCCCATCACCGCGGACGACAGGTCGAGCACCTTAACCCCGGAAAGCGGTCCGGTGGCATCCATCTTCGCGGTCCTCCCGTTGACGATCTTTGCTTCACCACTGACGCTAAGCGCTTGCTCACCAGAACGGAATGACCGAGTGCATCAGATCGGTATGACCACGCTGATAACACCGTGGGTACGCTGCTCAGCGTGGAGATTCACCACCTGCGGTACTTCCTCGCGGTCGCGCGCGAGCTGAACTTCACCCGTGCGGCGCGGTCGTTGAACATGTCCGTGCCGCCGCTCAGCCAGCGCATTCGCGACCTCGAACGCGAGCTGGGGGAACCGCTGTTCGACCGCTCCACCCACCACACCCGGTTGTCCGAGGCGGGCGAAGCACTGCTGCCGCTCGCCGAATCGGTCGTTTCGGGCTTCGATGCCATTCCGGCCCGGATGCGCACCCGCGACCAGCGCGCGGACGTCCGGCTCGCCATCCCCGACGTGCTCAACCCCGCGCACCGCCGCCAGCTCAGCGAATCGATCCGCGCGCTCGACGGCTCCTACCGGTTCACCCTGCGGCAGATGCCGTCGCTCGAGATGGAATCGGCCCTGCTCAGCAGCTCGATCGACCTCGCCGTGTCGCATCTGGGCACTTCCGACGACCGGCTGTCCACCATCGTCCTGTACCGCGAACCGCTCGGCGCCGTGGTGGACGCGTCGCGGTTCCCCGGCCGCACCTCGCTCACCCTGGCCGACCTGCGCGGATTCCAGTATCTGCAGGGGCCGCGGCATTGGGATCTCGGCTCCCGGCGCGCCGAGCAGCTCGCCGCCAAGGGCGTGCTGGTCGATCCGGAAGCGCAGTTCTCCGACGTCAGCGGACTGTTGATCTTCTTGCGCAGCACCAAAAGCTTCACCCTCGCACCGGTCGAATCCGCGACCGCGCTGGCACTGGACCCGAACGAATGCGCGGTCCTGCCGATCGACGATCTGGTCGCCACGCTGACCACGTTCCTGCTCCGGCGCACCGCCGACACCCGGCTGGATCCGGTGGTCGAGGTGCTGCGGCACGCCCGGGTGTCGTGAGTGTTGAGGCCGGTTAGAACCGGCATCGCCACTCACGACCCCTACACTCGCCGCAGTGGACCCCATCCACCGTCTTCCCTCAGCCCTGGCCCCCTTATGGCAAGCGGTGCACGCCAGGCTCTCGTCCGGGCTCCCCGTCAGCCGGGTCCGAGTCGGCCCGCTCGACACCGAACAGCAGACGGCTGTCGCCGATCTTCTCGGTCTGGCTCAGTTTCCCGGCCAGTACACCAGCATCACCCTGGCCCAGCTGGACGCCGCTCTTCGCGAGGTCGCCGGCGTCGACGCGCGCGAAGTCGTCACACGGCTGGTCGGGCCGGTCGGCAACCGCGCAGAGGATCGCCGGAAGGCCGCTGAAGCCCGCGCCAGTCTGTGGCACTGGCTGGACGTGCATCCCGTGGTCGCCGCACAACCGGCGTTGCGTTCCTGGACGGCGAGCATTCGCCGGGCCGGCCTGATCGAGGGTTCGATCGAACGCACCCGGCTCGAACTCGAACGGGCGCTGCGCGTGCTGTCCGAACTGCCGGCCACGGGGGTGCCGCTGCCGGTATTCGCCGATTCCGCGCTCGGTGCGACTCATGCGCTGGACGACGGCGCCCGCACCGCGAATCTCGTCCTCAAAGCGCTGACCGCGATCTACGACGTGGCACCTCCGACGAATGCGCCCGAACGGCGCGCGTTGTGGGAGCGAGCAGGCGTCGCCGACGACGAACTGTCGTCGACCGTGCTCACGGCCGGGCTCCAGCTCCCCGGCGACCACGTCGTCGGCCGGATCCTCCAGGTGTGCCGCGCCGCGGGAACGGCAGCGGTCTTGACCTTGCAGCAGCTCCGCGGGAGCAAGCTGGCATCCGCGCCGAGCACGGTCTGGGTGTTCGAGAATCCCAGCGTCCTCGCCCTCGCGCTGGCTCGCTTCGGCAGCTCCTGCCCTCCGCTGGTCTGCACATCCGGCTGGCCGAGCAGTGCCGGGGTCGCCTTGCTGAAGCGGTTAACGCAGATCGGAACGAATCTGTATTACCACGGCGATTTTGACGGAGACGGCCTGCGAATCGCCGCGAATGTCGTAGCCCGAACCGGCGCGAAGCCGTGGCGGATGACCAGTGCCGACTACCTCGCCGCAGTCGCCGACGGACCCGCGGCCGGAAGGGTCACGCCAGTTCCCTGGGACCCGGAGCTGGCGGTTCACTTGGCGGAGCAAGGAAAAACGGTGCCGGAAGAACGCGTTGCCGACAGCCTTCTCGACGAGATCACCGAGCAAGGGACAACGCTTCCGAGCGGGTGAATTGTCGGTGCCCTCCCGTACCGTGGCCGGTGACGATTGCAGGAGGACGCATGGACCCGATCCGTGTCCCGCCTGAGATGTTCCGCTTCACCAGCGGAGACCTGGCCGGACTCTACGTGTCGGTGCTGCACGCCTTCGGGGAGGCGAACGAGCGACTGGAGACTTCCCTCGGACTGGACGACGTCCGGGCCCGTCTGCGCGCGGTCGGCTGGCTCGACGCGCTCGAAGACGAGGAGCTCCGTCGTGCACTTGATCAACTCCACGCGTGGCGGCTCGTCGACATAGCCCAGAACCATTCGGAGAACTACCGGTCAGCCGCCGAGTACGAGCGGCGCAACCTGCAGTACTCCCTGACCAGGCAAGGCGAAGCCGCGTTCGCCGGCGTCGTGCACGCGATGAGCCTGCTCGCGTCCGCCGGAGCACTGCAAACAGCGGTCCTCGACGCGATCGCCGACAGGCTCGCCGATCTGGCGCGAGAACTGGACGCCGGTTCGGACCGCCGGGTCTTCACCGCCCTGACCGAGCTGGAAAGCCACCTCGAAGCACTGCGCGCGAACACCAAGCAGTTCAACGGCGAACTGCAGCGGCTGCTGCGTTCGGAAGGAACCACCCTCGCCACTTTCCACGAGGTGAAGGCCTCCACGGTGGCTTATCTCGAGGAATTCCTGGCCGACCTGGAGCAGCGGAAACACACGATCGGCGTCCGGATCCAGCAGGTCGAGGACCGCGGAGTCGGGCTGATGCACCAGCGCGCGCTGGTCGGGGCGGACCTCCCGCGGCTCTCCGGCGCCGATCCGGGTCCCGAGTGGCTGGCGCATCGCCGGGCTCGCTGGGACGGTTTGCGAGCCTGGTTCCTGCCCTCCGACGCAGCGCAGCCCCGAGTCGAACAACTGCATGTCGTCGCCCGGCGCGCGATCGTCACGCTGCTGCAGGTCCTCGACCGGATCACCGAGTCGCGGCGGCGGGCCAGCAGCGCCGCGGCCGATTTCCGGGAACTGGCGAGGTGGTTCGCCGTCGTCCCCGCCCAGGGCGATCTGCACCGGTTGTGGTCGACCGTATTCGGGCTCAGTTCGGCGCGGCACGCACATCTCGCCCATCCCGATCCTGAGCTGACCAGCTCGACCACGTCGTGGGAAGACGCTCCCCCGGTCGAGGTCTCCCCTTTGCTCCGCACTTCGGGAAAGACCGAACGGTTCAGCCGTACCGGCAAGGTCCGAGACGTCGCCGCGATCAAGGCCGCGAGAGCCGAGCAGGCCCGTGCCGAACGAGCCGAACTGGAGGCCGCCTGGGACCTGCTCGACACCGGCGGGCCGGTCCGTCTATCCGCCTTCGGCAGGCTCGACCACGCCGTGTTCGAACGATTGCTCGATCTGCTCGGCCGGGCACTCGGAATCGCGCCGGGCCGAGGCGGTGTCCGGCAGAGCACGACGTCCGACGGCCGGATCGAGATTCTGCTCCGCCCACCCGCCGACGGAGCCGTAGCGAGGCTTTCCACCCCTCGCGGACTCTTCCACGGCCCCGACTACGAGGTCGAGATCCGCACCGGCGGTGTCCGCCAGGCCCGCAGGGCGAGCGGAGGCGCGTCATGAGCCAGCTGGCGAATCAACTGGCCGCGGCCGAACGCGAGGAGGTAGCGCTGGGAATCCGCCAGCTCCTCGCCACCCCGCTGATCACCGAACGCGCCAAGCCGGACGCGTTCGACTTGATCCGACGACGCGGCGAACCGATCCGGAAATGGTTCGACTACTACTGCGGATGGGCATTAACGGTCGAGCCGAGGCTCGGTTACGCACGTCTGGCCAAGGTGCGGGCAGCCGAGGATCCGCGTCGCCCGCTGCGGAGGCTCCGCTCCGGCAAAGCTCCGTTCGACCGGCGCCGGTATGTGCTGTTGTGCGTTACCGCGGCGGAGCTGCTCGCAACACCGGTGACCACCATCGGGCTGCTCGCGAAACGAGTGGTTCAAGCCACCGCCGCGGACGAAGCGATCACGACACTGGACACCGCCAGCCGCGAAGAACGCCGGGCATTGGTCGATGTCCTCCGGATCTTGGAGCACTACGGCGTGCTCGACGCGGTCGACGGCTCGACCGAGACATTCGTCGAATCGACCGAGGCCAAGGTGCTGTACCAGATCGACGGCACGCTGCTGCTGCGACTGCTGTCCGCGCCGGTCGGGCCTTCCCGTCTCGCAGTTCCGCTTGACGAAGTGGCGCTCCGCTTCGAGGAACTCCTCGCCGCGGTTTCCCGCGAACGTCGGTACGGCGAAACGAGTGCGCACAGCGACCGCCCCGGGCAATCGGAGGTGCAGCGCAACCTGTGGCTCCGGCACTCAGTTTTCCGTCGGCTGGTCGATGACCCCGTGCTCTACTTCGAAGACCTCAGTGATGCTGAACGCGCTTATCTCGCCTCGCCTACCGGACGGCAACTGCTCCGCCGTGCGGCTGGACAAGGCGGCTTCGTTTTGGAAGAGCGCGCGGAGGGCGTGCTGCTGGTAGACGTCGAGAGCGTCGCGACGGATTCCCGGTTCCCGGACGACGCGGGCAATGCGAAGGTGGGCGCGCTCCTCTTGCTGGAAACCCTCACTGGTCCGGTCACTGTCGAGCAGTTGCGGATCCAAGCGGCCGAACTGCTCATCCGCTTTCCCCGATGGGCCGAGGGATATCGCGGTACGGACGGCGCCGCCCGGCTGGCCGCCGACGCGATCGAGGTGCTGATGGCATTCGGGTTGGCCCAGCTCTCTTCCGGAATCGTCCGGCCGCTTCCCGCCGCCGCTCGCTACACCGTCCGCGAAGCCCGGACCGCTGACTCCGAAGGAGCGTCAGGATGACGGTCACTGAACTCCCCCGGCATGCCGAGGACGCGTTTTCGCGCCAGGCGTACCGCTGGCAACCGGCTCGCGCCGGGATCCTGAACGTCTGGCGGTATTACGACGAGATCTTCGAATTCCACCACGGCAGGCTCCTGCTCCGGGGCCCGAACGGCAGCGGCAAGTCGAAAGCTCTCGAGCTGCTGCTGCCGTTCCTCTTCGACGCCAGCCTGCGCGCGAACAGGTTGTCCACGTTCGGCACCGGCGAGCGCACGATGCACTGGAACCTCATGGGCGAGGGCGCGTCCGGAGTGACCCGGGTCGGATACGTCTGGCTGGAATTCCGTTACCCGGGAACCCCCGAGCGGTGGTTCACCTGCGGCGCACGGCTTCAGGCCAGCTCCCGCACGACCACCGTCCACCCGGACTACTTCACGACCTCGCAGCGGATCGGGGTTTCCGGCGGCATCAGCCTGGTCAACGATTCCGGTCAGCCGCTGACCCGGCAGGCACTCGAACAACGACTCGGCTCCGACGGCACGCTCTACGGGAACGCAACCGACTACCGGGCCGAAGTCCGCACCACGCTTTTCCCGGGGCTGAGCGAACAGCGGTTCGACGCGTTGATCCTCGCGTTGCTCCAGTTGCGCATGCCGAAGCTGTCGCAGCGGCTGGACCCGAGCCTGCTGTCCGATCTGCTGTCCAAGGCACTCCCTCCACTGGGCCAACAGGAAATCGCCGACCTCGCCGAGGGCTTCGAAAGGCTGGACAAGCACCACGAACGGCTGAAAGGACTGGAGGAGCTGGTCGCATCGACCCGCACTCTGGCTGCCCGGCAGCGGACGTATGCCCAGCGAGTGCTGCGCGCCGGCGCGGGCACGCTGATCTCAGCCACCACCGAGACGGAGAAGCGGGCCTCGACGGCGCGCGAGTCGGCGGTCCGGTACGAAACCGCGACGCGGGAAAAGGAAACCGCCGAGCAGCAGATCGACGAACTGGCCAAGCAGATCCGCACCTCGTCGGCGCACCGGAACGGGTTGCTCGAGAGCGAGGCGTACCAGCGCGGTTCAGAACTGGAACTTCTTCGCAGGCGAACCGCCGATGCCAAATCCCGGGCGGAACGGTTGCTGACCGAGTCCCGCCGGAGAAAAGCAGCGGCGGAGCAGGACGAGCGCGCCCGGAGCAGTGCGGAGCAAGACGTTCGCCACCGGACGGAGCACGTACGAAACCTGGTAAGCGAGACCCGGCAGGCCGCCGTACGGGCCGGAATGCCCAGCGTGCACGGCGAGATCGCGGCTCAGCTGGACGGCGGCGACCCGGCCGCGGCCCGGCCGTTGCTGCGCGCCGCTGGGCAAAGCCGGGAGGAACAACTGCGGGCAGTAGACGAGGCGCTGGGCGGCCACGAGCGCGCGATCGACCGGCGGGGCCAGGCAGAAGAGGAACTGGAGCAAGCGCGAACGGCGTTCTCCGCGGCGAAGGAAGAACTGGATCTTGCCGCTGAGCAGCGAGCCGTCGCGCTGGAACAGCTGCGGACCGATGTGCTCGCCTGGGCACAGGCCTGTCACGAGCTGGCGTTTCCGGAGCCAGATCTGCTGCTGGACCTTCTCGAACCAGAGCGGGCGTTGAACGCCGAGGTGGAGCAGGCGGTCAACGCGGCGTTGGAGGACATCACCCGGCAGGAAGCGTCCCGCGAAGCGCTGGTGGCTGAACTGCGGCAGCGACGGGATGACTGTGTCACCGAGGTCGCCCGGCTCCAGTCCGAGAAAGACCTTCCCCCGCTCGCGCCGCCGACCCGTACCGCTGACCGGACGCGGATGGCCGGTGCCCCGTTGTGGCGGCTTGTCGACTTCTCCGTCGCGAGTTCGGAGGACGACCGCGCCGGAATCGAAGCCGCCCTCGAAGGCGCGGGACTGCTGGACGCTTGGGTCGGTTCGCGTGGAGAGGTGCAAGGCCACGATGTCTTCGCCGCCCCAGAGGCCCTGCCCGCGGCGAAAGGACGTTCGCTCGCGGACGTCCTTTCGCCCGAGCCCGACGGCGAGGTCGCTCCTTCCGCGGTGCGCAGGCTGCTCTCTTCCGTGGGTTTCGGCGACGTGCTGCCTGCCGAAGGCCCAGCCGCGATCGGTGCCGACGGGTCGTGGCGGCTCGGAAACCTCACCGGCAGCTGGCACAAGGAGCGCCCGGCCTACATCGGCGCGGCTGCCCGGCGACGCGCCCGCGAGGCGCGAATCGAAGAGCTGCGGAACGAAATTCTCTTGCTGGACGCGGAAATCGCCGACGCCGATGCGGAACTGTCCGCACTCGCCGTGCGCAGGGGAACAGTACGCGACGAGCGAGCAAGCCTGCCTCCGCATACTGACCTCAACGCTGCCGCCAGGCAGCTCGACCGGGCGGAGATCGGACTCGCCGCTGCCGATCGGCTCGTGCGCGAGCGCATCGAACGGGTAGGCAAGCGTGAACGCGAGGTCGCCGATGCCCTGCGCACGTTGACCGCTTGTGCCGCCGAATACGGGATGCCTTCCGAACGGTCCGCGCTGGCGAATCTTGCCGCGGCCACCCGCGAGTTCCACGCCGTCTGCGAAAACTGGCTGGCAAGCCACGACGGACTGCGCGCAGCACGGCAAGTGCTCGGCTCCTTGGCCGCGCAGGCCAGCCGGTCCGCGGACGATGCCCGTCAACGGGCAGAAGAAGCCGAGAAAGCCGAGGAGGAGTACTCGGAGCTGGCGGCGACCCTCGAGGCGGTAGACAGCACTGCCGGCGTCGAGTACCGCGAGGTCGCGGCCAAGATCGAGAAAATCGGCAGACGCCTTGACGAACTCGAAGCCACGCGGAATTCCACGCAAAACCGGCATACCGAGTTGGCGGTCGAGGTCGGGAAGTGGAACAACCGCCGGGAGACGGACGCGGTCGAACACGAGAAAGCAGTGGGTGACCGCGATGCTGCGGCGCTCCGGTTCCGGAGACTGGCGTCCGGGGCGTTCCCCGCCGACAGCGGCCTCGACGACCTTGAGCAATTCGAAACCGTCCTCGGCTCGAGCGACGGCGTCCGCGCCGCACTGGATGCCGCGCGGCTGGTAGCCGCGACGTGGCCGAGCGTCCCGCACTCTCCGAGCAACATCGGCGACGCGCTGCACCGGCTGTCCGAGTCCATGCACACGTGTCGCGACGTTCTCCAAACCCGCGCCGACCTCGACCTCGAAACAGACGAGGACGTGCAGATCTTCACCGCCGTGGTGGACGGCATCCGGGTCGGAGCGGCCGAACTGCTGAAGATCCTGCGCGAAGAGGCCGAGGAAAGCCGCCGCGAGATCACCGAACGGGAGCGGGAACTCTTCGACCAGACCCTCACCGGCGATACCCGACGGCACCTGGCCGCGCGGATCCGCCAGGCGAACGAGCTGGTCGAGAACATGAACAGCCGGCTGGAGCAGGTGCGCACCGCGTCGAAGGTCGCGGTCCGGCTGGTCTGGCAGGTCGCCGCCGACCTGCCGCCCGGCACGAAGGCGGCCCGCGATCTCCTGCTGAAGGATCCGGCCCGGCTGACCGCCGCCGATCGGGAGTCCCTGCACCAGTTCTTCCGCGACCGGATCGAGGAGGCCAAAGCCGACGACACCGCCACCGGTTGGGAACAGCAACTGGCCAAGGTCTTCGACTACACCGCGTGGCACCGGTTCGTGGTGAAGGTCGACCGGGCCAACGGCGAGGGCTGGCAACTGCTGACCCGGAAACTGCACGGCGCGCTGTCCGGCGGAGAGAAGGCCATCGCGCTTCATCTGCCGCTCTTCGCCGCCGTCGCCGCGCACTATCAGGCCGTGCCGGAGGCGCCTCGGATCATCCTGCTCGACGAAGTCTTCGTCGGCGTCGACACGACGAACCGCGGCCAGGTGTTCGCCCTCCTGTCCGCCTTGGACCTGGATCTCATGCTCACGTCCGACCACGAGTGGTGCGTTTACGCAGAACTCAGCGGGATCGGGATCCATCAGCTCATCACCGGCGCTGACGGCGACGACGCGGTCACCACTGCCCGCTTCACCTGGGATGGTCATCAGCTTCTCTCGCTAGACGGGGAGTAACCACAGCCGATCTGCCCCGCCCCGCGGGTTCACTCGGTCGGGTTGACTTTACATTTCATCTCATCTTGTCAATTTCGATGTACATGTCTTACCTTAATGTAAAGCCAGCCAACGGAGGAGGGCGCGATGAGCGAGATGACCGGCACAGTGCCGCTGGGGTCGACCGAACGCTGGACCGACAAAAAGCGCTATCTGTGGCTGATCGGACTGGTCGTGCCATCGCTGGCGTTCCTCGCGATCGGCCTGCACGCGGCGACCGGCTGGGGCGTCTGGTTCTGGATCGGGCCGATCGTGATCCTGGCGATCGTGCCCGCGATCGACCTGGTCGCCGGCCTCGACCGGAGCAATCCGCCGGACGACGTGATCGAACGGCTCGAACAGGACCGCTACTACCGGTGGATCACCTACCTGTTCCTGCCGATCCAGTACGTCGGGTTCGTCTTCGCGTTCTGGCTGATCGCGCGCGGCGACCTGTCCGTTGTGGACAAGATCGGCCTCGCGATCTCGATCGGCTGCATCGGCGGGATCGGCATCAACACCGCGCACGAACTCGGCCACAAGAAGGAAAGCCACGAGCGCTGGCTGTCGAAGATCGCGCTGGCGCAAAGCTTCTACGGGCACTTCTACATCGAGCACAACCGCGGGCACCACGTGCGCGTGGCGACTCCGGAGGATCCGGCGTCGAGCCGCGTCGGCGAGAGCTTCTACCGGTTCTGGCCGCGCACGGTGTTCGGTTCGCTGAAATCCGCATGGGGGCTGGAGCGCAAGCGCTACGCGCGCCGGAACAAGCATCCGTTCCGGATCGGCAACGACGTGCTCAACGCGTGGCTCATGTCCGCGGTGCTGTGGATCGCGATGGTCGCGTGGCTCGGCGTCGGAATCCTGCCGTACCTGGCGATCCAGGCGGTGATCGGGTTCTCCCTGCTGGAAGTCGTGAACTACATGGAGCACTACGGGATGCTGCGGAAGAAGGTCGGGCCGCCGGAGCGCCGCCGGTACGAGCGCGTGGATCCCAGCCACAGCTGGAATTCCAACAACATCGCGACCAACGTCCTGCTGTATCACCTGCAGCGGCACAGCGATCACCACGCCAACCCGACGCGCCGCTACCAGACCTTGCGTGATTTCGCGGAATCTCCGGTGCTGCCGACCGGATACGCCGGGATGATCGTGCTTGCCCTGTTCCCGCCGCTGTGGCGCCGGGTCATGGACCAGCGCGTGCTGAACCACTTCGACGGCGACCTCAGCCGGGCGAACATCCAGCCGTCGAAGCGGGAGAAAATCCTTGCCCGGTATGGCACTTCCGCTCCAGCTCCGGTGGCCGTGCTGGACGACGTGCGCGGCGACGCCAGCGAGGGCGGGATGTGCCCCGGCTGCGGCTACGTCTACGACGAGCAGCGCGGCGATCCGCGAGAGGGCTTCCCGGCCGGTACGCCGTGGTCGTCCATTCCGGACAGTTGGTGCTGCCCTGACTGCGGCGTAAGGGAAAAGGTCGACTTCGTTGCTCCCGGAAGGATGAGTGTGTGATGCGGATCGAAGCGGATTTGAACAAATGCGACGGCCTCGGCATGTGCGAAGCGATGGCCCCGGACTTCTTCGAGGTGGGCGACGAGGGCACGGTCGTCGTGCTCGACGAAAGCCCCGGCGAAGAACACCGGACCGACCTCGCCGCGGCGGTCGACGCCTGCCCGGTGCTCGCGCTGAAGCTGGTGTCATGACA
Organism: Amycolatopsis sp. AA4; assembly: GCF_002796545.1. Lineage (GTDB taxonomy): Bacteria > Actinomycetota > Actinomycetes > Mycobacteriales > Pseudonocardiaceae > Amycolatopsis. The sequence goes on from NZ_CP024894.1 coordinate 7,490,484, forward strand.
CTCGCGGTAGTCGGCGCGTCGCTGGCGGGCCTGCGCGCGGTCGAATCGGCGCGGCGGACCGGATACGACGGCCGGATCGTATTGCTCGGTGCCGAGGAGCATCTGCCCTACGATCGGCCGCCGCTGTCGAAGGCCTTCCTCGCGGCGGACGGACCGGCTGCGGTGGAACCGTTTCTCAGCGCGGACGACCTGCGCGAACTCGACGTCGACCTTCGGCTGGGCACTCCCGCCACCGGACTCGACCCGATCGCCCGGGAGATCCACACCGGCGACACGACCGTCCGCTACGACGCCGCGGTCATCGCCACCGGAGCCGCCGCCCGCGTTCTCCCCGGCACCGAGGGGATTTCCGGGATTCATTCACTGCGCACCGCGGACGATGCCATCGCGATTCGGTCCGCATTGGACAGTGGTGCGCGGACAGTCGTGATCGGTGCCGGGTTCATCGGCTCGGAAGTCGCTTCCGCCGCGCGCAAACGCGGCCTGCCGGTGTCCATTGTGGAAACACTGGACACGCCTTTGGTGCGCGCGATCGGCCCCGAGGTCGGCGAGGTCTGCGCGGATCTGCATCGCGCGGCGGGCACCGATCTCCGGCTGGGCACCCGGGTCACCGGTTTCGTGGAAAAAGACGGCGCGGTGACCGGCGTCCGGCTGTCCACCGGCGAGGTCCTCCCCGCCGACCTCGTCGTCGCGGGAATCGGCGCGGTCCCGGCCACCGGCTGGCTGCGCGACAGCGGACTCCTGCTGCACGAACGCGACGGCGGCGTCATCTGCGACGGCACCCTCGCCGCGGCACACGGCGTCTACGCGGCCGGCGACGTCGCGCACGTGGCGAACGCGCTTTTCGACGACGAGCTGATGCGCCTGGAGCATTGGACGAACGCGGCCGAGCAGGGTGCGGCCGCGGCCCGGCACGCGCTGGACCCCGCGAGCGCACGGGTGTTCAGCGCCGTGCCGTACTTCTGGTCCGATTGGTACTCGCACCGCATCCAGTTCGTCGGTACGCCGCGGGCGGACGAGGTCGTCGTCGCGGTCCCGGCCGAACACGGCTTCACCGCGCTGTACCGGCGCGGCGATCGGCTCGTCGGCGCCTTCACCATCGACCGGCCGCGCGACATCATGAAGTACCGCAAGCGGATCGCCGCGCGAGCGCCATGGTCCGAGGCAGTGGCCTTCGCGCTGGAAACGGCCGCCTAGAATGACCGCTATGAGCGTGCTTCCGGTGCCCGCGGGCGGCCAGTACCGGCAGCCCATCATCACCGCCGCCATCGAACTCACCGCGAAATCCGGCTGGTCCGCGGTCACCATGGCGCGGCTGGCCGACCTGGTCGGGGTGAGCAGGCAGACCGTCTACAACGAGATCGGGTCGAAAACCGCGCTCGCCGAGGCGATGATCTCGCACGAGCTGCGCCGGTTCCTCGCCGTCGTGAGCACCGCCTTCGACCGCCATCCGGACGATCTCGTCGAGGCGATCTACGACGCCGTCCGCGCGGTGCTCGAACTGGCCGACGACAACATCCTGCTGCGCGCCATCGCCTCCGCGACCCACGGGACCGACACCGAGTTCCTGCCGCTGCTGACCACCCGCGCCGGCACCCTGCTCACCGAAGCGAAAGCCGTCCTGCGCGAGCGAGTCCTCGACTACGCACCGCCGCTCGACGACCGCCAGCTCACTGTGGTCATGGACTTGGTCGTGCGCACCGTGCTGAGCCACGTCATGCAACCGTCGGGCACGCCCGCCGAAACCGCCGACGGCCTGGCCTGGGTCGCCACGCGCGTGCTCGGCACCGCCCCGTCGGCCTCGATGCGCGCCCGCTCGTAAACGAGATGCGCGGTTCCGGGCGCGCGTGTCAGCCTGCCGCGCGTGAACCGTGAACGACTTTCCGCCCTCGCCCACACCCGGCACCCCATCGCGGCCCCGGTCAGCGACGACGAGGTCCAGCGCCTGCTCGACCGCAGCCTGCCGCGCGAGGACGCGGTTGTCCTAGACCTGGGCTGCGGCGGTGCCGAATGGCTCATCCGCGCCCTCGACGCGTACCCGGAACTCCGCGCCGTCGGCGTCGACACCTCGGAGTTCGCTCTCTCCCGCGCCCGCTCCGCCGCCATCGAGCGAGGCGTCGCCGACCGCCTGACCCTCCACCAGCAATCCGCCACCGAATTCCCCGCCGCGGCCGAGTTCGACACCGTCCTGTGCATCGGCTCGACCCACGCCTTCGGCGGCTTGTCCGACACCCTCGCCGCACTGCGCGCCCACGTCCGCCCCGGCGGCCGCGCCCTGCTCGGCGACGCCTACTGGGAAGCCGAGCCCACCCCGGCCGCCCTCGAGATCTTCGGCGACCTGCCCACCCTGCCGGAACTCCTCGCCCAGGTGATTTCCGCCGGCTGGACCCCGGCCCACGGCCATACGAGCACCCGCGGCGAACTGGACGCGTACGAATGGTCGTGGACCGGCAGCCTCACCGAATGGGCCCTGGACCACCCGGAAGACCCAGACCAAGCCGAAGCCCTCGCCGCCGCGGCCACCCACCGCGACGAATGGCTCCGCGATTACCGCGACTCGTTCGGCTTCGCCTGCGTCGTGCTGCGCGCTTGACAAAACTTCTTGTCAATGCGACGTTCGGACCCGACGCCAACCTGCGAAAGGGCAGTCCGATGACCGACCTCGTGCCGTTCCTGATGTTCCAGAAGCGCGACGCCGCCGAAGCGATGGCCTTCTACACCTCGCTGTTCCCCGGGGACACCGTGCTGTCCGAGGAGCGCTACGGCGCCGGCGGCCCCGGCCCGGAGGGAACGATCGTGATGGCCGAGTTCACCGTCGCCGGGCAGCGAGTGCGGTGCAGCGACAGCTTCGTCCAGCACGGCTTCGATTTCACTCCGTCGACGTCGCTGTTCGTCACCGTCGACTCGACCGACGAGCTCAAGCGCGTCTACGAAGCCCTCGGCGAGGGCGGCGGAACCCTGATGCCGCTGGACGACTACGGCTTCGGGCCGTTCGCCTGGGTGAACGACCGGTGGGGTGTTTCATGGCAGTTGAGCGCCAAGGGCTGAGCATTTCTCGGCTGTGGCGATGGCCAGCGAGATACGCGTACGGTTTCTTTTTGCGATCGCGAATCTAGCTCGGATCCGCAGCTCGACCGCAATTTCCGCCACTATTGACTAAGCGACAGATACCGCGAACAGGAATACGGACGGGTGAGCCCCGGACGGGTTAAGCGGACGCATTCAGACCCCGCTATGGTGGGCATTGGGAGGTTGGCAATCAGCCTGAGGGGGGCCGATACCACATCCCGGGGCCAGCCGTTTCACCTGCAGTAGTCACGCTGCGCAGGCAAACGGCTGGCCCTTTGTCGTACTGCGGAATCAAGAGCCACAGCAGTCTCCAACCACGGTTTCCGATACCGAAACCCCGCGGACAGAAGAATCGCCGCAGGAGAATTCGCGAGAACTAGGCGGCACGGTTCCGGTACAGCCACCACACGTCCCGCCCGAAAGACCAGCTCAGCGTCGTCACCGCGAGTCCCGCCAGGAGCACCGGTGCGGCTCCTGCCGCGGCGGCCGTCAGGGCGATTCCCTGCAGCGCCGCCACCGCTTTCCGGGCCCGGCTGGGGCGTAGCGGGGCACGCAGCCACGGCCACAGCCGGGCCGCGGCGACGAACGCGTAGCGCATCAGGCCGATCGCCAGGACCCACGGGCCGACGGTCGGGGTGACCAGGACGCTCAGCACCAGGATCAGGAAGGCGTCCGCTTCCATGTCGAAGCGGGCGCCCAGCGCGGAGACGGTTCCGGTGCGGCGGGCGACGTAGCCGTCGACGGCGTCCAGGGCCAGGGCGACCGCGGCGATCGGGATGATCAACGGCAGCGGCGGGTGCCCGCCGAGGCGGTCGGCGACCAGGGCGGTCACGGTGCCGATCAGGGCCGCTCGGGCGAGGGTCACCTGATCGGCCGGGCCCAGCCGGTACACCCGGATCCGCCAGGCGCCCTGGGTGAGCAGCACCAGCAGGCCGAGCAGGTAGGCCACGCCGACCGCCCATCCGGCGAGGCCGAGGCCGGTCGTCACGGTCAGCAGGGTGAGCAGGGCGAGTTGCGCCAGCAGCGCGGGGGCCTGCTGGACGACGGTTGAACCCAGCTCGGCCGGGGTTCGTGTACAGGTGGAGACAGCCATTTCTCCTCGATCCGGCAGCAACGGAGGACAACCTTGACACGGGCGGCGCAGGCCTTCTGGTTCACTTCGACCGAGGGAGGGGAGCTCCGATCGGCCGAGGTGGCTGCTCCGCAGGCCGACGAAGTGCTGGTCCAAACGCGATTTTCGGCGATGAGCCGAGGCACGGAAAGCCTGGTCTTGCGCGGCGGAGTACCGGAGAGCCAGCACGACGTCATGCGCGCGCCGTATCAGGAGGGCGACTTTCCGTGGCCGGTCAAGTACGGCTACCTGAACGTCGGCGAGGTCCTTTCCGGACCGCCGGAGCTGACCGGCCGCACGGTGTTCTGCCTCTATCCACATCAGACCGAGTACGTCGTGCCCGCGTCGGCGGTCACGGTGGTGCCGGACGATGTCCCCGCGGCGCGCGCGGTGCTCGCCGGGACTGTCGAGACCGCGGTGAACGCGCTCTGGGACGCGGCACCGCTGGTCGGTGACCGGATCGCGGTGGTCGGGGCGGGGATGGTCGGGTGCAGCGTCGCGCGGCTGCTGTCCCGGTTTCCCGGCGTGGACGTCCAGCTCGTCGACCCCGATCCGGACCGCGCGGCGGTCGCGGAGGCGTTCGGCATCCGGTACGCCACGCCGGAGACCGCGACCGGCGACCTCGACCTCGTGGTGCACGCCAGCGCGACCGACGCCGGGCTAGCGCGCTCGCTCGAACTCCTCGGTCGCGAGGGCACGGTGGTCGAGCTGAGCTGGTACGGCGACCGCCAGGTGTCGGTGCCGCTCGGCGAGAACTTCCACTCGCGACGGCTCACCGTGCGCGGCAGCCAGGTCGGCACCGTCTCGCCGGCCCGCGCGGCGCGGCGCGGTTACGGCGACCGGATGGCGCTGGCGTTGCGGCTGCTCGCGGACCCGGCGTTCGACGCGCTGATCACCAGCGAATCCACCTTCGCCGAACTGCCGGACGTCGCGGCCCGGCTAGCGGACGGAACCCTGCCCGGACTGGCTCACCGGATCACCTACCCGTAAAGGAGAACGCGTTGTTCAGTGTCACCGTGCGCGATCACATCATGGTCGCCCACAGTTTCCGCGGCGAGGTTTTCGGCCCGGCGCAGCGCTTGCACGGCGCGACGTTCGTGGTCGACGCGACGTTCCGGCGGTCCGAATTGGACTCGGACAACATCGTCGTCGACATCGGGCTCGCCACTCAGCAGCTCGGCGCGGTGCTCGCGGACCTGAACTACCGGAACCTCGACGACGAACCCGATTTCGCGGGGATCAACACGTCGACGGAATACCTCGCCAAGGTGATCGCCGACCGGCTCGCGGACCGGATCCACGCCGGGGAACTCGGCGAGAACGCCCGCGGGCTGGCGCAGATTTCGGTGACCCTGCACGAATCCCACGCCGCGTCGGCCGGATACGAGCGTTTCTTGTGACCACTGTGGACTCTTCCGGATACGCACCGGAATGGTTGCGGCTCCGGGAACCCGCCGACACCGCGGCGCGGGCGGCCGACCTGGTCGCCCTGCTCCCGGCCAGTCCGGCGGTCATCCGGGATCTCGGCTGCGGCACCGGGGCGATGGGGCGCTGGCTGAGCGGTCGCCTGCCGAAACCGCAGCGGTGGATCCTGCACGACCAGGACCCGCGCCTGCTGGAGATCGCCGCGCGCAGCCTTCCGCCGGGGCTGAGCGTGGAGACGGAACAAGCTGACGTGACCCGTCTCAACCTGACCGGAACTTCGTTGGTGACAGCTTCCGCCTTGCTGGATCTCCTTACCAAGGAGGAGATCCAGCGCTTAGTACAGTCCTGTGTGGACGCACAAAGCCCAGCGCTGTTCACTTTGTCGGTGACCGGCTCGGCTCAACTTACGCCAGCAGACGCGGTGGACGAAGCACTCAATGCCGCGTTCAACGACCACCAACGCCGAGACGGAAAGTTAGGCCCAGAAGCCGCCGCGTTCACCGAAGCGGAGTTCACCAAGCACGGCTGGACTGTCCACACCAGACCGGCACCATGGCGGCTCGATCCGGAGCACCGCGAACTCATCGACACCTGGTACCGCGGATTCGTTGCCGCGGCACGAGAACAACAGCCAGACCTGGCCGTGCCGGAGGATCGGCAGATCGCCGAAGTCACCGTGCACCACCGGGATTTACTCGCTCTCCCCTGATTCCCGGCGGGCCCGGGCCCGGCGTTTGCCCTCGTGCATCGCCGCGACCCGGGCGACCGGGATCGTATGCCCCTCAGCCACGAGATCCGCCGGAAGTTCCTGTGGTTCCGGCAATTCCTCCGCCCACGGATCCGCGCTGCCCAACAGTCCTACCGCGGTCTTCACGGTGAAATCCGCCGGTTTGACGTGGTCCGCGTCCGCCCAGCGCACCGGGAACGACACCGGCGCGCCCGGCCGGATCCGCGGGCTGTACGCGGCCGCCACGGTCGCCCCGCCCGCGCGGGTCGAATCGAGAAAGACCTTGCCGTGCCGGTCTTCCCGAATGAACGCAGTGGTCGCCAGCTGCGGATCGATCCGCTCCGCCCGCGCGCCGACCGCCCGGGTCGCCGCCGCGACGTCCTCAAAGGACAGACCGGGAACCAGCGGCACGAACACGTGCACGCCCTTGGACCCGCTGGTTTTCAACGCACCGGCGAGCCCGGCGTCGGCCAAGGCCTGCCGCACCAGCCGAGCCGCCTCGACCGCGACGTGGAAGTCCGCTCCCTCCGGCGGGTCGAGGTCCATGATCAGATCGGTCTGGCCGACCGGCTCCACCCGGGTCAGCGCGGGATGCAGTTCGACCGCGCGCTGATTGCCGAACCACAGCAGCGTCCGGCGGTCGTTGCACAGACCATAGGTGACTGTCCGCTGTGAACTCTCCGCCCACAGTTTCGCCCGCGGCACCCACTCCGGCGTGTACTTCGGCAGGTTCTTCTGCATGAACGCGTCCTGCCCGCGCAGCACCCGCATCACCGACAGCGGACGGTCGCGCAGCACCGGCAGCAACCGGTCCGACACGGCGTCGAAGTAGTCGACGAGGTCGCGTTTCGTCACCCCGGCGTCGACGAACAGCTCCTGGTCGAGGTTGGTCAGGGAAACCCCTTCGCGCACCTCATCCGCTTTGGCCATACCGTCAACCCTTGCCGACCAGCGCATTCCGGTCAACCGCTTAGACGAGCGGTTTCCCTTTCCGCACCCGCCGCCGGAAGTCCGCGAGGCACGCGTCATAGGGAAACCGCCGCACCCGCAGCGGAAGCGGTTCGACCATTCGGCCGATCCCGCGCATCAGCCGATCGAACCGGCGCTGGTCCGCCGCCGACCACGGCAGCCGCATCTGCTCTCGGAACACCTCCGGCAGGAACCCCGTCGTCACGAAGCGGTGGAACCGTCCGAAAAGAAACGAGAACGGCCGGGGCAGGAACTCCAGATTCGCGATAGCGGTGAGGTATTCGCGGAGCCGGTCGTCGATGTCCACTCGGGCCAGCCCTTCCGCCCAGTACGCGGCGAAGTCCTCCGGCCAGTCTTCGGGACGCACCTGCAGCGTCGTGCCCAGCACCGCGGCCTCGGCATACCAGGATTCCGGAGCGGGCCGCCCGAGAAACGCGCGATGCACGTCCTCGACGCCATGGGCCAGACAGGCGGCGACCCACAGTTGCAGTTCGCGATCGAAGGCGCGGTACCGGACCGGACTCGCGTCGGTCGAGACCACCTGCGCGTGCACCGCGTTCACCGCCCGCCGGTACGCCGCGCGATCCGCGTCGGTGCCCAGCACGGCGACCGCGAGATAGGTGACGGTGGTGCGAGTCCGTTTCAGCGGATGCTTGAAGAGATTCCCCGAATCGACCCGGCTTTCCAGCACGCCGTATCCGACCTCGGGCCGGCCCAGCTGCATGATCACGTTCGCGCCGCCCGCGAGCAGGCTGACGCCGAGCACGCCGTCCTGGAGCATCCGTCCAGGGGACGCCTCCGTTGACACCTTGTCAAGAGCGCTCAGGCACGGACGACCCGGACGTCGGCCACCTCCAGCAGCCCGTCCAGGTGCACCCGGGCCCGGGTCTGCGCCGGGTCGATGACCAGCCCGTCGCGCCGGACCAGGTCGAGCACGCGTTCCGCCAGCGGCAGCACCAGGTGGCGGCCCCAGCAGCGTTCGTTGCCGTGCCCGAACGGGAGGTAGCCCGGGTGGGCGTCCGGGTCGAGCGCGGCCCAGCGGCTCGGCCGGAACTCGTCGGGCGCGTCCCACAACTCAGGGTCGCGATGGCTCAGCAGCGGCAGCAGCAGGACGTCGTCGCCCGCGCCGATCCGGGCGTCCACCTCGGCGAACTCCGGCGACCGCACGCGCAGGATGTTCCACGACGGCGGCAGCAGGCGCAGTGCCTCGTTGAGCACGTACTCCGCGGGCACGTCGTCGTCCAGCGGCGAGCCGAGCCACAAGGCGTTCGTGACCAGCGCGGCGACGGTGAAGCAGACCGGCCCGGCCACGCGCCGGTAGAGGTACATCGCGAAACGGCGCTGCTCGTAGGTGTCCGCCTCCAGCACCATTCGCGCCAAAGTGGACAGCGCGACCTCCGGCGCGGGCCGTCCCCACAGTGCGGCTCCGGCGGCGACCGCCGCCCAGGTGATCTTCGGCGTCAGCTCCAGCCGCCGGTCGACGAGGACCCGGAACCGCCGCTGCTCGCGGCCGAACACCAGGTCCCGCAGGTAGTTGTGCGGCCCGGCGGGCCAGGTTCCGGCGAGGTCAGCGTCGCCGAGCGGCTTCTTGAGCGCGGAGCGCACGTCCGCGCCGACCGCCCGCATCAGCGTCGACGATTCCGGCCGCGTCACGACCCGCCCGCGCACCGGCTTGAACGTCGGCCGTTCCTCGGCATTCGCGGGCCGGCTGCGCAGCAGCGCGTCCATCAGCTCCGCCCCGGCGACGCCGACGGTGTCCGGTTCCAGCCGAAAGAAGGATTTTCCCCGATAACGGTCGAACAGTTCTTGGAGACGCGGCGCGAATACCAACTGCCGCACTTTGTTCCGTTCAGCGGGAATGGTCACGCACACCTCCTCTTGAGCGGGAAAACCGGCCGGCTCCGGGGAATTCCGGAACCGGCCGGTCCCGTTTAACGGGACGGTCAGATCCAGCCGTACCAGGCATAAGACTTCAGGCTCTTGCTCGGAAGGGCCTTGCGTACGAGACGAACCAGCTTCACGGAAATACCTCCGTCTTCTCCGGAACTTCAACCGCACTCGCGGCCGCTGCCGACAGTACGACGAATTTCCGCGAATACGCGGCAAGATAACCTGAACGGCCCACCGAAGCGGATATGTTCGGGAGCGGCACCTCGTCGGTTCGGGAATTCCCGCCGGAATTCCTTGGCGAATCCGGGACGGCGTCGGTATCCTTCGCCGCCCGCTAAAGCACCGACCGGGCGAACTCGATGAGCGCCCGAGCCGCAGGCCCCGCCGGACCGTCCGACCGCCACGCCAGCGCCAGCTGCCCGCGCAACTCCGGCCGCAGCCGCAGGGTGTGCAGTTCCCCGGCGTAGTAGCGAGCCAGCGATTCCGGCACCAGCGCCACGCCGAGACCGCGCATCGCGAGCTTGGCCAGCACGTTCGGGTCGCTCGCCTCGATCGTCACGCGCGAGCGCAGTCCGGCCGCGGCGAACCCGCGGTCCAGCACACCGCGCATGCCGGTGCCCTTCGGCAGGCAGATCAACGACCGGTCCGCCAGCTCAGCCAGGGTGAGCGAAGCTCGGTCAGCGAATTCGTCGCGCAGTGCGGTGACCGCGACCAGTTCCTCGTCCAGCACGACCTGCGTGGTCAGCCCGGCGGGCTCGCCGTCGGCCAGGCCGATCACCGCGACGTCCAGCCGTCCTTCGCGCAACGCCTCGACCATCAGGTCGGAATTCGCTTCGCTGAGCGTGATTTCCACTCCCGGATAGCGTTCCGCGAACCCGGCCAGGAACTCCGGCAGCGCCACCGGGCCGGCGGAGGTCACCATCCCCATCGCCACCTGGCCGCGCACCAGCCCCTCGTGCTCCGCGACCGTCTCGCGCACCGCCGCCACCGCCGCGAGCGCGGCCCGAGCGTGCGGCAGGGCGGCCGCGCCGACGCCGGTGAGCCGCACCGTGCGCCCGGACCGGTCGAACAACGGCTGCCCCAGCTCGCGTTCCAGCCGCCGGATCTGCGCGCTGACCCCGGGCTGCGCGACATGCATCCGGGCCGCCGCGCGCGTGAAGTTGGCTTCCTCGGCGACCGCGACGAAGTACTCGAGCTGGTGCAGTTCCATAACCAATGATTCTAGCCGTTGGAACTAGTATCTCTTGGACTTATCATCAATCGGCTAGCACGCTGAAGGCATGCAGACGTTCACCCCTGACCAAGCCGGTTACCGCGAAGAGATCGCCGGGTTCCAGACCGGCATCACCTCCACGCCGCAGCTCGTCGTCGCCGCCACCAGCGCGGACGACATCGCCGCCGCGGTCCGGCTCGCGGCCGAGCGCGACCTGCCGGTGTCCGTGCAGGCGACCGGACACGGGCTGCGCGCGCCTGCCGAGGGCGTGCTGATCTCGACGCGCCGGATGACCGGCGTGACCATCGACCCGGACCGCGCCGTGGCGCGTGTCGAAGCCGGGACCACCTGGGGCAGCGTGCTCGCCGCCGCCGCGGAACACGGTCTCGCGCCGTTGAGCGGTTCGGCCCCGGGCGTCGGCGTGGTCGGCTACACCCTCGGCGGCGGTTTCGGTCTCCTCGGCCGGCACTTCGGCCTGGCCTCGGACCGCGTCCGCGCCGCCGAACTCGTCCGGCCCGACGGCACGCGCACGACCGGCCCGATCGACGCCGGGATCGTGACCGCGCTGGAGTTCGAACTGGTCCCGGTGACCACGTTGTACGGCGGCGGGCTGTACTTCGACACCGCCAAGATCCCCGAAGTCCTGCGCACCTGGCGCGACTGGACCGCCGACCTGCCGGACACCGTCGGCACCTCGGTCGCGATGGTGCCCTACCCGGATCTGCCGATGGTTCCGGAACCGTTGCGGGGCAAGCACATCGCCCACGTTCGCGTGGCCTACCTCGGCAGCGACGGCGACCAGCTCGTCGCACCGCTGCGCCCGCTGGGCCCGCTGCAGGAAACGCTGACCACGATGCCGTTCACCGACTCCGGCAAGATCGCCGCGGAACCGCCGAACCCGCACTCGTACCTCGGCGACAACCGCGTGCTGCCGGAACTCCGGGACGACGTGCTGAGCACGGTGCTCGATCACGCCGGCCCGGACGCCCCGGTTCCGACCGTGCTGATCATCGACCTGCTCGGCGGCGCGTACCGACACTCGTCCGCACCGGATTTCACCGCCGATTCGCGCTACACCGTGCGCGCGCTTTCGATGATCGAACCGGACGCGGCGACCGTGCAGGCCGCCCACGCCAAGTTGTTCGCTCCGCTGGATCCGATGTCGACTGGACGGCTGCGGAGCTTTGTCTACGGGCAGCCGCTGGGTTGATTCAGCGTTCGAGAACGAAGACCGGGATCAGCCGCTCGGTCTTCTTCTCGTACTCCGCGAAGCCCTCCGCGTGCTCGACCATCTTGGCGTACAGCCGGTCGCGCTCGGCGCGGTCGGTCACGAGCTTCGCCGTCGCCGGGAACTTGTCGGTGCCGATCTCGACCGTGACGGACGGGTTCGCGACGAGGTTGTGGTACCAGTCCGGGTTGGTGTCCGCGCCGCCCTTGGACGCGACGATCACGATCCGGTCGCCGTCGGTGGTGTACACCAGCGGGCTCACCCGCTGCTTGCCGCTCTTCGCGCCGGTGTGCGTGAGCAGCACCATGTTCTTGCCCTCGAACATCCCGCCGACCTTGCCCGCGTTGGCGCGGAACTCGTCGATGATCTGCTGATTCCAGTCCGACATCGGAGAACTCCCTGAATTGATGATGTAACAACAAACCTAGGAGCGCGCGAATCGGGCTGTCAACACACGCGCAGGTACTGTCGCGGCATGGCCACCGAATCCGGCCCGACCGTCGAGGACGGGGTCCGCGAACTGCTGCTTCTGATGCCCCGCATTGTAGGGCGCGCGAAGCGGACGCCGCCGCCTCCGGAACTCGACGACGTCACACTCGCGCCGCGGCATTTGTCCCTGCTGGCGTATCTGCTGTTCGACGGCCCGATGACGGTCAACGAACTCGCCGGACGGCTCGAAATCGCGCCCACCACAGCGAGTTTGATGATCGGCGACCTGTCCCGGCAGGGCGTGCTGGAACGCGCCGAGGACCCGGACGACCGGCGGCGCACCATCGTGAGCATCCACGCGGACAAGCGCCCGGCCGTCGACGCGTGGCTCGCGCGCGGCGCGAAGGCGTGGCAGGAAGCGTTGACGCCGTTGAGCCCCAGCGAACGCGCGCTGGTGATCAACACGCTGAAGGTGTACGAGCAATACGGCTCACGAGGCGATTAGCCACTGCGCCTGCGGCCCCGCGCATTTCCGCGGCCACGCCGCGTCGTGCTGGTACCACGAGGCCTCACAGGCCCGACCGTCCGGCAGCGTGTACCGCGGCGGGCCCGGCACCCGGCGCAGTCCGGCCCCTTCGAGCGAACGGCCGCTGGCGACGTTGCCGACCTCCGCGCCGGCGCGCACCCGCGAAAGCCCGAGATGCTCGTGCGCCAGGATGAGACCGGCGGCGAACAAGTCGCGGCCGAAGCCTTGCCCGCGATACCCCGGCGCGAGATAGCCGCCGGTTTCCGGGCCGCCGTCCTCGCCCGCGTGCACGCTCACGAGACCAGCGCAGCGGCCCGCCACGAGATCGATCGCGACGACGTCCACCGAATGCGGGTCCGGCGTGGTCCAGTCCGGTCCGGTGCCCGGGACGACGCGCAGCGCCTCGCCGCGCATCGGCTCGGCCACCACGGACTCGGGAAGCCAGCCGAGCCAGCGCTGCGCGGCCGGATCGCTGCCGCCCGCGACCGCCGCCGCGTACTCCCACGCGGTGGGGGTGCGGAAAAGGAACCGGCCGAACGCGAAGGCGTGACCCCGGCGGTCGCAGGTCCGTTTCGCCATCAGCCGTCCGCGGCGGGTCAGCCGGCTGACCAACGGTGCATTGCTCACAAACGCCATCGCGCGGGAAATGCTACCCCTCGCCGGTCGCGGTCCGACCGGAAGCAGGCGAAGCTGCAGCCGGATCGGCGGCGAACGGCACTGTATGGTGAGCGGGTGACGGCCGTACCGGAAGCAGCCGACGCCGACAGCGGGCGCGCGGCCCAGCCCCGGCACCTCATCGTGTCGGTCTACGGCGTGCACCACCAGGCGGGCGGCGAATGGCTTTCGGTCGCCTCGCTGATCGATCTGCTCGCCGCGGTCGGGGTCGACGAGCCCGCCGTGCGGTCGTCGATTTCCCGGCTCAAACGGCGCGGGGTCCTCGAAGCGGTGCGCCGCGACGGAGCCGCCGGGTACGAATTGTCCGGTACCGCCTTGGATTTGCTGCGCGAAGGCGACGAGCGGATCTTCCGCCGGGACCGCGCGAAGCTGGCCGACGGTTGGCTGCTCGCGGTGTTTTCGGTGCCGGAAGCCGAGCGGCACAAGCGGCACGTGCTGCGGACGCAGTTGTCGCGGCTCGGGTTCGGCACCGCGTCCTCGGGCGTCTGGATCGCCCCCGCGCACCTGTACGAGGCCACTGTCGGCACCCTGGAACGCCTCGGGCTGGCCGAGTACGCAGACGTGTTCCGCGCCGAGCACCTGGCGTTCGGCGACCCGCGCGAGAAGGTGCGCGAGTGGTGGGATCTGGACCAGCTGGACGAGCTGTACACGGCGTTCCTCGAAGAGCACGAACCCGCGCTGCGCCGGTGGCAGCGCCGCCGCACGACGCCCACCGACGAAGCGTTCGCCGATTACCTCCGCGTGCTCACCGGCTGGCGGCGGATGCCGTACCTCGACCCGTGCCTGCCCGCGGAATTGCTGCCCGAGGGCTGGTCCGGCATCCGCGCCGCCGAGGTGTTCTTCACGCTGCACGACCGGCTCGAAGAAGCCGCGCGCACGCACCTGCGGCAGGTGCTCAGCGGTTGACCACCGCGTAGCCCTGCACTTCCACCAGCGCTTCGACGTCCCACAGCCGGTTCACGCCGATGCCGGCCATCGCCGGGTAATCCGTGCCCACCAGCCGCTTCCACACGCGGCCGATCTCGCGCGCGTGCGCCTGGTAGTCGTCCATGTCGACGATGTAGACGGTCAGGCTGCACAGGTCCGCGGGTTCGCCGCCGGCCGCGCGCAACGCGGTGAGCAGGTTGCCGAGCGCGCGCTCGAACTGCTCCACCACGCCGTCGCCGACGATCCGGTTGTCCGCGTCCAGCGCCGTCTGCCCGGCGAGGAACACCAGCCTGCCCTGCGCCGCCACCGCGTGCGAGAACCCCGACGGCTTGCCCAGCTCGGGGGGATTGATCCGCTCCATGCCGGGGAGCGTAACCCATCTATCGTCTTCTTGACGACCGTAGGACAGACGACATACCCTGGGTCACGTGCGGATTTCAGTAGTCGGCGGCGGGCCTGCGGGGCTCTACTTCGCCGTGCTCGCGAAACAACTCGGCCCGGACCACGAGATCACGGTCTGGGAGCGCAACGCGCCGGACGACACGTTCGGCTTCGGCGTCGTCTTCTCCGACGAGACGCTCGGCGGCATCGAGCACGCCGACCCTGCGGTGCACGAGGCGATGCGCCGGGAGTTCGCGCGATGGGACGACATCGACGTGCACTACCGCGGCACGGTGTCGACCTCGGGCGGGCACGGATTCGCCGCGATGAGCCGCAAACGGCTGCTCGCGATCCTGCAGCAGCGGTGTCGCGAAATGGGCATCGATGTCCGATTCCGCAGTCTCGCGCCGGATCCCGCCGAACTGGCCGCGTCCTCGGACCTCGTGGTCGCGGCCGACGGCGTGAATTCCGCGGTGCGCACGGCGTTCGCCGGTTCGTTCCGGCCGTCTGTCGAGACCCGACAGTGCCGCTACCTCTGGCTCGGCACGGACCTCGTGTTCGACGCGTTCAAGTTCTACGTGCTCGAAACCCCGCACGGCGTCATGCAGGTCCACGGCTACCCGTACGGCCGCGACGGCAGCACGTTCATCCTGGAGATGCACGAGGACGTCTGGCAGCGGGCGTTCGGCCCGATCGCCGCCACCGGCCTCGGTCCCGGGGAAAGCGACGAGAAGTCGATCGAACTGATCCGCGAACTGTGCGGCGACATTTTCGACGGACACCAGTTGCTGGCCAACAATTCCAAGTGGACCACCTTCGGCACGGTCCGCTGCGAAAATTGGGTCCACGACAACGTCGTGCTGCTCGGCGACGCGGCCCACACCGCGCATTTCTCGATCGGCTCTGGCACGAAGCTCGCCATGGAGGACGCTCTCGCGCTCGCCGCGTGCCTGCACGAACAGCCGAGCGTCCCGGAAGCCCTTGCCGCGTATGAAGAAGAGCGGCGTCCGGTAGTCGCTTCGACGCAGCGTGCGGCGCAGGCGAGCCTGGAGTGGTTCGAGAACCTCGCGCAGTACACGCATCAGGAACCGGAGCAGTTCGCGTTCAACCTGCTGACCCGCAGCCGTCGCGTCACCTACGACAACCTGAAGCTGCGGGACAAGGAATTCGCCGCTTCGCTGGATCAGTGGTTCGCCGATTCGCTCGGTACATCTGTTGCGCCGCCGATGTTCCAGCCGGTGCGGATCGGTTCGCTGGAATTGCCGAACCGGATCATCGTGTCGCCGATGGACATGTACTCCGCGGTCGACGGCGTCCCCGGCGAATTCCACCTGGTGCACTTGGGAAGCAAGGCGCTCGGCGGGGCCGGAATGGTGATGACCGAGATGATCTGCGTGTCCGCCGAAGGCCGGATCACGCCGGGCTGCCCCGGGCTTTACACCTCCGAGCAGGAGGCCGCGTGGAAGCGGATCGTCGACTTCGTGCACCGCGAAACCCCGGCGAAGATCGGGTTGCAGCTGGGGCATTCCGGGCGCAAGGGCTCCACGAAACTGATGTGGGAAGGCATTGACGACCCGCTGCCCGAGGGCAACTGGGAGGTGTGCGCGCCGTCCGCGCTGCCGTACTCGCCGAACAACCAGACGCCGCGCGAACTGACCGTCGCCGAACTGGGCGAGATCCGGGACCAGTTCGTGTCGGCCGCGGAAGCCGCCGCGCGCGCCGGGTTCGATCTGCTGGAACTGCACTGCGCACACGGCTATCTGCTGTCGTCGTTCCTGTCCCCGTTGACCAACCACCGCACCGATTCCTACGGCGGCTCCCCGGAAAACCGGCTGCGCTTCCCGCTGGAGGTCTTCGACGCGGTCCGCGCCGTGTGGCCGGCCGACCGGCCGTTGACCGTCCGGATCTCCGCCACCGACTGGTTCGAGGGCGGCAACGACGCCGACGAAGCCGTGGCGATCGCGCAGGCGTTCGCCGAACACGGCGCGGCCGCGATCGACGTGTCGACCGGCCAGGTGGTCAGCGAGGAGAAGCCGAAGTTCGGCCGCAGCTACCAGACGCCGTACGCGGACCGGATCCGCAACGAGGTCGGCCGTCGCTACGGCACCGCGGTGATCGCTGTCGGCGCGATTTCCTCGTACGACGACGTGAACTCGCTCATCCTGGCGGGCCGCGCCGACCTGTGCGCGCTCGGCCGCACCCACCTGTTCAATCCACAATGGACCTTGCACGCGGCTGCGGCGCAGGAGTATCCGGTGCCGTGGCCGAAACAGTGGGCAGCGGGCAAACGCCCGCCGCAGACCGGCCGCACCGACGGCCCGGAACCCCGGCTCGACCTGGTCCGCACCGGCGGCCACCAGACCGCCCATGCCCGCTGGCGACCGGAGGACGCCCGATGAACGCTTTCGCTTTCACTCCGGAACAGACCGCGTACGCCGCTTCTGTCCGGAAAATCGCCGCCGAGCAGCTAGTCGAACTGGCCGCCGCCGGTGCCGAAGGCGCGGTCAACCGTCCACTGCTCAAGGCCATGGGCTCCCACGGTTTGCTTGCTCGGCTGTTCCCCGGAGTCGAAAGTGGACAGCCGACCCGGCAAGCCGCCGCGACCGACCTGTGTCTGCTGCGAGAAGCCCTCGCCACCCAAAGCACCGAAGCCGAAACCGCCTTGGCGTTGCAGGGCTTGGGCAGTTACCCGGTGCTGCAGTCCGGTTTGGACGAACAGGTCCGGCGCTGGCTCCCCGCCGTCGCCGCCGGTGACGCCGTCGCCGCCTTCGCCCTCACCGAACCCGATGCGGGATCCGACGCCGCCGCCCTGCAACTCGCCGCCGAACCAGACGGTGACGGCTGGCGGCTCACCGGCACGAAAATGTGGATCTCGAACGCCCCGGAAGCCGATTTCTACACGGTCTTCGCCCGCACGACTCCCGATGCCGGTTCACGCGGCGTCAGCGCCTTCGTCGTCCCCGGCGACCGTGCCGGGCTCAGCGGCGAGCACCTGGATTTGGTGAGCCCGCACCCCATCGGCACCGTGGTGTTCGACGGCGTCCGGGTGAACCGCGACGAATTGCTCGGCGAGGAGAACCGCGGTTTCGCCGTAGCGATGCGCACTTTGGACCTGTTCCGCCCGAGCGTCGGTGCCTTCGCGGTCGGGATGGCGCAGGCCGCGCTCGATGCGACCGTGGAGTACACGGCTTCGCGCGAAGCATTCGGCGGTCCGTTGGTGAAGCAGCAGACGGTCGCACACACGCTGGCCGAAATGGCGACGCGGACGGAAGCTGGCCGGCTGCTCGTGTACGCCGCCGCCGCGGCTTACGACGCGGGCGAGCAGAACTTGGCCGGTCGCGCGGCAATGGCGAAGTTGTTCGCGACCGAGACCGCGCAGTACGTCGTGGATCAAGCGGTGCAATTGCACGGCGCACGAGCATTGCGGCGCGGGCATTTGCTGGAACACCTGTATCGCGAGGTCCGGGCGCCGCGCATTTACGAAGGCGCGTCCGAGATCCAGCGGACGATCATCGCGCGGTCGCTTCAGCGGCGCGGATAAGCCTCCTGCTGGCGAACACACCAGCAGGAGGTATCCAGCCGCGGCTAAACGCTCGCGCGCCGTTTCGGTTTCCGGTCGAGCCACAGCTGCGCGGCGATCAGCACGACCGTCCAGCTCACCCACGCCCCGAGCGCCGCGACCGACTGCCCCAGCGCGATCTCGCTGCCGCCGAACGTGGTGGCGAGCTGCGGTTCGAGGAAAATCGCCGCGATCGGGCCGATGAGCCGGTTCAGGATGATCGACATCGTCATCGCGAAGCTGCGGATCATCCAGCGCCGGTGATCGCCGAACCGGCGTTCGCGAGCGGCGCGGTAACCCGCCCACGTCGCACCGAGCCACAGCACCGCGAGCAGCACGTCGCTGGCGCGGGTCACCGGCCCGTACGGAGTCGCCGCGCCGACCGTCAGCGCCAGCACCCCGGACGGCAGCACCCCGGCGAACACGTACGCGCGGCCGGCGTAGCGGTGCAGCACTGGATGCTTCCGCCGGATCCACGGCCAGACCTGCAGCAGCGCGGTCACCATCGCGATCGAGCCGAACACCACGTGCGCCGACAGGATCAGGTAGTGCGCCGGGAAGGTCGAAGGCACCCGGGACCGGGCCGGGTCGAGCGCGAGGTACGGCGGCAGCGAATACGCCAGGAACGCGACGATCACCAGGCCCAGCGGCACTATCCAGGGCCGCCGCCACCAGTGCTTCTTCGGCTCGACCCGTACCGTTCGCTCCGCCGCGGGCTCCGCCCGCTGTGGTCGAAGATCCGTCCCCGCCGTCATGTTCGCCTCTCTCCGTCGTCCGTTCTCGGCTGGCACTTCCGAACGTAGGACGGGTACCCCGCGCGAACCATGGTGCCGACTGGCGTCAGTGCGGTGGGGGCAGCCTTACCCTCGGCCAGGTGATCCACTGAACCGAGCGTGACGACCGCCGGCCGCCGCCGGACCATTGCCGCAGAGGTCCAGACCAGGCATACTTCTCCTACTTTGTTGCCCGCCACAACAAAGCACTCCCCCAGGTTCCTCCCGGAAACCGAGGTGACCACGCATGCCCAATTTCCTCAGACGCCTCCCCACCGCATTCGCCGCCGCCGCGCTTCTGGCGTTCGGCCTCCAAGCCGCGCCAGCCGTGCTGGCTCCTCCCCTCGCGGCCGCCGCCGACAGCTTTACCGACGATTTCAACGGTCCGGCCGGAGCCGCCGCCGACGCGTCGAAATGGACCTACGAAACCGGCGACAACAACGGCAACAACCACGAACGGCAGTGGTACACCGCAGGTGCCGCCAATGGCGCCCTCGACGGCCAAGGCCACCTGGTGATCACCGCGAAACGCGAAAACTCCGGCCACACCTGCTGGTACGGCACCTGCCAGTACACGTCCGCGCGGCTCAACACCGCCGGGAAATTCAGCCAGGCCTACGGGCACGTCGAGACCCGGATGAAAATCCCGCGCGGCCAGGGCATGTGGCCCGCGTTCTGGATGCTCGGCGGCGGAAACTGGCCGAACGACGGCGAAATCGACGTCATGGAGAACATCGGCCGCGAGCCGAACACCGTGCACGGCACCATCCACGGCCCCGGCTACTCCGGCGCGGGCGGGATCGGCGCTCCGTACAACGGCCCGGTTTTCGCCGACGATTTCCACACCTACGCGGTCGATTGGTCGCCGAACAAGATCGTCTGGTCGGTCGACGGCAACGCTTACCAGATCCGCACCCCCGCCGACCTGAACGGCAACCGCTGGGTCTTCGACCATCCCTTCTACCTGATCCTGAACCTCGCGGTCGGCGGCGACTGGCCCGGCGATCCGGACGGCAGCACGCAGTTCCCGCAGCAACTGGTCGTCGACTACGTGCACGTGACCACGAGCAGCACCGGCGGGTCGAGCGGCCGGATCATCGGCATCGGCGGCAAATGCGTCGACGTGCCCTGGGCCAATCCGGCGAATTTCACCCAGCTGCAGATCACTGACTGCAACGGCAACGCCGCGCAGAACTGGACGATCGGCAATGACGGGACCATTCGCGCGCTCGGCAAGTGCATGGACGTCAAGTACTCCGGCACCGCTGACGGCACGCCGGTCCAGATGTACGACTGCAACAACAGCGACGCGCAGCAGTGGGTCGTGACCGCGGCGCACGACATCGTCAACCCGCACGCGAACAAATGCCTCGACGCGGCCGGGGTCAGTTCGGCCAACGGGACGAAACTGCAGCTGTGGACGTGCACCGGGAACGTCAACCAGAAATGGTCGGTGAACCAGTAGCCGTCCACTGTGGACAAGTTGCCTTGAAGTAAGACGGCGGGCCGTAACCACCCCCCGGTGGCCACGGCCCGCCGCGGAAAACCGCGTGGGCCGCCCTCCGCGCGTCGGCTGGGGGTCCCGACGCCCGGGGCGGCACGCTCACGCGGCCCACTGCCGAAGGTAGCCAGCCCGCGTGCGCCGCGGGCCTTGCGCGGGACAGGAAGGGCCGAACGGCCATCCGCGCTGCCTTCCCGGGGCAAACCGGCCGGTTTCGGCCGAACCGCTCAACGAGCGCCGGACAACTCCGCGTAGGCCTCGACCAGCTGCGCTTCGGCGTCGTCGAGGTACACGGCGAGCATCTCCGCAGTACGGATCCCGTCGCCAGCCGCGAGCACTTCGAGGATTTCGTGGTTCCGCGGCAGATACCGCTCATGGAAACGGCGCGGGTCGGCCATCACGTGGAACACCAGCCGCAGTTCCGCGGTAAGCGCCTGCATCAGCTCGACGATGCGCTCGCTGCCGGTGAGCGCCACCAGCTCCGCGTGGAACCGGATGTTCGCGGTGCCCAGGTCCTGCCACTGCGCCTGCTTCGCCGCGCGATCGCCGTCCGCGACGATGCTGGCGATCTTGTCGTACGCCGCCGGCTTCTCGGTCACGTCGCGGACCGCCGCGCACTCGATGAGCTTGCGGACGCGGTAGATGTCGCGCACGTCCTCGACGCTCGGCACCCGCACGAAAACGCCGCGATTCAGCTCGTGGACCAGCAGCCGTTCGTGCGTCAGCAGCCGGAAGGCTTCACGGAGCGTGTTGCGCGAGACCCCGAGCGCGCTTCCGATGTCCTGCTCCGAAAGCCGTACTCCAGGCAGGAAGTAGCCCTCGGAAACGCGCGTGCGCAGCACGCCCGCCACTCGTTCCGCGGTGCTCGTCCGGCCGAGCAGGCCGCGATCCGCTTCCAGGCCCATCGGCTCTCCGTCTGTGACCACGTCGCCCAGCGTAGCCAGCGGACGGTGAACAATAAAATGAGGGACTTGTGGAATTGTTGAACGATCCGTACGGTAGCGGCCATGTGACTCGTGCCACCATGAGTTCGTCCCCCTGTGAGGTGCCCTATGAACGTCAACGTCGCCGACGGCACCGCGAACGCGGCCCGCCCGTTCGGCTGGTATCGCTCGCTCGGCCACAAGGGCCGCCGCGCCTTCCTCGGCGCGTTCGGCGGCTACGGCCTCGATT
Organism: Amycolatopsis sp. AA4; assembly: GCF_002796545.1. Taxonomy (GTDB): domain Bacteria; phylum Actinomycetota; class Actinomycetes; order Mycobacteriales; family Pseudonocardiaceae; genus Amycolatopsis. Next base: position 7,512,060 of record NZ_CP024894.1, read on the forward strand.
CGTTCGACTACCAGACCCTGCCCTTCGGCCTGGCCGCGATCACCGCCTACTTCGGCATCACGTCCGGGGAGGCGGGCCTGCTCAGCACGGTCACGCTGGTCGTGTCCGCGATCGGCGGCGTCGGGGCCGGCGTGCTGGCCGACCGCATCGGCCGCGTCCGCACGCTGCAGCTGACCATCGCGATGTACACGATCTTCACGGTGCTCTGCGGTTTCGCGCCGAACTTCGAGACGCTGCTCGTCTTCCGCGGCTTGCAGGGGCTCGGGTTCGGCGGCGAGTGGGCGGTCGGCGCCGCGCTGGTCGCCGAGTACTGCTCGGCCAAGTACCGCGGCCGCACGGTGGCGTTCGTGCAGAGCGCGTGGGCGGTCGGCTGGGGCCTGCTGGTCATCGTCTACACGGTGCTGTTCAGCGTGCTCGACCAGGACCTCGCGTGGCGCGTGCTGTTCTGGGTCGGCGTGATCCCGGCGCTGCTCGTGCTGTGGGTGCGGCGCAGCGTCGAAGACGCGCCGGAGGCCGCCGAACGACGAGTTTCCGCGAAGGTCAAAGGCTCGCTCGTCGGGATCTTCCGGCCGGAACTCCTGCGTACCACGGTGTTCGCCGCGCTCCTCGCGACCGGCGTCCAGGGCGGCTACTACACGCTGTTCACCTGGATGCCGAAGTACCTGCAGAGCAGCCGCGGCCTTTCCGTGGTCAACACCGGCGGCTACTTCGCGCTGCTGATCCCGGGCGCGTTCATCGGCTACGTCTGCGGCGGCTACCTCACCGACCTGCTCGGCCGGAAGAAGACGTTCCTGCTGTTCTCGGTCGTTTCCGCGCTGCTGATCGTGCTGTTCGTACAGCTGCCCTACGGCGCGAACGGCCTGATGCTGCTGATCAGTTTCCCGCTCGGTTTCTCGACTTCGGCGATCTTCAGCGGCTTCGGCGCGTACCTCGCCGAGCTGTACCCGACCGCGCTGCGCGCCACCGGACAGGGCTTCACCTACAACTTCGGCCGCGCGGTCGGCGCCGCTTTCCCCGCCGTGGTGGGCTTTCTGGGTGCGGGCGGCGCGATCGTCCTCGGCGCGGTCGGCTACGCGATCGCCGCGGTAGCGCTGCTCGGGCTGCCGGAAACGCGAGGCAAGGAACTGGTGGAGGTATGACGACTTCCTACGATCCTTCGACGCTCACTCCGGCCGAGGCCCGCGCGCTCTTCCGCGCCGGCACCGAGCGCCCGACCACCGGCTGGGCCGACGGTTACGCCCAGACCAACCTGATCGCCGTCCCCGCGGACTGGGCCGAAGACGTCCGCGAGTTCTGCGCTCGTAACCCGCAGCCGTGTCCCGTGCTCGACGTCAGCGAACCCGGCGACCCGACCACCCGGCTCGCGCCCGGCGCGGACCTGCGCACCGACCTGCCGCGCTACCGCGTCTGGCACAACGGCACGCTGACCAGCGAAATCAGCGACGCCACCGGGGTATGGCGCAGCGACCTGGTCGCGTTCTCCATCGGGTGCAGCTTCAGCTTCGAGACGTTGCTGCGCGCGGCGGGCATCCCGTTGCGGCACGTCGAGCAGGGCCGCAACGTCTCGATGTACGTGACGAACCGGCAGTGCGAACCGGCCGGGCGGATGAGCGGCCCGATGGTGGTGTCGATGCGGCACATTCCGGAAACTCTGGTCGAGGAAGCCGTGCGCATCACCGCCGCGATGCCCGCGGTGCACGGCGCTCCGGTGCACGTCGGCGACCCGGCCGAGCTGGGCATCGCCGACCTCGCCCGGCCGGATTTCGGCGATCCGGTCGACGCCGAGCCCGGCGACGTGCCGGTGTTCTGGGCCTGCGGCGTCACCCCGCAGGCGGCGCTGATGGCGTCCCGTCCGCCGTTCGCCATCACGCACGCTCCCGGCTACATGTTCTTGACCGACCGACCCGATCGCGATTACCAGGTGGGATGACATGGACCTCAACAGCGACCTCGGCGAAGGCTTCGGCGCCTGGACCATGGGCGACGACGAAGCCATGCTCGACATCGTGACCAGCGCGAACATCGCGTGCGGCTTCCACGCGGGCGACGCGAGCGTGATGCGCCGCGTGTGCGAACGCGCGGCCGAACGCGGCGTCACCATCGGCGCGCACGTCGGCTACCGCGACCTCGCCGGCTTCGGCCGCCGCGCGCTCGACATCGCACCGGAAGACCTCGCGGACGAAGTGCTGTACCAAATCGGCGCTCTCGATGCCTTCGCGCGCGCGGCGCACAGCTGCGTGCGTTACGTGAAGGCGCACGGCGCGCTGTACAACACCGCGGCTGTCGATCCGGAGCAGGCAGCTGCGCTTGTCGAAGGCGTACGGCGCTATCACACCGATCTGGCCCTGCTGTGTCCTCCGGACTCCGAAATGCTGCGTGCGGCTCAAGCGGCAGGCGTGCCTGCGTACGCAGAAGCGTTCGCCGACCGCGCGTACACGCCTGAAGGACGGCTGGTGTCGCGAAAGCTGCCGGGTGCGGTACTGCACGACGCGGACGAAGTCGCCGCGCGGGCGCTCACCATGGCGACCACCGGCGAGGTCGTCGACGCTGACGGCGGCAAGCTCACCCTGCGGGCGGATTCCCTTTGCGTGCACGGAGACACGCCCGGCGCGGTCGAGCTGGCCCGGCGGATCCGCGAGCTGCTCACCGAATCCGGCGTGGTGCTGAGGTCGTTCGTGTGAGCACTGTGTTGCGCTACGGCCGTTCCGCGTTGCTGGTGGAGGTCGATGACGTGCTCGGGTTCCAGGCGGCCTGCGAAGCCGCCCAGCCCGAGGGCGTTGTCGAACTCGTCCCCGCCGCACGCACCCTGCTGGTCCGGTTCGACCGCGCCCGCACCGATTCCACCACGCTGACGCGCACGCTGGCCTCCTTGTCCACAGTGGACGTATCCGAGCGCTCAGCGGAGACCGTCACCCTGCCGGTCCGCTACGACGGTGCGGACCTGGCGGACGTCGCCGAAGCCGCCGGACTGTCGGTTTCCGAGGTCGTGCAACGGCATTCGGCGGCCACCTACGTCGCGGCGTTCTGCGGTTTCGCACCTGGTTTCGCCTACCTGACCGGTCTCGACCCGGTGTTGCACCTGCCGCGCCGCAGCACGCCGCGCACGCGCGTGCCCGCGGGTGCGGTCGCGATCGCCGGCGAGTACAGCGCGATCTATCCGCATTCCTCGCCCGGCGGCTGGAACCTTCTCGGCCACAGCGACGCGCCGGTGTGGAACGTCGACCGCGAGCAGCCGAACCTGCTGGTCCCGGGCACCCGCGTGCGGTTCGAGGCGATTCGGTGACCGGGAAGATCGAGATCCTCGCGCCCGGCCCGTTCGCGACCGTGCAAGACCTCGGGCGGCCCGGATACGCGGCAGTCGGCGTCGGCCGTTCCGGCGCGGCCGACCGGGGTTCGCTGAAGCTGGCGAACCGGCTCGTCGGCAACCCCGAAACGCACGCGGCGCTGGAGGTCACCCTCGGCGGCCTCCACCTGCGGGTTTCCGAGCACGCCGTCGTCGCGGTCACCGGCGCGCGGCTGCCGATCCGCGCTGGCGGACGGGCCGCCGCGGTCGGTGCGCCGATCCACCTGCGCCCGGGGGACGAACTCGAACTCGGTGTCGCGTCGCTCGGTCTGCGCAGCTATCTCGCGGTGCGCGGCGGCCTGGATGTACCGCCGGTGCTCGGCGCGCGCGCCACGGACACGCTGGGCAAACTCGGCCCGCCCGTCCTCGCCGCCGGGATGTCGCTGCCGATCGGTTCAGTGGTGCAAGGCACCCCTTGCATCGACCTCGCCCCCTTGCCGCGGCTTGCCGAAGAACCCGTGCTGCGCCTGGAACCCGGACCGCGGCTGGACTGGTTCACCCCGTCCGCGCTGTCCACTTTGCTCACTGGCGCCTACACCGTGACCAACGACCTCGACCGCGTCGGCGTCCGGCTCGACGGTCCCGCGCTGACCCGCGCCCGCGTCGGCGAACTGGCCCCGGAAGCCGCCATGCCCGGCGCGCTCCAGGTGCCGCCTTCCGGCGTGCCGATCCTGTTCCTCGCCGACCATCCGGTGACCGGCGGCTACCCCGTCGCCGCCGTCGTCGACGAGGACGACCTGGACCTCGCCGCCCAGCTCCGGCCCGGGCAACGGGTACGGTTCACAACCCGGAAACCCGCAGCGTCATATTGAGCCGTCCGGTCAGGCCAAGATCCGGATCCGCCGTGCCCGGCAACGTTTTCAGTACCCCGTGGAACGCCAGCCGCGACGGGCCGCCGAACACGAACAGGTCGCCCGAGCGCAGCTCGACATCGGCGTACGGGCGATTGCGATGCTCGGTATTGCCGAAGCGGAACACGCACGTGTCGCCGAGGCTCAACGAGACGACCGGCTCGGTCGAACGCTCGTCTTTGTCCTGGTGCATGCCCATTTTCGCGTCGGCGTCGTAGTAATTCACGAGCGCGACGTCGGGCTGGTAATCGTCGGCAGGCCGGTCGTAGGCGTCAGCGAGCGCGCGGCGGCCGAGGTCGGCCAGCCAGTCCGGGAACGGCTCCACCGGCGAACCGTCCTCGCGCAGCCGTTCGTACCGGTAGGGCCGCCACTGCCAGCCGAGACAGACCGTGCGCACCGACATCACCCCGCCGCCCGGCAGCCGGGTCGACCGGTAGCCACGCCAGCCGCGACAGGCCGTGACCAGGTCGCGTTGTTCTTCCCCGGTGAGCCAATCCGGGACGTGCACGGCTCCGGGTGCAATCTCCCGGCGAGGACGCGGCAGCAGCTCCATCACGCCGCTCCCAGGCTGGCGGCCGCAGGAGCCACCCGGACGGGCGCTCCTGCGGCGGATTCCCCTCGCCACTTGCCGCCAAGCTTCGAAGATTCCCACACCGCCGCGGGCGCCGCCAGGTTTTCGTCAGCTACAACTCGGACTCGCCACCCAGGGTGTTTGCCAGTCACCATTCGTCACCCGAACTCGACGACAGTCACCCCGGCCCGAGCAGGCACCGGATCACTCATCGCAGCGAGCGCCGCCGGCACCCCGTCCAGCCCGATCCGCGTGCCGATCAACCCGGCCAGGTCGATCCCGGACCGCTCCACCACGCCGAGCAGCTCAGGGTATTCGTACGCCTGCAGACCATGGATCCCGACGATTTCCAGCTCGCCGCCGACCACCCGGTGCATCGGAATCGGCGGAACCCCCTGGCTGGGCGGCATCAACCCGGCCTGCACGTGACGGCCGCGCTTGCGCAAGCTGCCCACCGAAGCCGCACAGGTGGCCGGGGAGCCGAGACAGTCGAGCGACACGTGCGTACCGCCTTCAGTGCGCTCGCGGACGTACGCGGCCAACGCTTCCGGCCCGTCGAATGCGCTCGCGTCGACGCTCAGCACGGCGCCAGAACGCTCCGCCAACGCGCGCGCCTGCGGCGAGACGTCGACCGCAACCACCTTCGCGCCCGCAGCGGCCGCCAGGAGAACCGCGGAGATGCCTACGCCGCCACAGCCGTACACAGAGACCCACTGCCCAGCGCGTACGCCGCCCTGGCGCAACACTGCGCGAAAAGCCGTCCCGAAACGGCAACCGAGCGCAGCAGCTTCCGCCGACGACATCGAGTCCGGCAACGCGACCAGGTTCGTCTGCGCGTGCTCGATGGCGACCTTCTCGGCGAACGAACCCCAGTGGGTCGCGCCGGGCTGGAACTCGTCGTCGCAGATCTGCTGGTCGCCCTTGGCGCACTGCGCGCAGACCCCGCAGGCGCAGACGAACGGGACGGTCACCCGGTCGCCCTTCGCCCAGCCCTTGACCCCCGCGCCGACCTCGACGATCCGCCCGGCAAGCTCGTGCCCGGCGACGTGCGGCAGCCGGACCGCCTCGTCGTGCCCCTGCCAGGTGTGCCAGTCGCTGCGGCACACCCCGGTCGCTTCGACGGCGATGACGACCCCGCCGTCCGGGGTCACCGGATCCGGTACTTCCCGCACCTCGGGAAGCACGCCGAACTCTTCGATCACGACCGCACGCATGAGTCCGATCGTAGAAGCCGCCGGTACGGCCGCTGGCTTCAGCTCACCGGGCGTGCGGATCCCCAATGTGGCATTGGGTGCATGCGACGCACCCAATGTGGCGTTCGGTGCGTCTGACGCACCCAATGCCACATTGGGGTTTTCTCCGCAGTGGGCGCGGCGTCGGCCGTAGCGGCGCGGCACCTCCGGGCGAACGCGGCGGACGACGGCGCGCAGGTGTCGGGATCCACCCGCGCGCTTCGTCGTCCGCCGCGGCCGGGCGCGCTCAGGAGAGCGGCTGGCCCGGCTGATGGAACTGGCCGCGCGGACGCGGCGGGCCGAGCAGCCTGCGCAGCGACCCGTCCGGGACGCCGAGGATCTGCTCGAGATTTCGCAGTGCCCGCAAGGATTCCGGGCGTTCCGGGCGGCAACGTCCGGATTGCCAATGGCTCAGCGTCGCGAGACTGACCGTCGTTCCCCTTCCCCGCAGCCGATATCTGATGCGTTCCAGGCCGAGCCCGCGGGCCCGGATGGCCGCGCGCAGCGCTTCGGCGAACGGGCCGGTTTCGAGCAATTGCCCGAGATCCCGCCCTGTTGTACTCCCCCGGTCGATCGTCGGTGTTCGCTGACCGGTCATCGCACACGCTCCGAACCACGTCGCTGGGAAACCTCGGAGCGTAGGCCGGATAACGCATGATCGGAAGGGCTTTCACCCTTGTGCGGAGAGTGCCCGGGCAATCGCGGCGAACGGTTCCGCATAGCCGGAATTGACCGTGACACAGGAAATCCCCCACCGTTCGCGCCAGCGGAGAAGCATTTCCCCGGCGGCGTCAGGGTTTTCCGGCAACACGGTGACGGCTTTCTCCTCCACCAGCTGCGGCACATCGACCCCGGTGTAGCGCGCGATCTGCGGGGCGGGCCGGTCCCCGATCGCGGTGAGATTCACCGCCAATTCGACATCCCGGTTTCCCGCGAACGAGCGAAAAGTGTCCACAATGGAGTCAGCCTGGTCCTCGGTCGTGCGCGGCCCCCAGGAAAACGTCACGACGTCGGCGGTGCGCGCGGCGAGCGCGAGCATTTTGGGCCCGGAAGCCGCGAGCAATAGCCGGGGTCGCTCGGGGCGCTCCGCAAGCACCTCGAGGGTGTCCGCCAACCGGGCGACGCGTTCGCCCGGCGAAAGGAACTCGCGGCCCAGCGTCGCGGCGTGCTTGCCCGCTCCCGGATGGCCGACGCCCAGCCCCAGCAGGAAGCGGCCGCCGGTCGCCTGATGCAGGGAGTCGGCCTGCCACGCGAGGCTCCGGGCGTCGCGGAACGGGTCGGCCAGCACGAAGGTGCCGAGGGTCAGCTTGCTGGTGACCGCGGCGGCGGCCGGAACCAGCGTCAGCGGGTCGAGCCCGCCGACCGGATCGGTCGCGAACATGAGGTCGAACCCGAATTCCTCGATCCGGCGGGCCTGCGCGGTCCAGGACTCCAGGTCCGGGGCGTACCCGGTGACGATGCCGAAGCGGAACGGCTTGGTAGTGGTCATGCCGACCATCGTCGGCGGGCGGGCTGCCCGGCACATCCGTCCGGCAGCGACACTCTCGCGTACGTCCCTCAGCGCAGGGCGACCGACGACTGCGCTGTCTCTCCTTGCCCGTCCCGTCCAGTGGGCGACCAAGCAGCGAGCGCCAGGTCCGCGCCCACCCTCAGCGCAAGGTGACCGACAACGCCTGCGCGATCTCCTTGCCGATCGCGTGCGTGGCGGCGTCCGGCGGCTGGCCGACCTTGACCACCATCGGCCCGCCGAACGGCTGCCGCTCGACGACCTCGATGCGCTCGCCGAGCCCGATCGCGTGCTCGGTGAGGTAGCGCAGCAGGTCCGGGTCGGTGTCCCACACGCGGACGATCTCGCCGACCGCGCCCGGCGGGAGGTCGTCCAGGATGCGCATCGGAAGTTCCTCGACGCTGCCGTCCGGGGCCGGGATCGGGTCGCCGTGCGGGTCCCGAACGGGGTTGCCGAGCTTGGCCGCGATCCG